>NZ_JBHYJD010000080.1:34482-34980 GCF_042740555.1 Nonomuraea sp. NPDC059007 | reverse complement strand
GTTTGTGTTTTTATTTGGGTTGTGGTCGCTCTGGGGGCGGCAGGGGCCGGCGGGGGCGCGGCGGCCCCCCGCGGCGGGCGCCACGGCCGCAAGGCCTGTGAGAGACGCGGTCGTCAGGTCGGCCGGTGACCCGGGCACCAAGCCCGTCGGCGGCCACCGGAACGCCGGCTCGAAGCCCGCGGCGATCGTGTCGCCGGGCGCCGTGGGCTGGTGGGCGGCTGCCGGGGGGTTGGTCTCCACGCCGGAACAGGCGGCCATGGTGACCGTGAAGGCGGTGATGAGCGAGATCCCCCGAACGCGCATGAGCGCGAGCCTGCCAGCCACCACGCCAACGACCGTGGGCGGAGTAGGTCACCCAACCCCCAAGATTCCCCGTGGTGGCCCCGCGGGGGGGGTGGGGGGGGCCCCCCGGCGGGGGGGGGGGGGTGTGCTATTCAAAAAAACCATCCCCCCAGACCCCCGGAAAAGGGGGTTTTCGGGTGGTGGGTGGTGAGGGTG
>NZ_JBHYJD010000080.1:0-34472 GCF_042740555.1 Nonomuraea sp. NPDC059007 | reverse complement strand
CCCACCCCACCCCCGGGGGGGGGTGTCGGACACCCACCCCCCAGTATCCCCCGGGGGCCCCGGGGGGGGGGGTGGCGGGGCCCCCACGGGCTGGGGTCAGGCGACCTTGCGGCGCTGGAACGGGAGGAAGCGGTCGGCCAGGTGGGGGCGGGACGGGGTGAGCGTGGGTTCGACGGCCAGGACGCGGTCGAACCTGAACGCCCGGATGCCGCGCCGCATCCGGCACACTCCCACGAGGTACCAGTACTCCCGGTGGACCAGGCAGGTCACCGGCTCCACGTCGCGGATCGTCACGTGGCCGGAGGCGTCCTGGTAGTGCAGGCGGATCATGAGGCGGCTGGTGATCGCGTCGGCGATGACGCGGGCGCGGGAGGCCACGTCGGAGGGCAGGGGATCGGTGAGCGTGGCCAGGGTGGTGGCGATGACGTCGTCGTCGAGGTCGAGGTGCTCGAAGACGTTGCGCAGGCCGCGCCGGGCGGTGACGGCCTGCGGGCCGGCTCCCAGGTGCGCGAGGGAGAGGGCGAGGGCGGCGATTTCGGCGGTCGTCAGCGGGCGGGTGTGAGACTTCACATCGATACCCATACCCAAACACTAGCTCCTGGCACCGACAATTTTCGAAAGCCTGTGCGGACTCCGCGCCGCCCATCCCGGTCGCGCGGTGCCTCCGGCTGGTCCGGGCGTGCGCGCCGACCCTCGGCATTCTTCGGAGTCCGGTCGGGGTGCGCGGGTGGTGGGTTCCGGCGGCGAGAGAGGGGCCGTGCCGTACACCGGACGTCAGATCCAGCCCTTACGGCTGGCCGCCACACCGGCGGCGAAGCGGGTTTCGGCGCCCAGGGCGCTCATGGCCACTGCGATGTGCCGCCGGACCGTGCGGACGCTGATCCCCGTCTCGTGCGCGATCTGCTCGTCCGTCTTGCCCGCCGCCAGTTGCAGCACCACCCGGCGCTGGGCCCTGGTGAGGGGGATGTCCTCGCCTTCGGCGTCCACCGAGTCCCGCCACATGAGGTCGAACCAGTCCGCCAGCATCCTCAGCAGGTCGGGCGAGGTGACGAGGAGGGCCGGCAGGCCGGTCGCGGTGGCGGCGACCAGGGCCATCGCGTCGTCGACCAGGATCATTTTGGTGGGGATGGCTCTGCGCATCCGTACCGTCTCACCGGCCACCGCCGAGTCGCTCATCAGCCGCCGGCCCCAGGGGACGTTGCTGTAGGCGGCGTCGTACAGGCCGAGGTAGCGGGCGCCGCCCTCCAGCGCGGCCGGGGGCGGGAGGAGGAGGCGGTGCGGCGTCGGCTCGGTCTCGAAGGCGACGGTGAAGGCGGCGCGGACGAGGCGGGTCCCGGCGGCGTACAGTTCCACGGCCTTGGCGGCGGCCTCCGCCATCGTCGGGATGACCTGGACGCCGCTGATCGGCGCCGAGGCGGAGTGGTCGTCCTGGGCGCCCCAGCGGCCGGCGAGCGCGCGCCAGCCGGCGGCGAGGCGGGCCTGCCGGCCGGTGAGTTCGGCGTGTTCGCGGTCGAGGAGCGTGCGGAGGGCGGCGGCGATGCCGACCGGTCTGAGCAGGGCGTCGCCCTCACCTCCGCGGAAGGCGACGCCCATCGAGAGCAGTTCGAGGGTCTCCGGGGCCTGTCCGTCGACGTCCACGTCCAGCTCCAGCGCGCCGCTGGAGGTGAGCCGGTCGTAGAGCGCCTGTGCCTGCGGGCTCACCAGCCCGGCGAGGCTGTTCTCCGCCATCGGACCCTCCTATGGACGTGGGATCAGCCCCAGCCCACGCCGTCGTCGAACCACAGCATGACTTCCTCCCCCGTATCTATGTGGAACTTCCTGACATGTCCTTTGTAGGAGAAGCCGGGAAGGCGCACAGCCTGGAGGGTTTCAGGGGAGGCCGGGGATCGGTCAGCGGCGGGCGGTCGCCTGTTCGCCCAGGGCGGCGATGCCGTACAGGAGACCGCCGACCAGATCGCCCACGCTGAACGCGGTCGCCATCGACATCGCGGTCAGCCGGCAGGCCCCGTCCGACAGCCGCAGCCGGGCGCTCTCGCCGGTCACGATCTCCAGGGCCCTGCCCTCCAGGTCCACCAGGACGACCACGCCGTTGACGGCGTCGTCGCCCAGCGCCGCGTGCAGGCGTTCGGCGAAGTGGCGGCGCCCGCCGACGGGTCTGCCGAGGAAGACGCCGAAGCGCAGCCCGCTGCGGCGTTCGGCGAGCTGGAGGGCCTGGCGCAGGTCGTCGGCCTGGGCCGCGGTCAGTACGCGCATCGTCTCACCATCCCGCCGTCGCCCCGCCGATGTTCCTGCCCGGTTCCGCGGTCTCGGCCGCGCCCACCCAGTCGACATCCGGCGTCTGCGCCCAGTGGGCGGCCCGGTCGGCCAGCACCAGGTCGGAGGTGCTGACGCCGGACTCACTTCTGGACGGCCCGCCGAGCCAGACCGGCCCTTCCGCCGCTCTGCGGGCGGTGCCGCGCCCCGGCGCCAGGACCAGCAGGCTGATCAGCACGAAGATGCCGAGGGAGGCCCCGATGAGGAAGCCGAGGATCTGCCACGCGCTGCTCACACCATGACCGTAATCCCGGTTCGGCTGCCCGGCCAGACCTCATATGAGAGAGTCATGAACCAAGATCCCCCACAAGAGGTCAAAACTGCTGTGGACACCCCAGAATCGATCGGTCGTTACCCGGTTGAGCGTGCCCTCGGTGCCGGCGCCTTCGCGTCGGTGTGGCTGGCGCGTGATGACCAGTTGCAGTCTTACGTCGCCATCAAGGTGCTCGCCGAGAACTGGTCGGTGGAGCCCGCGGTGCGGGAGCGTTTCGTCAAGGAGGCCAGGCTTCTGCGCCAGGCCGACTCGCCGCACATCGTCCAGGTTCATGACATTGGCGAGCTTCCGGATGGCAGGCCGTACTTTGTCATGACCTATGCGGACATGGGGACACTCGCCGGACGCCTCGCGGACGGACCCCTGCCCGTGCCGGAGACACTGCGGCTGCTCGCCGAGATCGCCGGCGGGGTCGGCGAGCTCCACCAACTGGGCATCGTGCACCGTGACCTGAAGCCGTCCAACGTGCTGTTCCGCACGGCGACGGGCGGCGGCGAGCGGGCGATGGTGGCCGACCTCGGCGTCGCGCGGGCGCTCGCCGATGCCACGAGCCACACGATCGCCGCCGGCACGCCCGGCTACATGGCCCCCGAGCAGATGCGCCTCGACGGCGCGCCCGACGAGCGCGCCGACGTGCACGGGCTGGGGGCCCTCGCCTATCACCTGCTGACGGGCCAGGTTCCGGGCTCCGGCGCGGTACGGCTGGCGCCGCACCGCCTGCGCCCCGAGGTGCCCGAGCGGATCAGCGCGGCGGTGATGAAGGCCATCGACCCCGACCCGGATCGGCGCTGGCGGAGCGTGGCCGACTTCGACGCGGCCCTGCGCGGCACCGAGCCGGACGTGGCCGCCGACCCTCCACCAGACCACGGCTCCGAGCCGAAGCCCGGGGAAACGGCCGCCAAGCCGCGTACGCCACCGGGCAAGGCGCTGCTGGCGGGCGGCACGGCCCTGGTGCTCGCGGGCGCGGTCGTGGCCGTCATCCTGACCCGCGGCGGCGGCCCCGAGCAGCCGCCCGGCACCGGCGGCACCACCCCGAGCGCGGCGGCCCAGCCGCACAACGACCTGCGCGACGACGCCCCGGTGCCCCAGCAGTACCGCCAGATGATCGTCGAGGCCGGAACCTGGTGCGCCGACGTCAAGGGCCTCTCGCCCGCGCTCATCGCGGCGGTGCTGAAGGTCATGAGCGACTTCGACCCCGACCTGACCGACAAGGAGAACGACGAGTTCGGCATCGCCCGCTGGACCCCCAGAGTGCTGCGGCACTGGCAGCCGTACGGTCTCGCCCAGCCCGAGCCGCGCCCGCCGTACAGCGTGGAGCTGTCCGTGCAGTCCATGGGCCGCTTCTTCTGCGCACTCGGGCCGCAGATCTCCAACATCAAGGGCGATCCGGCGGCCAACCTGGCCGCGCTCTTCCTGTCCGGCGTGGAGCCGATGAAGCGCTCCAAGGGCATCCCTTCGTTCACGAAGGAGCGAGTGGACCTGATCATGAAATATCGGGGCGAGTACCAGAAGAGCTAAGGCAGCAGCCGCAGATCCGTGTCGATCACCAGGTTGAAGCGGAGCGCCAGGTTGATCAGGGCGGCACGCTGCCAGTCGGCCTTGCCTCCCTCGTCGGCCTGCTTCACCCGCAGCTTCGTCCTGGCCAGGTAGTCGATGTGGAAGTTGGCTCCGCTCCTGGTCAGGCCGTGTCCCGACAGCCGCTCGATGAGCTGCGGCACCGTCGGCACCACGGTGCTGGACGGGTCGCGCAGCCGGGGCTCGCAGAGCGCGACCAGGATGAGGAAGTACTTGGCGGTCCGGTCCAGCGGGAAGACGCCCATGGTGGTCGCCCCCGATCCGGCGACGGTGGCGGCCTTGCCGTACACGTGCTCGGGGGCGAAGACGAGAAAGCCGGTCGTGCCGTGCTCGGCGGGAAGGATCACCCGCGAGAACTCGAACGGCACCGGCATGCCCATCCGCTGCGGCGGCACCTTGACGAACTCGCCGCCGCCCTCGGGGTTCTCGACGACGTAGGTGCGGTCGGTGGTGAGGTTGGCGATCAGCCAGTAGTCGTCGACGGCGGTGATGCGCCCGGCCATGCGCGACACGGCCCGGTCGGCGATCACGATGTCCACCGGGACGTCGTCTGCGCCGCGGCCGAACGTGGCGGATTCACCGGGATTGAGCTCGGCCGCCACAGCCGTGTCGGTCTGGATGAGAACGGTGCGCATGGCCATGGTTGTAACGTCCTCGCCCTCTGTGCGGCCATCTGTAAGGTTCCAGGGTTACCAGACCTCGGGCCGCCGATCACCCCAGAATCCGCCCCGGTACGCCTCGACCTGGGCCGACAAGGAGATCAAAACCCCTTCCTCCCCGGTACGGCCGGCCAGCATGACCCCGATCGGCAACGCGTCCTCGGTCCAGTAGAGCGGCAGGTTCACCGCCGGCTGCCCGGAGACGTTGTAGATCGCCGGGAAGGCGGCGAAGCGCTTCATCCGCTCGAACGTCAGCTCGGGGTCGTCGCCCTCCTCGAACCAGCCGACGGGCCGGGGCGGCAGGGTGACGGTCGGGGTGAGGACGGCGTCGTAGGCGTTGGTGACCGTGAGCGCGATCCGCGTGGCGAGCTGGAGCGCCGACTGCGCCTGGAGGAAGGACGGCGCCGGGGTGGCGAAGCCGCGCTCGCGCAGCCATCGGGTCAGCGGCCTGAGCGTGTCCTGCCGGTCGTCGGCGACCGGATGCATGCAGGCGAAGGCGTACCAGAGCGTCACGAACCGCGGCACCAGCTCGGGCCCGAACGGCGGCGCGATGTCGACGACCTCGTGCCCGAGCGCGGCCAGCGTCTTCGACGCCTCCTCGTAGGCCGCCATGACCTCGGGGTCCACCTCGGTGCCCGGCACCACGGGCTCGGCGTAGCGGGCGACGCGCAGCCGTCCCGGCTGCCGGGTGGCGCACTCCAGGAAGGTGCCCTCCTGAGGCGGGGCGAGGTAGAGGTCGCCGGGGTTGTTGTGGGCCATCACGTCGAGCAGGGCCGCGGCGTCGGCGACATTCCGGGCGATCGGCCCGTTGGTCGACATTCCCGCGAGGTCAGGGATGATCGGGGCGAAGCTGATGCGGCCGCGGGTCGGCTTGATGCCGAACAGGCCGCACACGGAGGACGGGATCCTGATCGAGCCCGCGCCGTCGCTACCCTGCGCCAGGGGCGCCAGACCGGCGGCCACGGCAGCCGCCGCGCCGCCGCTCGAACCGCCCGCCGAGCGCGTGAGGTCCCACGGCGTCCGGGATGGGGGTGACAAATATGTCTCTGTGTAGCAAGGGAGTCCGAACTCGGGCGTCGCCGTCTTGCCGAGCATGACCGTGCCGGCCGCGCGCAGCCGTTCGACCACGGTGTCGTCGACCGGCGCGACGAAGCCCTGGTAGCTGCCCGATCCGAACATGATCGGCACGTCCTTGACCAGATTCAGGTCCTTGATCGGCACCGGGACCCCGGCCAGCGGGCCGTCGGGCAGGGCCTTCTCCAGCGCCCGTGCCTGGGCGATCGCCCGCTCCGCCGTGACGGTGACGTACGCGCCCACCTCGGCGTCGAGACGGTCGATTCGATCAAGGTAGTGACGGGTCAGCTCGACCGGCGACAACTCGCCGTTCCTGATCGCTTTGCCCTGGTCAAGCGCCGAAAGATCGTGAATCGCACTCACACTACTGAACAGTAGGGATCTCTAGCAGAGAATGTAATAGATACCCGGAAATCGGACGGGGAACACGATGACCTGGGCCATAAAAGTATGGACGCCCTAACACTAGGAAACCCGACGATCAGCAAGCTACCTTGAGTTACGTGGACTCCGACCTCCAGCGAGAAGACGGTCACAATACGTCACCGATCTGGGTGAGCGACAGGCCGGAAGATGAGGCCCCCGCGGCCAAGAAGTCGCCGGCCGCGACGCCCGCGTCGACGTATGCCCCCATCGAGCGCGCCTCGGTGCGCGCGCTGCTACGGCAGCCTCGATATCGCCGCCTGCGCAACCGCGCGCTGCTGGCGATCGGCGTCGGCGTGGTCGTCGGGATCCTCGTCCGGGACTGGCGTATCGGCGTCACCGCGGCCATCGTCGCGGCCATCGCCGACACCGTCTACCGTGCCCGATCCGCCTCGACCGTGCCCGCCTGGCGCCGTTCCTCCGTGGCGGAACGCCGTACGGAAGGCCAGCTCAAGAGACTCGAACGCAGCGGCTACCGCACGCTCCACGCCCGCGCGATCCCCGGCAGCGAGGCCCAGATCGACCACCTGGTCATCGGCCCCACCGGCATCTACGCGGTCGACTCCGAGAAGTGGGACAAGCGGCTGCCGGTGCGCGTGCAGATGGGCAAGAAGCTCTTCCACGGCCCCTTCGACATGAAGCCCAGGATCACCGAGGCCAAGTTGGAGGCCTCGCAGGCCGGCGAGCTGATCAGCAAGGCCTTCGGCCGCGAGATCGCCGTCGTGCCCTCGCTGGCGATCTACGGGCCGCCGGTGCCGTGGAAGGTCATGACCATCCGCGGCGTCGACGTCTACGAGGGCACCAGGGCCCGCAAGTGGATCACGAAGCGGGAGCACGCGCTCACCCAGGAAGAGATCGACCGCCTGTACGAGATCGCCGAGAGCGTCCTTCCTCCTCGCTACGGCGACGGCTGAGGCGTTCGGCCAGTTCGTCCAGGTCCCCGGCCAGCTCGGCGCTGGCCGGGATGCCTGTCTCCGGCACCCGGGACAGCATCGCGCTGCCGAAGCCCGCCACGATCACCGCCTGGTCGACCAGTTCGTCCACGTCCGGCCACGGGAAGCCCGGCTGCGCCAGCACCAGCGCGACGCACCCGTGCATCGACGACCACAGCGTGAGCGCCAGCCGCCTCGGGTCGCCGCGCAGGATGCCCGACTCCACGCACCGCTCGACGACGGCCACCATGCCCCCGAAGCAGGCCGCCGCCGCCTCGGGCACGGCCGCCGCCTCGGGCGCGGCGGCGCGATCGCTCGGCGGCGGCTTCATGAGCAGCACCCGGTACTGCACGGGATGCGCCAGCGCGAAGCGCGCGTAGGCCCGGCCGCAGCGGCCGAGGGCGCGGAACGGGTCGCCGTGGTCGTTCTCGCGGAACAGGCGGGCCAGCTCGTCCCAGACCCGCAGGCAGACCGCCTCCAGCAGGGCTTCCTTGTCGGCGAAGTGCAGGTAGACGGACGGCGTCGAGATGCCGGCGCGGGCGGCGACGGCCCGCAGGGTCAGCGCCTCCTCGGTGCCGGACTCGGCCAGCAGGTCCTCGGCTGCCCGCAGGATGTCCTCGCGCAGGAGCGCTCCTTCGCCGCGCCGGGCTCTGGTCCTGGTCATGCATCTCACATTGACGTTGTTAAGTTAACGATGTCAACCTGAGCGCATGGCGATATTTCGTGATGCGACCGCTGTGACCCCTCAAACCGGCGGATACGCCGCCACCCTCGACCCCCAGTGGGCCGTGGGCACCAAGCTGCACGGCGGCTACCTGCTGGCAGTCCTGGGCCGCGCCGCGGTTGCCGAGGCCGGCGCCGGGCACCCCCACGTAACCGCCGTCAGCGGCGCCTTCATCGAGCCGCCCGGCTTCGGACACGCCGAGGTGAGCGTGACCAGGCTGCGCGTGGGCAAGAGCGTCGCCCAGGTGCGCGCCGACCTGTCGCAGGAGGGCAGGCCGCGCGTCTCCGCCCTGATCACGCTGGGCCGCCTCGACGACTCCGATCCCTGGTGGACGGCCTCGGAGCCGGTGGACCTGCCGCCCGAGCAGGAGTGTTTCCTGTCGCCGGTCGACCCGCCGGGCGCGCCGTTCCCCGTGCCGCTGATGGGGGTGGTCGAGGAGCGCATCAACCCCGGGCACCTCGCCTTCGCGTTCGGGCAGCCGAGCGGGAAAGGCGTGATCGCCACCTGGCAGCGCCTCGGCGACGGTTCCGACTGGGACCCGCTCAGCCTTCTCGTGGCCCTCGACCCGGTGCCGCCGGTCACCTTCGACCTGGGGCTGCCCGGCTGGATGCCCACGATCCAGCTGTCGGCCTACATCCGCCGGCTGCCCGCGCCGGGGCCGGTCCGCGTCAAGCTGGAGGCCACCGACGTCGGCGGTGACCGCATCGACCAGGTCGCCCACGTCTGGGATGACAAGGGGCGCCTGGTGGCCCAGTCCACCCAGCTGGCCGCGGTCCGGCTGCCCGCCTGATCACCGGTACTTCTCCGCCACCTTGGAACACCAAGGGCTCGACCCGGCGGGCGGGCCGCAGGAGCCCACCTGCTCGGGGCGCTCGGCGCCCTTGGCGCGCAGGATCAGCACGGGCTTGTCGCGCGGGTACTGCCGGGCCGTCCCGCCGCCGAAGTCGATGCCGCCCGTCGCCCCCTGGATCGCCGGGCCTGAGGCGGTGTGCAACATGCTGAGCTGCCGCCACACCGTGTACGAGTTCACGGGCACCGCGTGCCGTACCGGGCCGCCGAGCCGCCGGATCGCGGTGATCAGCGTCTCGGCGGCGTCGTAGGACAGGGCGGCGTGCCCGTCGAGCGTGCGCCCGGCGCCCGGCTCCTGGCACTCGAAGGTGAACGTGCGGAAGAGCTGGTCGTAGAAGTCGTGCGGCTGCGGCTGACCGCACCGGTTGGGCGCCACGGCGAACGACTGGTAGTAGAAGGGCACCTGGCCCACCTCGCCGCGCAGCCGTACGTCGGCGGCGTAGCGGGAGATGTCATCCCCGGCCAGGATGGTGGGCGGGGTGGCCGGGCAGGTCTCGTTCACGCCCTTGATGAAGGACTGGAAGTCGGGGATGCCGCGCCCGGCGAAGTACACCAGGCCCTTCGCGTCGCACGCGCTCACCCCGGCCTGGCGGGGCTCGCCGGCGTAGGGGTGCTCGTTGGGGTCCTCGGGGCCGGGCTTGGGACTGCCGATGGGGGTGAAGCGCCGGTTGTCCACCGCGAACCCGGCCTCGGCTAGGCGCGCGGACACCTGTTTGCGCAGGTTGTCGCTGTAGTAGTCGCTGACGTCGTGGGAGTAGTAGACGCGTGCTCGCGCCGGCAGGCCGAGCGTGGTGGCGAAGGCGGCGGCGACCGCGGCCTGGCGCCTGTTCTGCGGCGCGACCTGGAAGTAGAACGGCGACTCCTCCACCAGCCGGTCGGCGGAGAGCGTCGAGGCGACCATGGGCAGCCCGGCCTTGCCGAGCGCGTGGATGGTGGCGACGGTCTGCCTGCGGCTCTGGTCGAGCCCGACGACGCCGACGATGGGCGCCTCGGCTTCGCTGGAGGAGACGAGCAGGCGGGCGATGGCCTCGCCGTACTGCATGCGACCGCCGCCGTTGGCGACCAGCAGCCGCACGATGGGCTCGCTGGCGCCGGAGGAGTCGTTCTGGTTCTTCTGCGCGATGGCCACGCCCGCCAGGCCCTCGCGCACCGCCGCGAGCGAGTCGCGGTTGCCCGAGGTGAGCGCGGCGAGATAGACGATCGTCACGTACGGCCGCGCCGCCTGCGCCTGATCGGCGTGCAGGGTGGCGGCCCGCTGGTTCTCCTCGTGGATGCGCCGGTGAATCTGGGCGATCTCCGCGGTGCTCGGCGTGAACAGGTACCCGGGCTCGGCCACGCCGACGCACTCCGCGCCCATCAGTTGCCTGCCCGACTCCGCCCACGGCGTCCACAGCCCGGTGGCACACGAGGTTCGCTGCCAGGCCACGGTCTGCCCCGCGTACGCGCCGGCGCCCGCGGCCAGCACACTCCAGAACAACGCGATCGCCACCGGCGTGGACCACCAGGGCGGCTTCCTGGTGGGCGGCACCCAGAACCGGCTCGCGGTGCTGAGCACGACCGGGTCCTTCGGCAGGCCGGGCGCCCGCACGTCGAGCGGCTCGCGCAGCACCTGCAGCGCCGCGGCCCGCCCGGAGGCGACGAGCTCGCGCCGCCAGCGGATCAGCGCCGAGACCGGGTCCTCCTCCTCGGCGGTGGGCGGGTCCCCGCCGGGCAGGTAGGTCACCACCACGACCGGATCGAACGACTCCAGGTTGGAGCGCCGCTCCGCGATCAGCTCGACCAGTTCCCCGCCGTGCTCGTTGAGCAGGAGCAGCGGGTAGAAGACGTGCCCGGCGCCCCGTACGTGCAGCGGCGTGCGCCGGTACTGCCGGCTCAGGTCGTCGAGGAAGGCCGACAGCAGCAGCCGGTCGATCCGCCCGGAGTCGGCCGGGTCGAGGTCGGCCAGCAGCGCGGGCAGCCCGGCCTTGGCCGCGTCCTGGGCCAGCGCCGTCCGCAGCGCGCGCAGCCGGCCGCTGAGCAGGAGCGCCTTCCCGCTGAGCCGCCAGTCGTGCAGGAACGGCGGAGCCAGCCTGAGCAGGGCGTTGAACGGGAACGGCACGCTCTCGCCGCCCCGCTCGGCCGCCTCGATGCCCCAGCCCCAGCTACGGTCGACCGCGCGCAGCGCCTCGCGGGCCGCCTCCTCGGTGTCGGGACCGGCGTCGGCGTGCCGGGCCGTCCAGGCGGCCAGGACCTTCACCGTCATCCGGTAGCGCGGGAAACGCAGGCCGGGCATGCGCCTGAGCTTGCCGTCGGCCGAGGAGCGCCGCTCGGTGCCGGCGCTCAGGTCGGCGACGATCCTGGCCAGGATGACGGGCACGGTGTCGCCGGGCGCGATCTCGGGTTTGGAGCGGCGGATGCGGGTGGAGATCACCGGCCGTAACGCGACGGCGTCCCTGACCAGGAAGTCGGGCCAGTCGCCGGCGTTGCGCAGGCGCATGATCGGGATGCCGCGGCGGCCGGTGTGCTGGGGGCGTTCCTGGGGTTCCTCCTCCTGCCGCTCGAAGCCGGCCGGGACGTGCGGGGAGTCCTGCACGCCCTCCCCCCGGGCCGGTCGCCGGCACAGCCGGTCTATCGTGTGGATGAAGTTGCCGACCCTGGCCGTGAGGTCGGACTCGACGCGCCCCGAAGTCATGCGAACCTCGATAGCACCGTCGGTCGATCTTGTCACCGTTATCCCGAGCTGTGGACATGCGTCTCAGCTGTCGGGCGATAGCCGTACCATGTGAAGACTCACTCACGATGGGAGAAGCTCAATGCCCGCCCTCAGGTCACGTACGGTCACCCACGGTAGGAACATGGCCGGAGCCCGGGCCCTCCTCCGGGCGACCGGCGTAGCCGGGAGCGACTTCGGCAAACCGATTATCGCGGTGGCCAACAGCTTCACCCAGTTCGTGCCGGGCCATGTGCATCTGCGCGAGGTCGGCGACGTGGTCGCCGGGGCGATCAGGGAGGCGGGCGCGATCCCGCGGGAGTTCAACACGATCGCCGTCGACGACGGCATCGCGATGGGCCACGGCGGCATGCTCTACTCGCTGCCCAGCCGCGAGCTGATCGCCGACGCCGTGGAGTACATGGTCGAGGCCCACTGCGCCGACGCCCTGATCTGCGTCTCCAACTGCGACAAGATCACGCCGGGCATGCTGCTGGCCGCGATGCGGCTGAACATCCCGACCGTCTTCGTCTCCGGCGGTCCCATGGAGGCGGGCAAGACACCTGGCAAGAAGCTCGACCTCATCGACCCGATGATCGCCTCCGCCGACGACAGCGTCTCCGACGCCGAGCTGCTGGAGATGGAGGAGAACGCCTGCCCGACCTGCGGTTCGTGCTCGGGCATGTTCACCGCCAACTCCATGAACTGCCTCGCCGAGGCGATCGGCCTGGCCCTGCCCGGCAACGGCACCATCCTGGCCACGCACAAGCGGCGCGAGCAGCTCTTCAAGGACGCCGGCCGCACGATCGTCCAGCTGGCCAAGCGCTACTACGAGGACGACGACGCCAGCGTGCTGCCGCGCGCGATCGCCACCCGCGAGGCCTTCGAGAACGCGATGGCGCTCGACGTGGCCATGGGCGGCTCCACCAACACGATCCTGCACATCCTGGCCGCGGCCCGCGAGGGCGAGGTCGACTTCGGGCTCAAGGAGATCAACGAGATCTCGCTGCGGGTGCCGTGCCTGTGCAAGGTGGCGCCGGCCACGAACAAGTACCACGTCGAGGACGTCCACCGCGCCGGCGGCATCCCGGGCATCCTGGGCGAGCTCGACCGCGCCGGGCTGCTCCACCGCGACGTCCCGACGGTCAAGGGCGGCACGATCGGCACGCTCATCGAGGAGTGGGACCCCGTCTCGCCGACGGTCACGCCCGAGGCCGTCGAGCTGTGGCACGCCGCGCCCGGAAACGTGCGCACCGTCAAGCCGTACTCCCAGGACAAGCGCTGGGACGACCTCGACCTCGACCGCGCGGAAGGCTGCATCCGCGACCGCGAGCACGCCTACAGCGCCGACGGCGGCCTGGCCGTGCTCTACGGCAACATCTCCCGCGACGGCGCGGTGGTGAAGACGGCCGGCGTGGACGAGTCGATCTGGAAGTTCTCCGGCCCAGCGGTGGTGTTCGAGTCGCAGGACCAGGCGGTCGAGGGCATCCTCGGCGGCAAGGTCAAGGCGGGCGACGTGGTGGTCATCCGCTACGAGGGCCCCAAGGGCGGACCCGGCATGCAGGAGATGCTCTACCCGACCTCGTTCCTGAAGGGCAAGGGCCTCGGCAAGGTCTGCGCGCTGGTCACCGACGGCCGCTTCTCCGGCGGCACCTCGGGGCTGTCGATCGGCCACGCCTCGCCCGAGGCGGCGGAGGGCGGCGCGATCGCGCTGGTGGAGGACGGCGACATCGTCGACATCGACATCCCCGGCCGCCTGCTGGAGTTGCGCGTGCCCGAGGCCGAGCTGGCCGCCCGCCGCGAGCGCCTGCTGGCCGAGCTGGGCGGATACCGCCCGCGCGACCGCAAGCGCGCCGTCAGCGCGGCGCTGCAGGCCTACGCGGCGATGACCACATCGGCCTCGACGGGCGCCTCGCGCGACCTGACGCAGCTGTCGTCACATCTCGGCCAGCGGTAGCGAGGCGAAGCCCGGCACCCGCTCGGGAATCACCAGCTCGCCCTTCGAGGTCGGCAGGGAGGGTCGTACGAGTCCACCTGGACCCGGCCGGCCGGCGTGGCCGCCACCGCCCTGAGCGCCGTGGCCAGGACCAGGCCGGCGCCGCCGTCCCCCGCGGCGTACCAGCCCGCGGTGGGCAGGAGCGGGACGACGACCGGCACTTCGCCGCAGACGCCGACCCGCACATGTGAAGAGGCCGCGGTGCCGAGAGACCCCCACTCGGCCCCGGAGAAGGGCAGGCCGGCGACGCCGGGCGCGAGTTCCGCGGTTGTGGCAGCCGCCGTCTCCCTCGCGCCGTCCATCGCCCGCCGCACCGCGGCCTGGATCCGGTGCCGTTCGGCCTCGGCCGTACGCTCGGCCCGCCGGACGGCTTGTTGCCGGTCGCGTTCCGCCCCGAGCTGCGCCTCGGCCGCGACCTTCCTGGCCACGGGCGCGTAGGCGCGAAAGGCCGTGACCAGTCCCCTGATCGCGGCCTCGCGATGGGCGACGCTCACAGGGCCACGACCACCCTGGCCGGCCTGAACACCCAGCCGTGCCGCGCGTACCCGCGGTTCCACACTTCGAGGATGGTGCCCGGCTCGCTGCCCTCCTCCGGGCGGGCGGCCGCCGCCTCGTGCGTGGCGCGGTCGAAGCCGGCGTCGGTGGGCACCTCGCGGATGCCGTTGGCGGCGAGCAGTTCGAGCAGTTCGTCCCTGATCTCCAGGGCGAGCTCCTTCTCTCCCTCGTGGCGGTCGATCCGGTCGATGACGGTGGCCACGCCGAGCACCAGCGGCAGCTGCAGGTCGCGGAAGAGCGCGCCCTCCGCCTGCTGGATACGGCGGGCCTGCTCCTCAAGGAGCTTGCGCTTGTCCAGGTCGTCGGACAGGCGCCGTTTGAACAGGTCGGTCAGGACGTCGAGTTTCTCGGACAGTTCCTCACTCATAGGATCTCCAGGTCGCGCATCGCGTTGCGCATCTGCTCGACGGCGTGGGCGCCCAGGTTGTTGTCCCGTTGCAGCTCGACGGCGCCCAGCGACTGCCCGGTCGCGCCCAGGAACACCTCGGCGTGCACGACGCCGTCGATGTCGTAGGCCATGACCACGCGGATCTCGGCCTCGTCCGGCAGGCCGGGCGGCAGCATCAGCTCCGTCGACTTCAGGACCGTCACGTAGCGCAGGTCCTCGTCGTCGCCCTCGGTCAGCTCGAAGTCCACCACCCGCTGGCCGGGCTGGACGGTGTAGAAGCTCTTCTCCCGTTTCACCGGGATCTTCGAGTTGGCCGGGATGATGATGGAGTTCTGCGCGATGTTGCGCTCGTTGAGCGCGATGGTGCCGAGGCTCTGCGAGGTCACGTCGCTGACCGCGACCGGGATGCGGGCGATCGCCCCGCCGGCCGCCGCGCCCAGCGTGTCGGCGTAGACGGCCGCGCCGAGCGCCACCGCCTCGTCCGGGTTGACGCCGATGTCCGGCACGCGGCCGGACATGCGCCGCACCATGGTGCTGACCATCGGCATCCGGGTCGAGCCGCCCACGAGCAGGATCCGGTCGATCTTGTCCCAGTCGACCCCGGCCTTCTCCATGACCTCCTCGACCGTCACCTCGGTACGGCTGAGCAGGCTCGCGGTCAGCTCGTCGAACTCCGCCCTGGTGACCGGCACCTGGAAGCCGCCGCCCTCGGCGCTGACCCGCACGATCGTCTGCGGCATGCTGGTCAGGCGCCGCTTGGCCTGCTCGCACTGGCCGCGCAGCTCGGCCTCGCCCTTGTCCGACTCGCGCACCTCCGGCCCGCCCTGCTCGCGGATGCGGTTGGCGACGTGGCTCATGAGCAGGTTGTCGAAGTCGAAGCCGCCGAGGTTGCGGTCGCCGCCGGTGGCCATGATGTCGAACCCCATGATGTCGGACGCGGTACCGGTCACCCGCATGATCGTCACGTCGAAGGTGCCGCCGCCCAGGTCGTAGACGAGGAAGACGCCGCTCTGCTGCTTGTTGAGCCCGTAGGCGATCCCGGCCGCCGTCGGCTCGTTGATCAGGCCGAGCACGTTGAGCCCGGCGATCTCGCCGGCGTCCTTGGTCGCGGTACGGCGGGCGTCGTCGAAGTAGGCGGGCACCGTGACGACGACGTCCCTGACCTCCTCGCCGAGCTGCATGGAGGCGTCGGCGGCCAGCCGCTTGAGCACCAGCGCGGAGATCTCCTCCGCCCGGTACTCCTTGCCGTCGGCGTCCACGTACGCCGCCCCCGGCTCGCCCATCTTCCGCTTGACGAACTCCACGCAGTCGTCGGGCAGCACGGCGGCCAGCCGCTTGGCCTCCACGCCGACCAGCGGCGTGCCGTTCTCGAAGACCACGACGGACGGCGTGAGCCGTTCGCCCTCGCGGTTCTCCAGGATCTCGGGGGAGGGCCCGCGCACGACGGCCGTGGCCGAGTACGTGGTGCCGAGGTCGATGCCGATGACCGCCATCAGCGCACCCGGACGATCTTGGCGTTGATGCGCCACTGCGGAAGGTAGTGGTTGCGGATCTGGAGGTGGATGCGCAGCCAGGCGACGCCGCCGCCGAGCAGCACGCCCAGGAAGAACCCACCGGTCCCCGCGTTGCTCAGGATGCCGACGATGACGAAGGCGATGACCGCCCAGAGGATCACGGTCTTGGTGATCTTCCAGGCGGTCACGCCGAACAGGTGCTTGGTCTCCATCGCGATCAAGTACTGTTCCTGGTCGGCGAGGCGCATCATGATCTGCTCGTCGTCGCTCAGCGTCCTGACCCGGTTCAGCACGATCCGGATCTGCGCGATCTCCTCGGCCGAGGTGATGTAGTACCCGTCATCCTGCTTGGCCACCGGGATCGTCTCGGCGTGCGCGAGCAGCACGTCGGCCAGGTAGTAGGCGGCCATGCGCTTGTTGGAGCCGTGCAGGTGGAGCTTCTCCAGCACCGGGATGGCCTCGGTGTAGCGGCCCTGGTTCGCCAGGGAGCCGGCGATGCCCAGGTCGGCCTCCTCCGAGCCGCCGGTCAGCCGGTTCACCTGCTCGTAGCAGGACAGCGCCCGGTCCCACTGCTCCAGTTCCTCGTAGACGCCGCCGAGCTCCAGTTGCCGGTCGGGGTTGGCCACGTCGAGCGAGGTGGCCTGCTGCGCCTCGTACAGCGCCTCGTTGAGGTTGCCCAGGCCCGCGTTGGCACGTGCCAACAGGCTCCAGACCTCGGCGGAGGCGCCGAGCGTGTTGCGCGCCTCGCGGGCGCAGTAGGCGGCGGAGTTGTAGTCGCCGACGGCGAGGTGGTCGCGGGCCTGCTGCAGCCAGTCGCCGCTCGCGGACGAGGCGGTGACCGGCGTCTGGGAGCCGCCGCCCGCGGCCAGGAACGCGTTGAGCTGGAGGTCGTAGCCCTGGCGCCGGGCGTCGTCGAGCAGGATCTCCCTGGCCTTGGTCAGAAGCGCCACCTTCTGCTCGGCCTCCTGCCGCTTGCTGAGGTCGGAGCTGTTGGTGCGCTTCTGCCACTGCCGGAGCTCGTTGGTGATCTTCTTCTTGATGACGTCGGCCGGGTCGTTACGCTCCGCGCCGACGATGGCGTAGTAGTTGTCCATGCCGCGTCTCCATGACCGGGGGATCTCCATGCTCGGAAGCCAGATCGCGGCCCGCCAGTGCTGTTGCGGCCAATGGCAAGAAGATGACGTTATGTCACGCGCGACGGCGGCCTATGCTCCGGTCGTGGAAGTGATCACGGTTCAGCGCGACTTCCAGGGCAGCACGGCCGTCGAGACCCGGCACCTGCGGCCAGGGGAATCGATCACCTTCGGCCGCGGCGCCGCCGGCACCCCGGTCGACCTGCCGCTCGACGACCCGGCCGTCTCGCGCGAGGCGGGGCTGCTGCGGGCGGTCAAGGACTACTGGGAGATCTCCAACCTGTCGCGCCGCTACGCCTACGTCGTGGAGAACCTGGAAGGCGGCGGATTCGTCCGGCTGTCACCGGGCACCGTCGACGCGCCGATCCCGTTCGAGACCGCCAGGGTCCGCGTGCCCGGCCGCCAGGACCAGCTCACCTTCCTCGTGCTGGCCCCGCTCAAACGCCGCCTGGCGACCGAACACGACCCCTGCGGCGCCACCGGCACCCAGCAGCCCTACCCGCTCGACCCCGCGGCCAAGTACTTTCTCGTGCTCGCCGCACTGTGCGAGCCTCAGCTGCGCGACCCCGCCCGCGACCGCGTGCCGAGCATCCCCGAGGTACGCCGGCGGCTGGCCGCCCTCGGACTGAGCCGTTCGGCCGTCAACTACCACGTGGACTTCCTGGCCGGCACGAAATTCCGGCTCCAGCCGCCCGGCCAGGGCGCCGGCGTCGACTGGAAGCCCCGCTCGATCGTCAAGCACGCGCTGCGCTTCGGCCTGATCACCCCCGCGCACCTGGTCCTGCTACCCCCGGACTAGCAGGCTCGCCACGTGATCGCTGACGCCCTTCAGCAGGGTCGCGGGCACGATCGGGTGGTCGGCGATCGCGGAGAACAACGAGGGCAGGCCCGGCAGCGGGAAGCCGTCGTCCTTCAGCGCCGCCGCCCCGACGTCGTTCTTGTCCAGCGCTCCCCGGCTGCGCTCCCACGCGTCGAGCACCTCCTCGGGGGAGGGCACGCCGAAGCCGTGGCCCACCGGGGCGGCGTGGCGCAGCCGTACCAGAGGGGTCTCGGCGAAGGCGAGCGCGCTGCGGGCGCGGGTGCCGAGCTCGCGGCGCGGCTCGGGAGCGATCCAGTCCATGGCCGTGCACGGCTTGCGGCAGGTGGCCACGCACACCGCGAGCGCGCCGGCGACCTGGCTGTGCTGGCGGTCGAAGTAGGCCCGCCAGCCTTCGGGCGGCTCACCGGCCACCCGCAGCGTACGGTTGGTCGCCGACTGCTCGGACTTGGTGTGGTCGCAGTCGCGGTCGCCGATCACGCCGAACCTGCTGCCGTCGGCGCTCAGCCCGTCCGGCCAGCGCGCCGGGTCGCCCGCGTGGCCCAGTTGCGGCTCGAAGGCCAGCAGCGGCAGGTACTCGCTGGCGATGTGCACGGCGGCGATCATCGGGCTCAGCTCGCGCCGGTGCCACCGGATCGCGATGACCTCCAGCAGCAGGCCATAGGCGGGGCGCAGCGACTCCAGGGCGCCGCGCGGCGTCTCACGGGGCGTCTGCGGCATGTGGCAGGCCCGCGCCCGGCGCTTCAGGTCGGCCGGCACGCCCCGCGCCTCGACGGCGAAGTCCTCGGCGTCCAGGGAGAGCAGCCGCTGTCCGAACTCGCACACGGCGGCCACCTCCTCGTCCGAGGCGAGTGCTCCGAGGTCGGCGAAGGCATAGCGGCGGGCCAGCGCGACGAGCAGATCACGAGTCGTATCCACGCGATCACTCTCTCACGGCTCGGAAGCCACCCGCGTCGCCCCGAGGTCGGTGGCGATCGCCGGCGCCCGCTCGAACCGGGTGATGGCCTGGGCGTGGTCGCGGGTCAGGGTGTGTTCGCGGCCGAGGCCGAGGTTGCTCGTCACCAGGCCCCACCGGCGCGGGTGTGCGGGTCGCCCTGCTCGGTCGGCGGGAGCGCGTGGTCTGTTCTGACGGTCACCCTGCAAGCTTAGAGATGGTCCGCAGGGCCCCGGAGCGATGCACTAGCTGTCATGGATATGCACTGGACAGATCAGAACCCGAAGTCGGGCACCACCCATCACGACGGGCAGGGCTCACGGACGCACTGAATCTCGCCCGGCTGGCCGGTGGGGTCGACAGTCGGCTCCTCCGGTCCTGGCGTCGTGGGCTCGGCCGTGGGCGTGGGCTCCACGGTCGGGGTCGGCTCGGCGGTGGGAGTGACCGTGGGGGTCGGCTCCGTCGGCGTCGGCTCAGGCTCGTTCGTGGCCGTCGGGGTCGGCTTGGGAGTGGGGGAGGTCTTGGCGGGCGGCAGCGCCGGCTTGCCCTTGACCTGCTCGCGCTCGGCCGGCGGCGTCACCGTGGCGTTGCCGCCGGGCGGCAGGATGCGCTGCTGCTCAAGCGGCGCCACCGGGCGCAACCACAGGGAGCCCACCACGGCCGCCGTGGCCAGCACCGCGGCCGAGACGGTCAGCGCGCCGACCAGCGCCCGGCGGCGGCGCGGCGCGGGCGAGGCGTGCGGGTCGGCCAGCGCCCTGCGCGCGGCCTCGCCCATGTCGGCGGCCGAGGCCCAGCGCCGGTCGGGCGTCTTCTCCAGCGCCCTGGCCACCACGGCGCGCGGACCCGGCGGGATGTCGTCGGGCAGCGTGGGCGGCGGCTGGTGCAGGTGCTTGTAGATGATCTGCACGGGGGTGTCGCCGTCGAACGGCAGCCGCCCCGTCAGGCACTCGTAGGACACCACACCCAGCGCGTAGACGTCGACGGCGGGCGTGACGTCGCTGGCGGTGGCCATCTCCGGCGCGCAGTAGCCAGCCGAGCAGAGCATCGCGCCGGTGGCGGTGAGCTGCCCCGCCGAGACCGAGTGGGCGATGCCGAAGTCGGTCAGCGCCACCCGGCCGTCGGGCCGCAGCAGCAGGTTGCCCGGCTTGACGTCGCGGTGCACGATGCCCTGCGCGTGGGCCGCCGACAGCGCGTCGGCCACCTCGGCGACCAGCCGCATCGTGTGGGCGGGGGTGAGCGGCTCGCGATCGAGCGCCCGGTCCAGCGACTCGCCCTCGACGTACTCCATCACCAGGTAGCTCAGGGGGCGCTCGCCGACCTGGGCCAGGCCGTAGTCGTAGACGTCGACGACGCCGGGGTGACGCAGGGTGGCCATGGCCCGCGCCTCGTTCTGGAAACGCTGGGCGAAGGTGGCGTTCTCGCTCAGGGCGGGGGTGAGCACCTTGACCGCGACCTCGCGGCCCAGGACCGTGTCGGTGGCACGCCAGACCTCGCCCATGCCGCCACCGCCGATCCGGGTGGTCAGCCGGTAGCGATCGTTGAGTGTGGTCCCCGAGCCGAGCACGCCTTCAACGCTAACACCGGCGCCTGCCTGCCACGCGGGAATCAAGAAGCGGGCGCCCCCCGGAAGAGGGGAGCGCCCGCATTGTTCAGAACGCGCCGGTGGTGGTCCCGCCGCTGCCGGTGGCGGGGGTGGTGAAGGCGCTGTTGGCGCCCGGCTGCCACTGGTCGGCGGTGTCGGGGAAACCGGCCTCCTGGCGCTTGACGCACTTCCACTCGACCGGGGTGTTCGGCGGGAGCTTGCCGATCGTGCCGGTCCAGGTCGGGTACGCCGTCGGCGACAGCTTGACCGCACTGGCCACCGACCAGCTGCCGAGCTGCGGGACGCTGCCCACGGCGTAGACGGACTGGCCGGGCGTGGTGGTGCCGTTGGCGCAGGAGAACGTCATCGACACCGGCGCCTGGCCGAGCGTGAACACGAACGTCTTGGCTGTGGTGACGCTCACGGTCGCCGACTTGGCCACGACGAGGTTGCCGCCCGCGTTGTACCAGCCGCTCGCCGCCGCGTCGAAGGCGGCCTTGTTCGCGTGCTGGGTGAGCGGCGTGCCGTTCAGCGTGACCGCCGAGGCCTGGGTGTCGGTGACCAGCTCGACGACGTTGCGCCGCGCGGCCGGCGCGCCCGTGTACGTGCCGCTGGACGCGGCCACCGTGACGGTCGCGGCCGACCCGCTGAGCTGCTGTCCGAGCTGTGTCGTCCGTACGGCCCCGCCCTGGTAGGCGGTGGTGGCCCCGTCGTCCTCGTAGAGGGTGAAGTTCGAGGCCGCCGGATCTGCGTACACCCGGGCGACCAGCTCGTCGCGGGTGGTGGCGTCGGTCCGCTTGCCCAGCACGTTCATGGTCTTGTCGTCCACGAACATCTTGGGGATGATCGCCCCCGCCCTGGCGAAGGCGGGCAGCCGGAACTCGCCGCCGACCCACAGCGGCCGGTCGTTGAACCACTGGCCGGTGCTGGTCAGTTTCTCGCCCGTGCGGTAGTCGAACCATGTCCCCGCGGGCAGGTACATGTTCCTCTTGCGCTCGTTCTTGCCGGCCACGACGCCGACGAGGAGGTCGCGGCCGATGAGCTTCTCGCTGCCCATCTCCCGGACGTTCGGGTCGTTCTGGTAGTGGTAGACCAGCGGTGGCACCAGCGGCTCGCCGGTCCGGTTGGCCCGGTGCGCGAGCGAGTAGTAGTAGGGCGTGAGCTCGTACCTCTGGCGGAGGTTGGCGAGGTTGCTGGCCACGTGGCCGATCTTGTCGGGGGAGGTCTGCGCGCAGTTGCACAGGTTCTCGGTGTGCGGGCGGACCGGCACCTCGAACCAGGCGCCGTTGGCCAGCCATTGGGTGTAGAGCTCGTTGAGGTCGGAGTCGAGCATCTCGCGGCGGAAGCCGCCGATGTCGGAGCCGAAGTAGTCGATGCCGGACATCGACATGTGCATCTGGACGTTCTGCTGCTGGGCCAGCGCGGTCAGTTTCGAGCCGATGTCGGCCGACCACATGGCGACGCCGTGGCGCTGCATGCCGGCGGCGCCGGAGCGGGCCAGCAGGAAGGGGCGCTTGGTGGTGCCGCCGGCGTAGCCGCGGGCGATGCTCTCGGCCCACTTGAGGTTGTAGACGTTGTGGTAGTCGGCGTGGGCGTGCTTGCCGGGCAGGACTCCGGCGGTCCAGTCGCCCGCGTCGTACATCTCGGGCTCGCCGAGGTCGAGCCAGTGGCCCTGGACGCCCTGGTCGATCAGCGGCTTGCGCTTGGTGGTGTGCCAGTAGTCGCCGGCGGCGTCCTGGGTCCAGTCGATCATGCCGCCGCGGCCCCACCAGTCGTTGGTGGTGAGGTAGGCGGGCAGGCAGGTCGCGCAGCCGGCCCGGTTGAGGTAGCCGCGGGTGGCCATGTCGGAGTGCTCCGGCAGGTTCCTCCCGATATAGGACTCTTCTATGGTCATCAGGCCGATGCCCTTGTTCGCCTGATAATCGGAAATAGCGGCAGATGGGTTGGGGAAGTCTGACGTATCCCAGGAAAGTGAGCCCATGCGGGTGTTGTCGGAACCGGCGGTCACCCCGCCGAACCACGGCAGATCCAGCACGAAGCCGTCCACCGGGAACTTCGCCGTCCGCAGGCCCGTGAGCCGGTTGTCGATCTCGGCCCAGTTGTCGTAGCCGAACTCCGACACCCACAGGCCCAGCGCCTTCTTCGGCGGCACCGGCGGGCGGCCGGTCAGCTCCAGGTAGTCCTTGCGCAGGTCGGGCAGGTCCGCGCCGGTCATCGTGTACCACCGGAGCTGGTCGCCCCAGGTGTCGACCGTCCAGGGGTCGCCGGTCAGGTTCCACTCCTGCTTGTAGACCTGGTCGAGCAGGAGGCCGTAGTTGAGGTTGCCCGCGCCGACCGCGAACAGCACCGGGATCTGGGCGTTGCCGACCGGGCCGTTGTCGGTGTCGTAGGCCATGGCGTTGCCGTACTGGCCGCCGGGGGTGCGGGTGCGCCCCACCCAGTCGCCGTCGGCGCTGCCGCCCATGAAGAACTGCTCGCCGAGGCCGTAGGCGTTCTGGATCTGGCCCTTGGTGAGGCTCAGGCCCTTCCACGCCTGGCCCAGGTTGCGGGGGCAGGCCTCGTACAGCTGACGGGTGGGGTCGGAGACCTTCACGCACAGCGTGCCGGGGGTGACCTCGACCTTCATCGCGGCCGTGGTGAGCGTGTTGCCCGACTGGTTGAAGCTGGTCGGGCCGGTGTAGTCCTTCTTGGCGATCTGCGGCGTGGTGAACAGCGGCGCGCCGGTCCCCGGGCTGGTGCCGTTGGCCAGTTCGAAGTGCACCAGGTCGTCGTCGAGGAACTCCACGATCAGGTAGGTCGAGCCGCTGGTGAACTGGACCCGCTGCACCGCCGCCTGCGCGGGCAGGGCGACGAGCAGCGGGGCCAGCAACGCGGCCAGGAGGATCAGGACGCGTCTCATGGCCGGGCCACCACCAGGTTGTCGAGGTTGATCCCGTTGCTCGCGTATTCGATCTTGATGGTGTGGGCGCCCGCGGTCAGGCTGACCGGGAGCGTGGCGGTGCCCCAGGTGTCCCAGTTCGGCTGGGCGGGCAGCGACAGGGTGCCGGCGGAGACGCCGTCCACGTACACGGTGCGGGTGGCCGCGACGGTCGTGGAGTAGCGGAACTTCAGCTGGTGGCTGCCCGCCGCGTCCGCCTTCACCTGGAAGGTGACCGCGTCGCCCGCCTGGGCGAAGCCGTCCACGAAGCCGGTGCCGGTGTAGCCGGGGTGGTTGTTGTTGGTGCTCGTGCCGGTCCCGGCGGCGAACTCGGCCTCGTAGGCGGCCTTGTCCACGCCGTTGAGCACGATCGTGCGGTTGCCGGTGGCACTGGCCAGCTTGACGTGCGTGAGCTGCTGGACCGGGTCCCACCACCAGCCCTCCGACGCCGCCTTGAGGTCGGCGAGCGTGGCGCGCGCCGTCGCGCCGGTGACCGTGGTGGGCTTGGTGGAGGCCACCTGCAGCGTGCTCGTGGTGGTCAGCGCGGGGACCGTGATCGTGGCGGTGTGCGCGGCCCAGTTCTCGGCGCTGGAGATGGTACGGCTCACGCCCGCCGAATCCTCGAAATACGAGTACGAGGTGGACCCCGCCGGATAAATCCGGAAGGCGAGGTTGGTGTAGCTGGAGACGCTGTTGCCGATCTCGCCGCCCAGCTCGTAGTCCGCGTTGAGGTTCAGCGGGATGATCGCGCCCGGCTTGGCGTAGACCGGGATCGTGTCCAGCCCGGCGGCGTACGTCTTGGTGCCGGGACCGGTGAAGCGCCCGCCGTTCCACAGGTCGTACCACTCGCCCGCGGGCAGGTAGACGTTCCTGGACGAGGCGCCCTGCGCGGTGACCGGCGCCACGAGCAGTTGCGAGCCGAACATGTACTGCTGGTCCTGCGCCGCGGCCGTCGCGTCACCGGGGAAGGAGTAGCTCATCGCGCGCATCATCGGGGCGCCGGTGACCGAGCTCGCCTTGGCCTCGGTGTAGAGGTAGGGGATCAGGTTCATCCGCACGTTGGCGAACTTGCGGAACGTCGGCACGACCGTGCTGTTGCCGGTGCGCGCCTGCACGTTCCACGGCGTGCGCGCCTCGGAGACCGACGGATTGGCCTTCTCCGAGTGGTACTGCATGACCGGCGAGAACACCGCCTGCGCCGCGCTCCGCAGATACAGCTCCGCGCTCGGGAAGTCGCCGGTGAAGCCGGCCAGGTCCCACGCCGTGTACGGCACGCCCGACTGCCCCGCCGAGATCATCGCCCGCACCGCCTCCTGGAAGGCGGGGAAGCTGGAGTTCTGGTCACCCGCCCAGAAGATCGAGTTGGCCTGCGCGCCCGCGGTGCCGGCCCGGCTGAAGATCGTGTTCTGCGCGTTCTTGCCCTTGACGTAGGCGTTGTAGGCCTGGGTGTAGCTGTTGGGGTAGGCGTTGTGCATCTCGTCGCCCTTGCGGCCGTCGGCGAACTGCACGCCCCTGCCGAAGATCGCCTCGCTGCCGTCGGTCTTGAAGCCGTCGATGCCCACCTCGTCCATGAGGTAGTCGCGCTTGCTCATCCACCAGTTGGTCGCCGCCGCGCTGGTGAAGTCCGGCACCGTGCTGTCGCCGAACCACTGCCCGGTCGGGATGCGGTACGGGCCGTTCGTCGGGTTCTTCACGACGTAGTTCTGCGCCTGCGCGTAGGCCCTGTCGTTGAGGTGCTGCTGCGGGGCGGTCGGCGGATTGCTGTCGAAGTTCTCCTTGAGCACCGGGATCTGCCAGAGGATCACCTTCACGCCCTTGTTGTGGGCGTTGGTGACCATGGCCTTGGGGTTCTGCCAGGCGGTGCCGGCGGGGAAGGTCAGGTTGGCGTAGGAGAGCTTGCCGCTGCCGGGCGTCGGCGTGTACGTGGCGCCGTGCCAGACGTAGAACGTGGCCTCGTCACTCCACTGCTCCAGCACCAGGGCGGTGTGCGGGATCTTGTTCGTGGCGACCTTGTCGAGCTCGCTCTCCACTTCGGCCTGCGTGTTCCACTCGTTGGCCGACATCCACACGCCGAACGCCCACTTGGGCGGCAGCTGCGGGCGGCCGGTGACCGCCGTGTAGTCGTCGACGATCTTCGCGGGGGTGCCGGTGAAGACGTGGTAGTCGAGGGTGGAGTTCAGGGCGCCGCCGGTGTCCACGGTGAAGGCCGCCCGGTCGCCGGGGGCGAAGCGGGCGTAGCGGCTGGTGTTCACGTAGAGGCCGTAGCCGGCCGAGTTCAGGAAGAACGGGACGCTCAGGTAGGTGCGCCGGGTGGCGCCCTGGTCGCGGTACTGGTTGTAGACGTAGTTGTGGACCTCGGTGCCGCGCTGGTCGAGGCGGTCGTAGCGCTCGCCGTACCCCTCGAAGCGCTCGCCCGAAGGCGAGCTGTACGCGTCCTCGATCTTGGTCACGGTCGTGGCGCCGTCGCCGGCCCAGCGCAGGTTCGCCGCGTCCTGGCGGGTGATCAGCGTGGTGCCGTCCGACTTGTAGACCGACAGCCGGTACGGCGACTTCTGGATCTTCAAGACCATGGCGCTGGTCGAGATCGTCAGCGTGCCCGCCGAGTCGGTCACCGTGTAGCCGGAGGTGCCGGAGATGTTCAGGCCCTGGCCGTTCGGGGCCACCTGGCTGCGGAAACGTTCGGCGGCGGGGAAGGCGAAGCGGATCTTCGGCGTGAAGCCGCCCCCGCTGTCGCCGGTGGTCACGTCGACCGAGGTGCCGTTGTTGGTGAAGCCGGTGACGTTGGTCGGCGAGCTCCACGAGGTGACCGTGAACGGGAACGGGCCCACGGACTTCTGCCCGCCGCCGTTCACGTCCGCGTTGACCGTGTAGCTGATCTTGTCGCCGCGGGCGAAGCTGCCCAGGTTGATCTTCCAGTAGCTGTTGTTGCCGCTGTTGTAGTCCCAGGCGGCGCCGACCGGGGTCTGGTTGACGCCGTTCTTGGTCCAGGTGGCCCAGACGGTCTGGCCGGGTTCGATCGGCCAGGTGGTCGCCTTGACCGTCACCGCCTCCCCGGCCATCGGGTCGCGCGGCGTGCGCTCGTGCGGCTCGCTGGAGTACAGGTCGTCGATGCCGGTCGGGTGGTGGAAGACGCCGTCGAGGGCGTACGCGGGGACGGCGACGAGGGAGGCAAGCAGGACGATCGCCGCGACGACGACGCCCGACCGTAAGCGGATCACGGGTGGAGCACCTCTCAGACGGAGAAGACGGCGGACAGCTCGGGCCAGCGCTCGGCGGAGCAGAGCACGGGCGGGCGGTCGAGGGGAGCGGGCAGCGTGACCTCCTGCCCGCCGTCGAGGCGCGTGCCGGTCCAGACGTCGACCCACGCGCCTTCTGGTAGATAAACCGAGATTTCCGAAATGTCAGGCTCGGTGACCGGCGCGACCAGCAACGCGTCCCCCAGCTTGTACTGCAACGGGAAACGCCAGATCGCCGGATCGTCCGGGTGGTCGAAGAACAGCCCCCGCATCAGCGGCGCGCCGCCGCCGACCGCCTTGCGCGCCTCCTCCACCAGGTACGGCACCAGCCGCTCGCGCAGATGGGCGAACCGGCGGAAGACGGGCAGCACCCGGTCGTCACCGGTGCGCTCCGCCACGTTCCACGGCGTGCGGTCCCGGCTCGGCGTGCGGTGGTGGTTGAACTCCGAGTGGTACTGCATGATCGGCATGAAGCACGAGGTCCCCGCCGCCCTGAGATACAGCTCAGCCCCCGGAACCTCACCGGAGAACCCGGCCAGATCCCACCCCCAGTAGACGATCCCGCAGGCGGAGGCGGTGATCCCGGCCCTGATCGAATTGCGGAACGCCGGCCAGGTCGAGTCCTCGTCCCCGGCCCAGAACGCGCCGTGCGGCTGCGACCCGGTGAACCCGGCCCTGCTGAACGTCACCGGCGCCTTGCCGGCGGCCCGCAGCAGGTCCCCGAACGCGCGCGCGTAGTGCACGGGGAACAGCCCGTTGCCCTCCGCGCCCGAGCGCCCGTCGGCGTAGCGCAGGTCGTGGCCCCACGCGTGCTCGCCGCCGTCGGTCTTGAAGCCGTCGACGCCGACCTCCTCGACCAGGTAGCGGCGCTTGGCCGTCCACCAGTCACGGACCTCGGGCGAGGACAGGTCGGGCATCAGCGCCAGCGGGAACCACCAGCCGCGGTTGCGGTAGGGCCGCCCGCCGGCCTCCTTCACGCCGTAGCCGCGCTCGGTGAGCTGCCGCGCGTCCACCGCCGCCTGATGCCGGGGGTGCGGGCGCGTCTTCTGCAGCGGGATCTGCCACAGCAGCACCTTCACGCCGCGCTCGTGCAGCTCGTCGACCATGCCCTTGGGGTCGGGCCACGGGCCGTCGGCCGGGAAGGTGTAGTCGGCGTAGCGGTGCGGCTCCTCGGCCGGCTCGTAGACGGCGCCGCGGAAGGCGGTGAACGTGCTCTCGTCGCTCCACGCCTCGATGACCAGCGCGCCCACCGGGATGTCGTGCTCGCGGTGCCGGTCCATCTCGGCCATCACCCGCTCCTGGGTGTTCCACTCGTTGCCGCTGGCCCAGAGCCGGAACACCCATGCGGGCAGCTCCACCGGCCGCCCGGCGTCGTCCAGGAAGGCGTCGAGCACCCGGGCGGGGGCGCCGTCGTAGGTGCGCACGGTCAGCTCCGCCTCGGGCCCGACCTCGGCCTCGACCCGGATCGTGTCGCCGATCTCGTACCAGGTGCGGCGGCTGGTGACCACGTGGAAGCCCCAGCCGCGCCCGCCCACCACCAGGGCGAACGGCATCGGCAGATAGGTGCGGCCGTGCTCGCCCTGCGCCTTGTACTGCTCGAACACCACCGCGTCGAGCGCGCGCCCGCGCTGGTCCACGGCGTCGAAGCGCTCCCCGAACCCGACGACGTGCTCGCCGCGGTCCAGCTCCAGCTCGAACCGCACCCGCCGCACGCCGTCACCGTCGCTCAGCCACCGCACGCTGCCCGGCACGATCCGCTCGCCGTGCAGCTTCCCGCCGCCCTCCGACCAGACCGCCGCCGTCACCTCGAACCATCTGCTCGTACGGCTGCCGCCGTCCGCCAGCCGCGCCCGGAACCGGTAGCGGTACCGCCTGCCCGCCTCCAGCGCCGGAGTGGTGACACACCACGACCCCGCCGCGGCCCGCGCCGCCCTCGCCTGCGCGGCGGCCAGATGCCCACCGTCAGCCTGCCCACCATCGGGCTTCTCGCCGTCGGGCTGGTCACTGTGGGCCTGGGCGTCGCTGGGTTGGGTGTTACCGGGTTGGGTGTTACCGGGTTGGGTGCCGGCGGGCTGGGTGTCGCCGGCGCGGGTCAGCGCGAGGCTGATCGCGGGGGCGCCTTCCTCGTGCCACTCGCACTCGATCGCGCTGACCTTGGCCGACGCCCGCACCCGCAGCTCGACCACCTCACCCGCGAGCGGCGCGGCGGGCACGCGCTGGTCCTCGGTCAGCGCGTACGGGTGGCCGGAGCCGAAGGGCCGGTGGCGGATCATGAGGAGACTCCCAGCTCGTCGGCGAGGATCAGGTACATGCCGTGCGACCACAGCAGCGGCGTGGCCACGGTGCCCCAGCGGTCCAGCCACTCCTGCTCGTACTCGGGGGCCAGCAGCAGGTCGGACACCTGCTCGGGCAGGTCGCCGGAAGGGGTGGCCTGGGCGGCCATCCAGTCCAGGTAGCGGCGGGCCTTCTCCGGCCGTCCGGCCCGGGCGTGGTTCCAGCCGAGGAATCCGGCCAGCAGCACCCAGCGGCCGCCGCCGTAGAAGGTGTCCTTCAGGTAGCGGTAGACGCCGCCGTCGCGGGCCAGTTGCCGCTCCACCTCGGCGACCGTGGCCGCGCCGACCGGATGATCGACGGGGTAGAGGCCGAACGGCTCCACGCAGGCCAGTAGGCTGCCGTCCACCGCGTCGCTGCCCAGCCACTTGCGCAGCCGTCCGTCCACCACGCCTTCGGCCGACACGAGCGCCTCGATCCCGGCCACGGCTTCGGCGGCGGCCGTACCCTCGGCGGGGGAGAGCACGCCGAGCGCCCGCGCGGCCCGCAGACCGGCGTGAATGGAGCCGAGCGTGGCGACGTGCCGCCGCTCGACGTTCTCCTCCCACCAGTCGTAACAGGGCAGCGACCAGAAGGCCGACAGGTAGCGCGCGGCGGTGCGCACGCCCTTCTCGGTCTCCGGCACCGCGCCGTGGCGGCGGGTGTGCTCGGCCAGTGCCCACAGCCAGGTGCCGTAGCCGTCGAGCTGGAAGTCCCACCACCCGTCGTCGCCGTTGAGCCCGTCGAGGGTGAAGCGGGTGGGCAGCATGTCGCCGGGCGGGATCGGGCCCTCGCGGGAGATCAGCGACTCGACCTGCCCGGCGCGGTCCGCGATGACGCCCGCCGACCAGCGGTGGAAGGCGGCGCCGCCGTCGGCGTCGCCGTGCCTGCTCACCCCCTCGGCGATGAACGCGCCGTCGCGCAGCCAGGAGAAGCCCTGGTAGGCGGAGAAGGACGGCGAGGCCGGGTAGGCCCCGCTGGACGACTGGTACCTGCGGATCACGTCGAGGCTGTGGGCGACGAGGGACACGGGTGCGGAACTCCTCAGCAGATCTGTTCGGTCAGCCCAGCAGGGCGTCGACCTTGGCGGCGGCGGACTTGAGCGCTTCCTCGACGGGCTTGCGGCCGGCTGCGGCCTCGGTCAGCTCCTTGGTCACCGCGTCCTGCATCTCCTGCTGGCGCTTGATGACCGGAGGAAGCGCGATCGACTTCAGCGAGTCGAAGACGGCCTGCCGGTTGGCGGGCTTGGGATCCTTGAGGTATCCGGCCAGCAGTTGCCGGTCGGAGACGGGCGGCAGCTCCCACGAGGAGGCGATGCGGGTATTGGCCGCGACGTCGGAGGAGCTGAGGAACTTGGCCCAGGCGTAGGCGGCCTTGCCGTTCTTGGTGGTGGCCGAGGCGGCGACGGCGTTGTGGAAGACGGCGCTGGCCTTGGCCGAGTCACCGGGCTCGACGACGACGTCCCACTCGAACGGCACGTCCTTCAGCCCGGCGAACTGCCAGATGCCGTTGTGCCACATGGCGAGCTTGCCGGACTTGAACAGGTTGGTGTCGTAGTCGGCGGTGCCGCCGATCTCGGCCTCGGTGGGCATGGTCTTGCCGACCTTGGACACCAGCCAGGTGGCGGCCTTGACGCCGGCGGGGCTGTTGAAGGTGGCCTTCTTGCCGTCGGCCGACAGGAACTCGCCGCCGGCCTGCTTGAGCGTCTTGTAGAACTCGAAGAACTGGACCGGCTGGTAGTCGCCGTACACCTTGGCCTTCTTGTCCGTGAGCTTCTCGGCGGCGGCCTGCTCGTCGGCCCACGTCCAGTCGGCGGTGGGCGGCTCGATCCCGGCCTTCTTGAACAGGTCCTTGTTGTAGAAGAGCACGACGGTCGAGAAGGAGGCGGGCAGCGCGTACTGCTTGCCGTCGTGCTTGAAGGAGTTGAGCGACTCGGCGGCGTAGGCGGAGCTGTCGCCGTCGCCCGCGACCGCGCCGAGGTCGAGCAGGGAGCCGGCGCCGGCGTAGGTGACGAAGTTCTCGTAGTTGAGCTCGAAGGTGTCGGGGGCGGTGCCGCCGGCGATGCTGGTCTGGAGCTTGGTGAAGTACTGCTCGTAGGGGGCGGTCTCCACCACGACGTCGATGGTCGGGTTGGCCTTCTCGAAGGCCGCGGTGATCGCGTCGAGGTCCTTCACGTGGTCGGGGGCGGCGGAGAAGGTGAAGTAGCGCAGCGTCGTCTTGCCGCCCTCGCCGGTGGGGGCCTTGGTGGCCGATCCTTGGGAGCACGCGGTGGCCAGCAGCGCGGTGGCGACCAGGGTGGTCATGATCTTTCGCGACATATCCGTAGTTCCTTTACTTGAGCCCGGTTTGGGCCACGCTGGCGATGACGTGCTTCTGCGCGAAGACGTAGAGGATGAGGATGGGCACCACGCTGACCACCGAGCCGGCCATGACCACGTCCCACTGCGTCGTGAACTGGCCGTGGAGCGTGGCCAGGCCGAGCGGCAGCGTCATGAACTCCGGCGACTTGATGATGATCAGCGGCCACAGGTAGCTGTTCCAGCTGGCCATGAAACCGAAGATGGCGAAGGTCGCCAGCGCCGGCCGGATCAGCGGCAACACGATGTACAGAAAAATCCGGAAATGACCGGCCCCGTCCAGCACGGCCGCCTCGTCGAACTCCTTCGGCACCTGGTTGATCGCCTGGCGCAGCAGGAACACCCCGAACGCCGAGGCGATCGTCGGCGCCAGCAGCGCGAAGTAGGTGTCGACCAGGCCCAGCGTCCGCATCTCGATGAACAGCGGCACGACCAGCACCGGCAGTGGCATCATCAGCGTCGCCAGATACACGCTGAACAGCGCCCCGCGCCCGGGGAACGGCAGCCTGGCGAAGGCGTAGGCGGCCGTCGCGCTGGTCAGCAGTTGCAGCACCGTCGAGGCCACGCCGATCCACACGCTGTTGACCAGGATCCGCCAGAACGGCAGCGTCTCCATCAGCTTGCGGTAGGCGTCGAGGCCCGCGCCGTCCGGCGTGAAGTCCGGCGGTACGGCCAGCACCGCGTCACCCGGCGTCAGCGAGGTGATGACCGCCCAGGCGAACGGGAACAACATCACCGCCGCGCCCAGCGCCACCAGCAGATACCTGGCTGCCCTACCCATAGGTCACCCACCTGCGCTGGGCCCTGATCTGGACGGCCGTCACGATCAGCACCACGATGAACAACAGCCACGAAAGGGCCGAGGCCATGCCCGCCCTGCCGTACCGGAAGGTCAGGTCGTAGATCTGCGTGACCACCACCTGCGCGTTGCCGCCCGCCATGATCCGCACCTGGTCGAAGACCTGGAAGCCGTTGATCAGCGAGATCACCACCACGAAGAACGTCGAGGGCGACAGCAGCGGCAGCGTGATCCGCCGGAAGCGCTGCCAGGCCGACGCGCCGTCCACGAGCGCCGCCTCCTGGTACTCCTTCGGGATCGCCTGCAGGCCCGCCAGAAGGATCACCATGACGAACCCGAGGTCCTTCCAGGCCGAGGCCAGGATCACCGAGGGCATCGCCCAGTCGGGGTCGGTCCACCAGCCGGGTCCGCTGACGCCCACCAGCCCGAGCGCCCAGTTGACCAGGCCGCTGGCCGGGTTGAGCAGCCACTTCCACATCAACGCCACGACCACCCAGCTGGTGATCACCGGCAGGAAGTAGATGCCGCGCATCAGGCTCCTGCCGCGCATCGCCCGGTTGAGCAGCAGCGCCAGGCCCAGGCCGCCGGCGTAGACGAGGGGGAGGTAGCCGGCGATGAAGTACAGGGTGTTGCCGAACGCGGTCAGGGTCTGGGGGTCACCCAGCAGTTCGGCGTAGTTGCCGAGGCCGACCCAGCGCATGTCGGTGATCAGGTCCCACTCGTGCAGGCTCGTCCAGAGTGAGCCCAGCATCGGGATGATCGTGTAGAGCATCAGGGGGATCGCGCTGGGCAGCAGGAAGACGGCCACGGTTCCGGCGTAGCGCCACTTGCCGCCGCGCCTGGGTGAGACGGGCTTCATGGGGGCCGCCGGGACCGCTGTCTTGGGCGCCGTCGTGGTCTGGGGGCCGGTCATGTCGCGGCTCCTATCAGCCGGGCGCGTACCAGGCGGCCCTGCTCGCCCGCCGCCCCCGCCGCGTCGAACGGGGTGGCCAGCACCAGCGCCGCCGCGCCCTGCGCCCAGCTCGTGTCGTCCCAGCTCTCCACCTCGACCGCGATGTCGCGCCGGCCCGGCAGCAGGTGCGCGCGCAGCGTGGCGTGGAAGCTCTCGCTCCAGTGCGCCCACTGCGCCGTGCCCTCGCCCAGGACCACCACGACCTCGGGGTCCACCACGTTCACGAGCCCGGCGGTGGCGCGGCCGAGGATGGCGGCCGCGTTGGTGAACACCTCGCGCGCCGGGCCGGGGTGGACCGCCGCCCGTCCCAGCTCCCTGATCGCCGCGCCCTCGGTGACCCGCGCCGGGTCACCGGTCCGCAGGCCCTTGGCGCGGGCGGCGGCGGCCAGGCCGGCCGCGCCCACGAACGCCTCCAGGCACCCGGTCGCGCCGCACCCGCACACCGGCCCGTCGGGCGCGACGGGGACGTGGCCGAACTCGCCCGCGCCGCCCCTGGCGCCGCGGTACACGCGCCCGTCGGCCACCACGGCGGCGCCGACGCCCCGGCCTATCGTCAGCACGAGGAAGTCGCGGTGGGTGCGGCCTCTGCCGTACAGGCGCTCGGCCGCGGCGAGGGCGTTGACGTCGTTCTCCACCAGCACCGGCAGGTCGAGGCGGCGGCGCAGCCGGTCGCCGACGGGCATGGCCTGCCACCCGAGCGTGGGCGCGTTCACGGTGCCGACTGCCTGGTCCTCGACGCTGCCCGGCACCCCGACGCCGACGCCGAGCAGCGGCGGCGCGCCGTCGATCTCCTCCAGCACCGAGGCGATGGCCGCGCCGAGCTCGTCGAGGCAGCCGGGGGCGGCCGGGTCGAAGGGCCGCTCCCAGGAGCCGAGCACCTCGCCGTCGAGCCGGACGTCCACGAGCACCAGGTGGTCGGCGGTCACCTTCACGCCGAGCGCCCGGCCCGCGCTGCCGACGAGGCCGAGCCGCTGCGCGGGCCGGCCGCCGCGCGACGGCTTGAGGTCGAGCTCCTCCAGCATGCCCGAGCCCATCAGCTCGCGGGTGAGCTGCGTGACGCTCGCGGGGCTGAGGTCCAGCTCCCGTGCGATCTCGGTACGGCTCAGCGGTCCCACCGTGCCCAGCAGGGCGAGGATCGCCGTCCGGGTGAGGTCGCCGCGGTCTGTGCCTGCCATTCCTTCGACTGCCCTCGACTTTCTTTAGTCATAAAGTTAGTGGTGAAAATATGCGGCCGGAGCTCCTCACCTGTCAAGAGGTGAGATGTGCGGACTTTTGTGAACCTGGAAGGTTAGAGGTGTTCCGTCCGGGCGGGCGTCGGCAAGGTGGAAGCACGGGGGACACGGGGGCGGTACTGGCTGTGGCGGAGGCGGTGATGTCAGCGACCGCACCGCTCCGGCCAGTGCCAGCGAAGACGAGCTGGGGGGCGCGTCGGCGTAAAACCGCGAAGCCCCCGCCGGACGGGACCCGGCG
>NZ_JBHYJD010000079.1:6414-35241 GCF_042740555.1 Nonomuraea sp. NPDC059007 | reverse complement strand
ACGGTGATGCCGAGCTGGGCCCCGGACAGCATGAACGACAGCCGCTCCATGACGCGTACGGCCTTGGCCGCTTTCCTGTCGCCTTGGTCCGCCTGCTGCGACAGTGTCAGCCGGTCGGCGCTGACGTAGGCGAACTCCTGAGCGACGAAGTAGCCGGTGGCCAGGGTGAGCACGAAGACGGCCAGCAGGCCGAGCGCCACACTCATGTTCGGCCTCCTTCATGGCGGCACTCTGGGCTCGTGGGCACGGACGCCATCACCAATCTCTTCCTCTTCATTTGATCTGACCGGTGTCTCTTCTGCCGGGGCCGGGGACAATCTCGTCGCCTTGCGATGATCTTCCTTTGACCCCTGGAGAAGCTCTTATCGTGCCGGTACGAGAGCGTGTGCGGTCCTTCCTGGAGTGAACGACGCCCAGGCTTCTCCCGCCGAGCTGCGGACGCAGGCCGAACTCACCGCGAAGCTGAACGTGCTCATCAGGCGTGAAGCGGCCGGGCGGGCCGACAGAATGCCGCCGCCTTCCCGGTTGTCGTGATCTCAAGCGGCGCATGCGGAGCCGCGCTTCGAGACGCCCTGTCTCGGCAGCGTCTTTGTCGTTGGAGTGACCGAGGCCGCAGGCCTTGGACTGGCCGGAAGGGACGCCTCCTTGAACACCTCGCCGATCGCCTCGTTGGAGGTGAGGGCGGTGCCACCCGCCCACATGAACGGAAGCGTCACGGCGACCGTGGTCAGCCCTGCCAGCGCCCCGGTCACTGCCTGCGCACGGCGCGGCAGGCGGCCGGGCCGCATCGCCACATAGGAGGAGATCACCAGGACTCCCCAGGCCATGGCGCCCACCACGCAGGCGATGATCACTCCGGTTACCCAGGCGGAGTCGAGGAGAAGTCCGGCCAGTTGTGTCCCATTGGTCATCACGGCGACCGCGAGGACGGTCATGAGGAGGGCGAAGAGCGACAGGGTGACAGTTCCCGTACGCCGCCGTCCGGCCCGCAGGTGGGCGGCGCCTGGCACCAGCACGGACAGAAGCATCCAGCCGATCACCGACCAGACACTCGACTTCCGCATGCCACCTCAGCTTTCCGAGAACACTTGCAGCTTTGCGCAAGCAATGTAGCAGGGGTGAGGCTACAACCCCGGGGTCGAATGCGGCCCGCCCCGAGCCGCGCCGTAGCGGCACCTGGCCGGAGGGAGAGGTCACCAACTTCGCAATAAGTTGTAGAGTTGCGCAATGCAGCAAGCATTTGCCGGTTTTCTCCCCCGGAGGCTCAGGCATGCAGGGGTCGGAACATCGAAGGATCGCAGCCGTGTTGCTCTGGGCGCTAGTGTGCCTGCTCGACGTCTTCGAGCTGGTCCTGGTCGTCTGACGGGCTCCTCCAACGTGAGGCGCTGAGCTGCTGCAGCTCAGTTCGCTCCTCGGGTTGTGATGGATGCCTGTCGATAGCCGTGTCGAGGAGCGGCTGGGCGCGTAAACAGGCCGGTGGTCTTCCGTGCCAGTCAGGCGACTGGAGGCGAGGACGGCCACGGGCCGAGCGTCGCGCCGGCCCGTCGCTCGGCTCTTTCGGGACGGGACCGTTGTGGGTGGTCGTGTCCGCGGATGTGGACGCCTTCTCGAACCGCCTCAACGCTCTGGAGGGCTCGACATGCGGCAAATCGAGTCCGGCATGCCCTCCTGCACAAGATATCCCCCGATGCCCATGATGATCACCTCGTGTGGTCTCGTTCAGGAGATCAGCCGAAGTTGTCAGGCCAAGAACGCGTCGGCGCCATTCTGGAACACCCGCGGGTCCAGCGGGCCATCATCGTCCTCAACGCCATCACCATCGGCTGCGAGACCAGCCCCTATCTGGTGGAACGGGTAGGTGGCGTGCTTTACGCCATCGACCGGGGCGTGCTGGTGATCTTCACCGCCGAGATCGCGGCTCGCCTGTATGCCTACCGCAGGTCGTTCTTCACCGACCCATGAAACTGGTTCGATACCCTCATCGTGGCCGTGGCCTTAGTGCCGGCCATGGGCCCCACCTCGGTTTTACGCGCGCTGCGCATCCTGCGCGCGCTGCGGTTGATCTCGGCGGTGCCGAGCATGCGCCGTGTGGTGACCGCGCTGTTGGCCGCGGTACCTGGGATGGCCTCCATCATCGGCCTGATGATGCTCCTGATCTACATCGCGGCGGTGATCTCGACCAAGTTGTTCGGCGACATCGTTCCTGAGCGCTTCGGCGAACTGCCCCGATCGTTGTTCACCCTGTTCCAGATCATGACCGGTGACGACTGGGGCAACGTGGCCCAAGCGGTGATGGAGCACAAACCGTGGGCGTGGATCTTCTTCATCGCCTATGTCCTGATGTCCACGTTCGTGGCTTTGAATCTGTTCATCGCGGTCGTGGTCAACGCCATGTACGACGGTGAGCCATCTTCGGCCGAGACGCGTGCGCAGGCCGAACTTGAGTCGATCAAGCGAGAGCTGCAGGGCGTCAACGCCAAACTGGAGCACCTGCTGACGGCCGTGCCGGAATCAGCGATCTCGGCATCGAACGACAGCTCGGGCGTCAGCGGGCATCCGAACTCGGCAGTGGGCCTCTCCATTTCCTGATCATGACATGTGCCGGGCGCGGTGGAACGTGCTGATGCATCCGGCTTCTGTCCAACTGCTCTCGGCACTTCGTCGATCGAGGATGCTGTCGTGGGTCAGCTCTCCGGCTCTTGCGGGATGAGAATCCACATGGCTATGTAGACCACCCAGAGCGGTCCGGGGATGAGCGACAACAACAGCCAGAGGATCCGTACGAGGGTGGGCGGCAGGCCCATCTTGTCGGCGAGACCGCCACAGACACCGGCCAGGATCCCGTGCTCTCGTGAGCGGTACATGATGCCCTTCCGTAGGAGTTACGACCTACCCTGCCTAACGTCTGGCCAAGGGCTGGCGCTCCCAATCCACCGTGAGAAAGCCGCTCGCCGCGCCAGACGACTCGGCTGGAGAACGCCCAGGTCATACCCACACGTGAATCTTTGACGCGCAACAGGCTCACAGGGTTTCTCGCAGGCGGGCCAGCACCATCAGCGAAGTGCCATAGACCAGAAGGAGCGCGCAGAGCAGCAGGTAGTAGGAGGCGGGCAGGGTGACCAGGCCGAGTGCGGACGCCAGCGGGGACAGCGGAAAGAGCACCCCGACGGCCATCAGCGCCCCGGTGGCCAGCCACAGGGGGCGTGACACGCGGCGGCCTGGATGCAGTACCAGCATGATGAGGGCCTGGGTGAAGAGGTTCTCCACGAACCAGCCGGTGTGGAAAGCGGCTTGGCCGCCGTCGATGACGAGCCGGTCCAGCAGGATGAACGTGGTCACGTCGGCGGCGACGTTGAGCGCGCCGAAGGCGGCGATGAACCGCAGGAGGCCGTTGGGTCTCAGCCGTAGGGGGCGGCGCAGGGTTTCGGCGGCTGGGCGGTCGAAGGCGAAGGCGAGCTGGGCGGCGTCGAAGCACAGGTTCTGCACGAGCACCTGAACGGGCAGCATCGGCAGGAACGGTAGTACCACTCCGGCCGCGAGCATCGCGATCACGTTGCCGACGTTGGACGACAGGGCGATCCGCAGGTAGGTGATGATGTTGGCGGTGCAGGCCCGGCCGCCCGTGATCGCCTGCTCGATCGCGGTCAGGTCCTTGGCGGCGACCACGATGTCGGCGGCCTCTCGGCTGACGTCCACCCCGTTGCGCGGGCAGATGCCGACGTGTGCCGCGCGCAGGGCGGGCAGGTCGTTGACCCCGTCGCCGAGGAAGCCCACTGTGTGGCCGCCGGCCCGCAGCGCCCGTACCAGCCGGGCCTTGTCGGCGGGGGTGCAGCGCGCGAAGATCACCCCGCCGCGGGCAATGTCGACGAGTTCCTCCTGGTCCAGCTCCCGCAGGTCGTCGGTGACCACGACCGCGTCCGTGCGCAGACCCAGGTCATGACAGGCTCTGGCAGCCGCGCCCGGATGGTCACCGGTCAAAACCTTGATGGCCACACCCCGCCCGGCCAGATCGGCCAGCGCGCTCGCCGCGTCCGGCGCCAGCGCGTCGCTCATCGCGACGAGCCCGGCGAAGGTGAGCCCGTCCTCGACCCTGGAGTCATACGGTTGGCGCCGGGCCGTCCCGACGGCGAGCACGCGCAGGCCCTCTTCGGCCAGCCGCGCGGCCTCCTCCCGAGTGCCGGGCGGTAGATCGGCGCATCGTTCGAGCACGTCATCGGCCGCGCCCTTGACGATCAGAAGGTGGCCGTCCTCCAAGCCCACGAGCGCCGACGATGTCCGTGAGGCCGGATCGAACGGTCTGGCCGACACCCCTTCGCCGGGCTCCAGATCGGGTACGGCCCGCAAGATCGCCTCATCCAGCGGGTCCGGCACGGGAATGTCGGCCAGGTGAAGTGTCCAGAAGCTGTTGAGGGCCGCCCACTCCAGCGCGCGTGGGTCGGGGCCGGTGACGTGGTGGAGCTCGGGCCGGTCCTCGGTCAGCGTGCCCGTCTTGTCGATGCACAGCACGTCGACAGCGCCCAGGTCATGCAGAGCCGGGAGGCTCTTGACGATGACGCCCCGCTCGCGTGCCAGCGTGGCCGAGCCGCGCGCCAGCGCGGTGGTGACGACCACCGGCAGCATCTCCGGCGTCAGCCCGACCGCCACCGCCACGATGAACGGCATCGCCTCCAAACCACGTCCCCGGACCAGCGCGTCGGCCACCAGAGCGACCGGCGGCACCAGCAGCATGAACCTCACCAGCAGCCACGAGATACCGTTGACCGATCGCTGGAAGGCCGACACCTCCGGGACGGCGCCCGCGTCCACACCGGCGAAGCCCGTGCGCTCGCCGGTGGCGACGACCACAGCTTGTGCGCTGCCCGAGGCGACGCTCCCGCCTTGCCGGCACAGGTGATCCTGCTGACCCGGCCGCGGCAGATCGACGGCGTGCAGCGGCGCGGGTGCCGACTCGCCGGTGAGCGCCGCCTGCAACACGGTGAATCCACTGGAGCGCAGCAACCGCACATCAGCCGGAACCAGGTCGCCCGGCCCGAGCTTGATCACGTCCCCCGGTACGAGGTCCTCGACCGGCAGTTCGCGAGCCCGGGACGGTGATGTGGCAGACGATCGGCGCACGACGGTGGTGGTTGCCGGGATCAGCGCACGCAGCGCCGCCGCCGCGCGGTCCGCCCGATACTCGCCGGTCACGCGCAGCACGCAGCTCACCGCGACCAGGATCACGATGACGCAGGCCGTACCCCAAGAGGAGATCACCGCCGAGACCACGCCGAGACCCAGCAGCACGAGCGTGAACGGATCGCGTGCGGCGCGCACCAGCCGCGATGGCCAGCGCGGCGGGCGACGCGTCGGCACTGTGTTGTCCCCGTACACGGCAAGGCGTTCTGCGGCCTGCGCCTCCGTCAGCCCCTTCGGCCCGGTGGACAGCGTCCTGAGCAGCTCGTGGCGGGCGGAGCCGGAGACATCGTCCAGGCGCAGGCCGGGCTGGAGTGTGGGCGCCTGGCTCTCAGGCGCCCAGACCACGCGCGGACTCCGGAATCGAGTGCACGTTCCGCCGGCCGATGAGCAGGCGGACCGTCTCCACCACGTCGGAGTCGTCGACCAGATAGACGACGCGGCGTCCTTCTCTGCGGGATTTGACCAATCCCGCCAGCTTCAGCTTGGCAAGGTGCTGGCTGACGGCGGGCAGTGCGCCACCGACACGATCGGCCAGGCCGGTGACATCGCATTCGCTCTGTGCCAGTGCCCAGACGATGTGCAGTCGCTGGTGCGAGGCCAGCATCGCGAACACCCCGGCAACTTCCGTGAGCACCTCGGCGGGTGGATCGTCGAAGGCGTCGATCGCCATGTTGGCACTCCTTCCCGCCTACTCCGGCGGGACCCAGTTTAGATCGAAAGGGGTACGCGGCTCCGCCGGTGCACGATGAACGCCCCCGCCAGCCCGGCCAGGCTGGCACCAACGAACGCGGCACCGGTTGCCGTCATCTCGAGCCGGGGGCGATATACGTCCATGACGGCCACGCGCCCATCGGTCGGAGCAGAGTCGAATTGGCGAGTGCCGAGATCGGCGGCCACGCAGGCCAGGACGGCTGCTGAGTACCGCCTCCGTCTCGGCCATGGAGGGGCTTGAAACCACGATGCGAAAGAACGGCTCGGTCATGCCGATCAGCGGGAACTGCCCATCATCGGATGCGCCGAGCCTGGCACGGACCTCCTCCGTGCTCAGGGTGGACACCGTCGTCCGCAAGGAAGGGGTTTGCAGCAGCAACGGGTTCGTGTGCACCACACTGCTTTCCCTGCGGTGCTGGGCCGGGGGCACGGTTTACGGGGCGAGCACTCCTGCCGCCACGACGACGAACACGGCGATCGTGTTCACGCTAGGGCCAGTAGCTGTCGGTGATGCGTTCTCCGCTCAGCAGTTCGCCGAAGAAGTCCTCCCACATCGGCATCACGATGTCGGGAGCGTAATCACGGGCCGTGGCGGCGGCTGCAGCGCCCATCCGCAGGCGGCGGTCCCTGCCGGCCATGAGGCCATCAAGCGCGAAGGCGAAGGCGCCCACGTCTTCGGGCGGGATGAGCAAGCCGTTCCTGCCATCGCTCAACGCGTCGGCGGGGCCGGTCGGGCAGTCGAAGGCGACGACGGGCAGTGCATGGCTCATCGCCTCGATCATCACCATGGGCAGGCCCTCGAAGCGCGAGCTCAGCGCGTAGATCGATGCCGCGGCCAGTTCCTGCTCCAGCACGGGGGTGCGGCCCATGAGGTGGATCCGCTCGGCCATGCCGTGCTGCTGGATGGCGGCCTCCAGCTGTACGCGTTTCGGGCCGGTCCCGAAGATGCGCAGGTGCCATTGCGGGTGCTGGTGTGCCGCCTCGGCGAAGGCGGGGATGAGCAGGTCGAAGCCCTTCTGATGGACCAGCCGTCCGGCTGCCACGACGACGGGGTGCTCTTGCGTGGATGGAGTGGTGTCAGTGGCGTGAACGGCGTTGGGAATGCGCACGACGGGAATTCCTGGCAGGGTGCGGCGGTACTCAGTCCGGCTGCGGTGGGTCAGCACGCTGATCGCATCGAGCCGGCCGTAGTGGCGGAGGATCTCCTGGCGGACCGGCTCCTTATAGGCGCCCAGGTTCATGTGCTCTTGCGCCACCTTGATCACACGCTTGGAGCCGCGGCGGGCCGCGATGAGGTTCAGCGCGGGGCGGGTGGTGACCAGGATGCCGCCGTCGAGGCCGGCGACGTAGTCGATGACAGCCTTTTCAACCCGTTCGGTGAAGTAGCCGGCGGCGAACTCCCCAAGCGGGACGATCTTCCCGCGCGCACGTCTCCAGGCTTTGCGGGGCAGGGAGTCGGCGAGTACGCCGTCGCGCTGGTCTACCAGGGTGACGAGTTTTACGCGGGGGTCAATGGCGAAGTGGGGCGTCTGGCGGCGGCGTACCACGCTGACGACCTCCACCTCGTGGCCGAGCCGGGCCAGCGCAGAGGCCTGGTTCAATACGGTGCGGATGGTTCCGCCCATGCCATAGGCATGAAGCAGGAGAAAGCGGATGTTCATGGCCGCGCCTTCGGTAGGTAGCCCCAGGCCTTGCACATCGGCTTGAGGATTTCGGGAACGGCCTCAGGGGGCGGCAGCTCGCGGCCGGGCTGGACACTCCCGGACGTGATCTTGTCCTTCCAATCGCCCAGGCCCTTGCGGACCACGTCCGGCCGGCCGTACCGCAGCATGTCCGGTTTCCAGCCCAGGTTGAGGAAGTCGCAGACGGAGCGTGTCACCCGCTCGGGGTCGGTGGTGAGCTCCTCGTAGCGGATGGTCAGCCCAGGCAGGACCTGCCGCGCGTGATGAACGGCCTTCATGTAGCGCAGGGCGTCCGCCACGGCTTCGTCACGGGTGCGCTTGTCGGGGCTGGCCTCGTACCAGGACGCCGCGATGGACGCGGGATGGCGGAGCAGGAAGATGAAGCGGGCATCGGGCCAGCAGGTGGCCAGCCGTGCGTGGGCGAAGGCGTTGGCCGGAGTCTTGTCGACGAGATAGCGCTTGCCGCTGCGTACCAGCTCGCGGTGGAGGACGCGGTCCCAGAGCAGATGTTCAAGGTCGGCCTGGTTGTGGCCGAGCTCCTCCATCGCCTGCCGGGCCAGCGGGGTGTCAAAACCCACCGCCAGCCGCCGGATGTGCAACTCGTGCGGAGCGTGAAGCTCAGGGTGGGCGTCGAGCATTGCGCGCAACAGGGTCGAGCCAGAACGCACCGGACACAGGATGAACACCGGAGCGACGAGCAACCTGTCGATCTCGGGTTCTTTCGGGGGCCGTACCTGAGCACGATTTCGAGTTTCCGGGTTTTCCTGCCGCTTGAGTTGGTATCCCGTGTGTCTGGCCAACGCCTTGTTCACGATGCGTTGCCATGTCATGCCGAGGGAGGCTATCCGGGCTTTCTGGTTTTTTCCTGGGAGTCTTTTCGCCGCTCTGACGTTATTTCTCCTGAAGATCGTCTCGGTGGGCTCGGCTAGCGTTGGGGAGCATACCGCCCACGCAGACTGCCGCCCCCCAAACCGCTCGGCAGAGCGAAGGTTCCAGACTTGCCTGGCTGGATGCCCTGAGGGGTATCGGTGCTGTTGCCGTCGTCGCCGAGCACTTGCTCACGTGGGCGATGCCGTGGCTGCGCCCCATCTCGTTCAACATCGGCATGTACGGCGTGCTCGTCTTCTTCCTGGTCAGCGGCTACATCATTCCGCTGTCCCTGGAGCAGCGCGGAGACCTGCGGGCTTTCTGGGTGGGTCGCTTCTTCCGGCTCTATCCGCTCTACGTCGTGGTCATCGCCATCATGCTGGCTCTTTCCTGGTGGATTCCCATCCGCTGGGAGGTGCCGCGCGATCCGTCCGCCATCGCCTCCCATGCCACGATGTTGCTCGACGTGGTCGGTTCGGCCGGGGTCGTCAACACGATGTGGACCCTGTCGTACGAGATGGTCTTCTATCTGCTGGCCTCGGCGTTGTTCGTCACCGGTGTGGGCAAGGGACGCGGGCTGATAGCGGTCCTTCTGGGCGTGACCGCCCTGGTTGCTGGGCTATTCGTCTCGGGTCCGGCATTGTCTGGCCCGTGGGTGGCCTGGCTGTCTTTCGGGGTGTTCGTCCTCGGCCTGGCCGCGGTCATGGCGGGCCGGTTCCGGACGGTGGCGGCCGTCGTCCTGGGGGCGATGGCGTTGAGCCTGCTGCTGCTGAGCAGCCGAGTTCCCTGGTTCAGCATGGCGATGCTGGCCGTGATGTTCACCGGTGCGGCCATTCAGCGCTGGGATCGGGCGTCGGGCCCCCTGTGGCCGGTGGCGCTGACCGGAGTCACCGTCGCCGTCGTCCCGGTGTGGGCGCTCAACGCGGGCTGGTGGTGGGTACAGCCAGATGTCTGGATCACCACGGTCGTGCTCGCGGGCGCCACATTCGCGGGCGGGATGGCCTTACGGGAGGCCCGCATGCCTCGGGTGCTGACCTGGCTCGGGCTGATCAGCTACTCCCTCTACCTGCTGCACCTCCCCCTTCTCACCGTGATCATCCAGCTCGTGGGAGATCTCAGATGGGCAGCAGCACCGGTGCAGATCACCGTCGGCACTCTGTTTCTCCTAGTGATCATTCCGGGTAGCTGGCTCAGCTACCGTTTTCTCGAACGCCCCATGCAGCGTCTCGGCAGACGTCTTGCCCGGCCGGGGCGCGAGGACCGTGAGCACCGAGCGTGAGGATGCTCGTGCTGGTGGAGTGATCGGGGCTCCCGGTGACGGCTGGGATCCGCCGCTTCCCGAGCGCACAGGCGATCATGTTTTCCGCGACCAACGAAAAAGGGGCAGGCGCCCTGCGGCGCCCGCCCCCTGATACGCGTGGAGCTGTGCTACTTGGCCAGGTCGGCGAGGGTGGTAATCGTGACCGCGGCACGGATGGCCGACAGCCGGCCCAGGTCGCCGATGGTCTTGACGCCGAACGCCTTCTCCAGAGCCTCGGCGTCGGACTTGCTCACGCCGTTGAGCGCGGCGACGGGTGCGTCGGGAAGCTTGTCCAGCGAGGTCTCCTCATAAGCCTTGTCGAGCAGCTTGTCCAGGTTGGCGGAAACCGCCATTGCGCACCTCCGAGTGCATTCGCGATCAGGGGATGGACCGATAGGACGGACCTATGGGGCATCATCTCAGGAAAAATCGCCAATGATCATGCTTTGGTACAACCTCGTGACTCGCCGGGCACCGCTGGCGCATTCGCGTGCCGGGTCGCCTGGTGCTCGGCACAAGCACTCTTCGGTTTGAGCGACAGCACAAGGTCTCGACAACGCCCCGATGCGGTCATGTGGGCCCCACGAGGCCCTCGCCCGTTACGGGCGAGGGCCCTCCGACGTCAAGCACTCGGGAACAACCAACCACCGGACGGGGCAGTGGTCCCATTCAGGGCCTCAGTTGCGATAGTCCTGCCTTGGTAGCGGGGGCCTCCAGCGAGGGCGCACTCACCCGCTCATGGCATTGTGGCGAGAGGCGCAAGACCCTTGTTCCACAACACCCCGACGAAGCCGTTGACGGCACTGATCACGACTGTTCGCGTTCAACCTCGGCAAGTCCACGAACAGGGTCGCGCCCACCTCCCATCAGTGCAATAGTTGCGCAATACAGCAAGCGTTTTTGGGAACCGGCCCTCTGACCCCCTCGTTAGACGAACAGAGACGATCAGCATCTGACAGCGGGAGCCGCAGCGTGGAGATCACCGGAATCATCACAGCGATTATCATCGGCATCGCCATCGGTGCCCTGGGCAGGCTCGTCATCCCCGGCCGCCAGCACCTGCCGATCTGGCTGACCATCGTCATCGGCATCGCCGCAGCCCTGATCGGAACCGCCATCGCCAGCGCCCTGGGAGTAGCCGATACCCGCGGCATCGACTGGATCGAACTCGGCATCCAGATCGCACTCGCCGCTCTCGGCGTCTCCCTGGCCGAAGGCATCTATGGAAAGCGCAAGTCATAAGAGCCGGCGTCGAGGTACGACGTCTGCACAGAGCGAGGTACCAGGGGGCTATCTTGGTCAGCCGTAGCACGTCACTGGCACTGGACCGGGGCTGATGGTGCCCGGGAGTGCCAAGGTGACATCTCGCCGCCATCTTCGGCCAAGGCGGTGCAGGCATCTGTGCTCTGCATACACCTCCGCCGCACTGCCCACGACCTTCCCGGGCGCGCCGCCTAACGCAAGACGGGAAAGCCGTGGGCTCTTAATCCGGCGCGAGGTGTCGGGAAGCTCGATACCGCCGTCGACCAGTGCCAGCGTGGGCACAGTCCGCAACGAGGTGCCCGCGGCGAACTCGATGCCGGTGAAGGTAGACACCCTCCGGCACTGGCGCCGTGCCGGTCCGGGTCTCCGGAACGGTGATGCCCGCGTACGCCCGGCTGGCGTGTTCCCAGAACACCAGGCCCCACCCGCCCCCGCGACCGGAGTCATGGCAGTGGCCTGCTCGCTCGTGCGTGTCCACATGGTGTCGACCCACGCCAAGTCCGACTCGCGCGTCTTGAACCGCAGTCACGCGGGGGCGGATATGTCGCCTCGCGTTCTCCGTTGCCTGCCCGCTATTCAGCGTCGCGCTACGGCGTCTGGGAGGGTCACGCTGAAGGACTTGACCGAGCACCTGTAGATCAGCGCCTCGTACCGGGATTCGACGGGTGCGCTGGCGCAGAGGTTCGCTCCGTCAGCGGAGGATCGCGAAGTTGAAGTCCGAAGTCCGCAGGGTGCTGCTGAGGGATATCCACAGCAGCACGAGGGGCTCGACGCAACGCGCGGCGGACAGGCCGCCGAGATCGAGGATCTGCCGATCGGCCCAGCCGAACGACTTCAGCAGATTCACGACTTCGGCCTTGGCGGCCTGGTTGTCGCCGCACACGAATACGTTGTGCGGCCCCGGCACCCGCGCCGGGTCGGTCATCAGCGTGTTGTGCATCGTGTTGAGCGTCTTGACGATGCGGGTACGAGGGAAGGCCTGTTGCAGTTGTTCGGCGACGCTTCCTTCCGGGGGCACGACGAGCCGGGGCGGGAAGCCGTGCGAGAAGTCCAGGGGGTTGGAGACGTCCACCATGATTTTGCTGTCGAGGTTGGCGGCCCCTGCGGTGGCCAGGGCGGCGAGTGACACGAGCCCGCCGGTGGCGTTGACCACGAGCTCGCCGTGGGCGGCAGCGGCGGCGAAGGTGCCGTGGCTCCCACGATGCTCGCGCGCCCACTCAGCGGCGGCCGGGTTGTCCGCCGTACGGGAGCCGAGCATCACCTGGTGGCCGAGTCCGGCAAGTTCGGAGGCGAGCCGGCGTCCGACGTCTCCGGTGCCCAGGACGCCGATCTTCACTGCTGCGCCCTTCGCGTCGATGCACGGTCTTCGGCGGCCAGTTCGGCGGCGACGGCGTCGGCGCCGAGTCCGACCAGCCACTCCAGCCGCGCGTCAGGAGAGAACTGCGCCATGGTGCGCGTGAGTTCCTGCTTGCTGGCGTCGGTGAGTGCTGGCGCCCCGCAGGCGAGCCGTTTGATCGTTTCGCGGTACATCAACAGGTACTGGCGTTGTGCCTCCAGCATGGAGATACTGCCGGATGGCCCGTGGCCGGGCCACAGCGGTGTCCCGGCGAGGTCGTGAGCGATCCGGTCGAGGGCGGCCAGCCAATGCCCGGAGTGGCCGTCGCTCAGGTAGGCGTGCATCGAGCCGAACGCCAGGTCGCCGATGAACGCGGCCCGTCGGCCGCCGCCCTGGACCACGATGTAGGAGTCGGCGTGGCTTTCGGCTGGCCCGATGTCGTGCACGGTCAGCCGCAGCCCGCCGATATCGACGCCGTCGCCGGTGGCGATCAGGTGCTCGGGCACCCGGTAGCGGTCCGGCCACTGGTCTCCGTACACGGGCTGCCACTGCTCCCGCTTGGCGACGGCGCTCTGCTCGATCTCCTTCGCGACTGCCGCTGTGGCGTACACCGGGACGTTTTCGGGCACCACGTACGGCAGCCCGTTGAAGTGGTCGGGATGCGGATGGGTCACGAAGGCCGCCAGGAGCGGCTTGCGCAGCGCGGCGAGCCGGGCCGCCAGGGCCTCGGCGTCGGCCACCAGCAGGTTCGCGTCGATCAGCACCACCCCGTCGCCTGTTTCCAGCAGGTAGCTGTTGGCGAAGATCCCTGGCTCGGCGGCGGTGTAGACATGACACTGGAAGTCCGTCATTGCGGGTGTCCCTCTTCCTTACGTTCGCGGTGCTGTCGAACGTAAGGGCCGGGCCGCCCCTCTCACAGAAGGCACTTTGAAGTGCCCTTGACACGCCCGCCGGAGGCGCCCGTGAACCTGACGATCCCTGACGTGCTGGAGGAGTCCTGCGCCACACGCCAGGCTCTGGAGCGGCTGGCGGCCAAATGGCGGATCCTGCTGATCTACGCCCTCATGGACGGTCCGCAGCGCCCTGCCCGCCTGCGCCACCGCCTGCCTGGCATCACCCAGAAGGTGCTGACCGAGACACTACGCGGCATGGAGGCGGACGGGCTCATCACCCGCGACGTCTACAAGCAGACCGCCCCGCAGCACGTCGAGTACGCCCTCACCGATCTCGGCAAGTCCCTGCAGGGACCTCTCGCGGCCATCTGCGCCTGGGCCGTCGAGCACGCCTGACCTTGCCTCCTGTGTGACGGCGTCCCGCTGTCCCGTCCTGCAGTTCGCCGCAGCCGATCATGCTGCTCGTGACGCTGCCGGGTAAACGAAGAGGTCTCCGGTAGAGGGGTTCATCGACGGAGAAGAACCTAAAGGCCGGAGATCTCGTGCCCGCCCGCTCCCGTCGAGCCGATTCTTGTCATGTGTTCGCGAGGCCGGACTCTTGCGCGAGCCGAAAAAGTGGATTTGAACTGCCGGGGCCACGTCTGGGCGTGATGTCCAGTACGTTCGTGCCCGCGCCTGCGGGGGTGTGTCAACGAAACCTCATCGCGCAGGAGTGCGGTTTGGTCGCTGGGCAGGGCGGCGAGCACCGCAGGGATGACACTGTTCATGGTCTCACGGAGCTGCTGGCGTCGGAGGGAGTGGTCCTTCACCGGGCGGCCGGCGGGCCTTCTCACCTCGGTGCTGAGCGGGGCACTTGGCGGCCGATCTCGGTGATCAGGTGTCGTACGTGGGGGGCTCGACGGGCGTAGGGGGCGAGTTCGGCGCGGATCTCGGCGAACAGGGCTTTGCAGCGGACCGAGGTCACCTCGGGTAGTCGTTGGAGTGCGAGGTGTCCGGTGTGTACGGCTTGGTCGAGGTCGCCGGTGCGGACGTAGGCCAGGCACAGCCAGGCGCCGTGCCGTACGGCGGAGCGCTGGTGTGTCTGGGAGGTGTCTGAGGCGCGGGGGCGCAGGAGCGTCTCGGCGTCGCAGACGAGCAGGTTGCGGCGGCGGGTGGGCAGGTGGTGGGCGAGCATGACCATGGCGCGCCCGCTGATCGCGTCCAGCTCTGTCGGGGTGAGCTACCCGGCCCAGGACGGACCGTCATCGTGGTGGGCGTCGTCGATCAGGGCGAGGGCGTGGTCTCGGGCGCGTTGGAGGCTGGATAGGTCACCCGCGCCGGCGTGCGCGAGGGTGCTGCGGGCCGCGATAAGTGCCTGCACCTTGGCGGGGGCGTGGGAGGCCGACTGCTGGGCGGCGGCGAGCTGGAGTGCCTCGCTGTGTTTGCCCAGGATGGTGGCCTGGTTGCTCATCAGGGCCATGATGCTCGCGCGCAGGCCATGGTCCCCGGCGGAGTGGGCCGAAAGTAACCCGGTTTTGTACCAGCGTTGTGCGAGGCCGTCGTGTGCGGATTCGTGGGCCATCCAGCCGCAGGTCTGGGCGAGCTGCGCGAGTGCGGCGCACAGGCGTTGCCCGGTTGGTGCGTCGTAGCTGCTGCTTTCCACCGGGCGGGAGACGGCGGCGAACTGGTCGGCGACGAAGCTGGCGGCGGCGCTGCCGTGCCGCTCATCCAGTTGCTGGGCGCTGGCCACCATGGTGTCGATGAGGGATACCACCGGAGGTGAGACCCGGCCGTGTGGTCCGGTCACTGCGGGGATGGGGAACGCGGCTTCCTGACAGCGGCCATGAGAAGCGGCTCAGGCGCATTTTGTGTGGTGGAGTTACTGTCTGTGATTAGTGTGCGTGGAGGATGAGTTTGCGGAGAAGATCTAGGTTTGCCCGGCCGTAGCGACTGCGTTTGAGGGCTTTCACGCGTGTCACGTTGCCCTCAACTGGGCCGGACGAATAGGGCAGCGAGAGACCGTTGGTGACGGCGCTTTGGTCGGCGGACAGGCTGCGGGCTAGGGAATGCAGGCGGGGTATGGGGCCGGCGTCGACCTGAGCCAGCCAGGGTTTGAGCGCGGTTTGCCCGGTTCGGTTGGCCATCATCTGGGCGAATGTGGTGACGTGTCGATCGAGGGCGGCCAGTTGTGGGCTGCGTTTCAGGATGGTGGCGAGTCGTTGTTTCTCCTTGTCGGTGAGATGGTCGGGATGGCTGGTGATCCATCGGGTGACCTCTCGGACGGTTGGGTTGAGGACGGGCGAGGTCCGGCGCGGGGCGCCGCTTCGGAAGGGTTCGAGGTAGCGGCGGATGGTGCGGCGACTGTCGTCGTAGCCGAGGGCGAATAGTTGTGCGCCGTTGGTGATGCCGTCCTGGGTGACCCGTTGGTGCAGGTAGGGCATGAAGTCCTGGAACGGGCGTCTGCGGCGGCCTCGCTGGTGAATGAGCTCCTCAGCAGTGGCGGCGTCGCGGAATCGGCGGACGGTCTTGGGGGTGAGGCCGAGGATCCGGCAAATTTCGCTGACGTTGCGCCCATCGGCCATGAGTGCGTGGACGGCGGCGTAGCGCTCCCTGGTCCGTGTGGCGATGCGTGTCTCGGGATCAGAACCGGTCGAAGTGGCAGGGCCTATGCCTGTAACTGCCTCGTCTTCCACCTCGGGTTCGGGTTCACGCAGGTCGACGCGGTGGGCACGAACGGTGACCTCGGCCGCGTCGCATACGTTTTCCACAGATGCCACCGATCAGCCACCTCGATCGCCAAAGGTGCGCCGGCCTGAGCGCCTTCGGCGTAGGCACCGGCGCGGTCTCGGCAGATGACTTCGACGCCTGGATGCTGTTCGAGCCACTGGGCGAGGGCCTCGCTACCGCGGCCGTCCAGGACGTCTATCGGCCGGTGCGTGTTCATATCGATCAGCAGGGTCGCTTACGAGTTTCGCGCTGTTTGGCGAAGTCGTCGACCCCCAGCACCCTGACCCGGCCGATCTCAAGGTCGGGCAGAGCTCGGACCAGCCTGATCAGAGTGTCTCGAGACGCGGTCACGCCGAGCGTCGCGGCCAGGCGGGCGCCGGGCCTGGCAGCCAGAGTGAGCGCGAACGACTCGAGCATCCGGCGTAGTGGCCGGGTGTTGCGAGCGTATCGGCCGGCCAAGGTCCCGGCGGGCTCGGTGAAGGTCTGTACCTTGCACAGCGGGTTCTGGCAGATCAGCCTCCGCACCGACAGCTCGATCAGCACCTGACGTCCACCAGCAGGCAGGTCCTGCAGCAGCCGCCGATACCGGCCGTGGACACGCGATGACAGCTTCCCGCAGCCGGTACATCCCGACGGCGTTCCCTTCGTCCGTGCCCTGACGAGCACATGCGATCCGCGATCGACAACGTCCCAGACGACCAACTCAGCCAGCTGGGGCAGGAACGCCTTCAGCCAGCGGCCATCACCCGGCGCATGCTCCCGCTCGGCGAGCTTCCGCTCGCTCTCATGATCGCCAGAGCCGAGAACCGTACAGTCCCGACCTCGGCCACCGCGCAGCGCCGGAGACTGCTGGCCGCTCTGGTCGGCTGTCCGGAATGACCGTAGCCCCTCACGCGCATTGGGCCACACGCACGCGGTGAGACGAGACACGTGCACAAACCGCGGACATCGCGGTCGGTGACTGCGCTGTGATCGCCCTTCCCTCATGCACGCTGGGCTCGAAGGTGTTTCGAGTTCGGTCTAGGATCAGGTTTGTGCCTGAGCACGACCCTGATCCGCAGCCGGTCAAGATCCCACCCGATGGAGCCGGGAACGTCCCTCACCAGGGCTGACCCGGTACAGCGGATCAGCTGTTGCGTCTCATCGGAGCTGACGCAGGACCAGCCCCTGGGCTGGGGTGCGTCAAGTCGAGTGAGACAAGCGAGGTCCCCTCGACGATGTCAAAGTGGTCGCTGAGCTGCGGTGCGTCAGATCTACTGAGACTGCGACAGTTCAGGTGAGACGCAACATCAGCTCGGGCGTTTCCTGGCGAGTGACAGGCCGTGCTCGTCGGCGAAGGCACGGCGGCACATGCCATGGCAGAAGCCGTACAAGACGCCTTCGTGCACGAGGGTGAGGGTGGAGTCGTCGAGGTCCACACTCATGCCGCAGATCGGGTCGATCAGCTTGTCGCGCTCGTGCGATGCCTCGCCGCCTGGGGTGCGGTCGCGGTAGTTGCGTGAGACGAACTCGGTGAGGCCCATGCTGCCCATGACCCTGCCGTGGAGCCCGATGCCGCCCTCGGTGACGCCCTCGACGAGCACCGTCGCGTGGGGCTCGCGCCGCAGGCGGCCGGGATCGCGCCCGGCGGCTCCCTCTGTCTCGGCCAGGACGCCAGTGACGATGTCCACCGTGGCCTCACACATCTCCTTGCGCCATGACGCCGGGACCGTGACGCGTACGAGGTAGCGCGGCGGGCTTGCGGGATCCGCGACCGGCCGATCACCGAGGACCCAGGTGGCAGGCTCGTGCACGAGCACCTGTGCGATCGTACGCTGGGCGTCGATGACCTCGATGGCGTGGCTGTCGTCCTCCACCATCAGCGTGTCGATGAGCCGGCGCCCCAGCGCCTGGCGCTCGTCCTCATCCAGGGCTCCCTTGGGGACGAAGACCTCGATCAGCAGCATCGCTCTAACTCAACTCCTCGGAACGGCTTCCCATACCGCTCCACCATGCCCCGGCCGGGTATGCGAGGCATCCTGCGGGGGGACGATCCATTCCCTACCGCACGGGAAGTAGGCCGAGGTTCCCTACCGCACGGGAAGTAGGCCGAGGTGCAGGTGCGACACCCGACGTAGGGCCGGGCCCGCGCCATCCGCCGGTCACCGCGCCGACCGCCCCCGCACGCCGCAGCCCACTAGCGCCGGAGGACAGCGCACACACGTCGAGGAGGTTCTTGACCGGAGCGGAGCAGCCGCTCGGCGTCGGCGATGCGATGCGAATGCAGCCTCTTCAGAGCCGGCCCGGAGAACGGAGAGGTCGCCGTCAGGTGGAAACCCGACAAGCCAGCTGCGCCTCTCATCAGGTTGCACACGCCAGCCGGTGCGGCAAGGAGGACGCGTCAGTCCCATGACCAGCACTGTAACGGCAGCTTTGAAAGTTCCGGGCCGTGGCTTATGGCTTTCGAGCCACGCCGCACACCGCGCTGACCACGGTGGACGCCTCCTCCCACCGGTCAGGTGCGGGTCGCCACTGCGGCGTCGGCACGACGCCGGGATCAACCAGCTCCAAGCCGGTGAAGAACTTGGCGATCTGTCCAGGGCTGCGCAGCTGGTAGGTGTTGGCCGCGGTGCGGTTGTAGCCGTTGACCGCCTGCACCAGCGCCGGGTTGGTGTTGGTGCCGTCGCTGAGCGCCAGGCAACTGCCCGGCACCAGGGGCTGCATCAGCTGATCAATGAGTGTCTTGGGGCCGGCATCATCGGTGACCTGCCCGGCGATGCTGAGCATCATCACCGCGATGGGCTTGGTGAAGTCGAGCGTCTTGGCCGCGCCGTCGAGGATCATCTCCGGGTGACGCACATCGGCGTCGAGGTAGTCGGTCGCCCCCGACGGCGTGCTGGTCAGGAGCGCGCGGGCGTGCACCAACACGATCGGGTCGTTGTCCACGTAGACGATGCGGGACTCTGGGGCGAGGCGCTGGGCGACCTCGTGGGTGTTGTCGGCGGTCGGCAGTCCGGTGCCGATGTCCAGGAACTGCCGGATGCCGGCCTCGCTCACAAGGTAAGTGACGGCGCGGATCAGGAACTCCCGCTGGAGGCGGGCGACCATGGCGAAGTCCGGGAACGTGGCCAGCAGGATTTGGCCGACCTCGCGGTCGACGGCGAAATTGTTCTTGCCTCCGAGCAGGAAATCCCACACCCGGGCCGAATGCGGGACGGTCGTATCCACACGCGCCCACGCCGATTGGGCGGAGGTGCTGTTGTCACTCATTGGAAATCCTTGTGCAGGGGAGGGGGTTCAACGCTACAGCAGCGTCTCCTAGACGAATGAGTCCGATGTGATTAGTGGCCCCCTACCGTTGTGGCATCTGGGCCCGTCGGGTTGATGCACGGATGGGTTGAGTGTGGCTTTCAGCGGTCTGCCGTTGATGTGGCTTCCTACGACTCGCCGCTCGCCCCTCTGATTAAGAGCTGCGATCTGATCGCTGAGTACGAGCCTCACGGCGACGTCGTCTGCGGGCTGAACTAGAACCTGCTGGTGAGAGGCTTAAAGCGACGTGAGCGTGGGCCGGGGTTGACATCGGCCGGGAACACCATCACGTGGCGGTGGCCGATTGGGACGACGTGTCGCCGGTCGCCAACGACGAGACGGCGCTGCTGGAGCCGATCGAAGATGGTTTGGGCCAGGCCGAGGAGATGACTTGGGCGATCGACCTGCACAGCAGCGAGGCGGTGCCGCTGCTTGACCATGGCCCGATGGTCCATCTACATGCCGGGTATCGTGGTCAACCGGGCGGCCGAGGGCTACCGCGGGGCGGGCAAGGCCGATGCCACGGACGTCCTGATCATCGCTGATCAGGCGCGGATGCTCCGTGAGCTGACCGTCCCGTGGACGGTGACGAGAAGGTGGTCGTCGAGCTGCGGATGCTGTGGCTCGCCGCACGGATCTGGCAGCCGACCGTACTCGGGCGGTCAACCGGCTGCATGAGCAGCTGCTGGCGATCTGCCCAGCTCTCCGGCCGACCCTTGACCTGTCCACCAAGGGCCGTATGCCTTGCTGACCGGGCTTCCAGGCCCGAGCCAGCGGCCGCGTGATCGGCATTGATGACCACACCGCGTGGCTGCGTGAGCGAACGTCCGTAACGCGGGCTGCGCCTGCCGATAATCGCGTCCGTGTAGTTCAAGCGGCATGTGTATTCGTGGAGGCTTCCTCCGAGCCGGTCGTGTTGGGGGAGGTTCAGGCCGAGGGTGCGCGGTGGCTCGCTGATCGCGATGGGGACAGCGCGAAGTGGAGCCGCCTGGTAGAGGCCTTGATGAGCGCGATGCTCGTTGTAGAACTTCGCGGCTCGCCATGCCGCCGATGATCGTAGTCGGGGCGGCTCGGCGTGATTGGAGCGCACCTGCCGACTGGCTCGGTAGCCCAATACCTCATCCGCTATACCGATCGGCCGGTGCCACAGGTGTCCGACGCGGCCGCCGCTGAGCACGGACAGAGCGTCACATCGATCTAACTCGTGGCAGGACTCAGGTCCCGAGTGAGTTCGCGAGTCCGGCCTTGCAGGATTTCATGGCGGGGGTGTCGGCCGTCTCGGAATTGCAGGAGTGATCCGGGAACGGCAGGGCGTGGAGGTCCGCGCACGCAGGTAGGTCACCGCTTGGGCAGGCCGCGGAGAGCCCTCGTCAGGGCGCGACCGTTCCCACCGCCCCTTCACGCTTATGGCGATCTATACGCGTTCCTGACGGCACTGCCATGGGTCTTGACGCCCAACAGGTCTATAGTTGCGGTCTAGCATCTATTGCGTGATGGCAATCTTTTTGGGGTGACGAGTATGGATGACCGGGGGCGTCTTCTCGACTTGCTCGCCTCGATGCAGCGTGACCTGATGCCGTCGATGCTGCGGATGCACGAGAGCGACGACCTGAGGCTGCTCGACAGCGTGATGCTTCAGGTCCTTGACCGGGGCGGCGCGCCGACGGTCAAGGAGATGGCTGCGCTGGTGGGCCGGTCGGTCTCGCGGACCAGCCGGATCGTTGACAGCCTCGTGCGGCGCGGGCTCGCCGAGCGATACGAGGATGAGGCCGACCGTCGGGTGCGCAGGATCCGCCTCAGCGAAGAGGGCGCTGCGGCGCTGCGGCGGATGCGGAGTATCCGTACCGATGCGCAGTTGGCGCTGTGGGAGCAGTTCACGGAGGAAGAGCGGGAAGTTGTCCTGCGCTCCATGGAGATCTATGCGAAGGCTGCGAGGAGGATTAGGGATGCAACTGATCCGGCTGTCTGAGGTCGACTCTTCCATGGTCGATCTGGTGGGCGGCAAGGCCGCGGGGCTGGGGGAGATGATCAAGGCGGGTGAGCGTGTCCCGGACGGCTTCTGCCTGACAGTCGAGTCCTATACGGCCGGTGACCTCCCCGAGGACGAGCTGATCGACGCCTACCGGCGGCTCGGCGGTGGACGTGTGGCCGTGCGTTCCAGCGCCACCGCCGAGGACCTGCCGGAGGCCAGCTTCGCCGGCCAGCAGGACACTTACCTCAACGTCGAAGGCGACGGCCCGCTCCTGGATGCGGTCCGCCGGTGCTGGGACTCGCTGCACAACGAGCGCGCCGTCGCCTACCGCAACGCTGCGGGCATTGACGAAGCGGCCATGGCCGTGGTGATCCAGCGCATGGTCGACCCCGCGGTCGCCGGTGTCCTGTTCACCGCCAATCCCATCACCGGCTGCCGCACCGAGATGATCGTGGACGCCGCCCCTGGGCTCGGCACCGCCATCGTCGATGGGACGGTCGTCCCCGATCATTACGTCCTGGACCACCAGGCGTCGGCCGTATCGGCTGATGACGGATGTCTCAGCCGGGGTCAGCTCGACGCGTTGCGCGCGGCCGGTCGGCGGCTGCAGGCGCACTTCGGCGGCCCGCAGGATATCGAGTGGGCGATCGACGCCGATGGGACGCTGTGGCTGCTGCAGTCCCGGCCGATCACCACCCTGTTCCCCGCCCCGCCCGACACCGGCGATACGCGGCTCTATCTCGAGTTCGGCCATATTCAAGGCATGCTCCGGCCGACTACACCCATGGGCGTGTCCCTGCTGAAGACGGGCGCGGGTCAGTGGTTCAAGGCCGCCGGCGCCGCCGTCGACCCCCGTAACCCGCTGCCCCGGCTGGTACCCATCGGCGGGCGGCTCTATTTCGACCTGACCGACTTCGTGCGCAGCAAGGCCATGCGCAAGCGGTTGGGCACCTCGCTGGAGGTGTACGGGCCGCGGGTCCAGGGCGCTGTCGCGCGCATGCTGGACGACCCGCGTTTTGCGCCGCGCCGTGGCCTGCCCTTCCGCCTCGGTACGGTCATGAAGATGACCGTACGGCTGACGCCGCTCGCGATCGTCGGTCTCGCCCGCAGCCTGGCCAGGCCGGATACCGCCCGAGCCGCGGCCTTGCGCGGCGTGGAGGAGATCAAGCGCCAGACCGTGCCGCCCTCCGCCGCGGCCACCGCTGCGGAACGGCTGCGCTGGGTCATCGAGGATTCCCACAAAGCGATCATGAGCATCGACATGCACGGCGTCATGTGGCCGCTGATGGCCGGCATGATCGCCGGGACGGCTCCGGCGGGCCTGCTGAAGGGCGTGGCCAGCGAGGAAGAACTGGATGCGGTCGTGGCCGGCATGCCGTACAACGTGACCACCGAGATGGATCTGGCGCTGTGGCGGATCGCGGTGCGAGCACGCGAGCACCGCGAGCTGTTCGGCACAGCCCCGCCGCAGGACCTGGCCGCGCGCCACCTAGCGGGGGACCTGCCGGACATCGGCATGACCGCCTTCCTCGACCGGTACGGCATGCGCGCCGCGGCCGAGATCGACGTCGGCATGCCCCGCTGGGCGGACGACCCGGCTCCGCTGTTTGCCACGATCGCCAACTACCTGCGGGTGGATGATCCCGGGCAGGCGCCCGACCGGCGCTTCGAGCAGGCCGCGAACAAGGCGGCCAGGACGATCGAGACGGTGTCGCGGCGGGCGCGGCGCGCCCGGCCGGTGCGCGGGCGGCTGGCGACCTTCTTCATGCGCCGCTCGCGCAAGCTGACCGGGCTGCGGGAGATCGGCAAGTTCGCCTGGCTGCCCGCGATCCAGGCCGCGCGAACGCAACTCCTGCTCGTCGGGAACGATCTGGCCGGCCGGGGCCTGCTGGAGCGCGGGGACGACATCATGTTCCTCGACCTGGCTGAAGCACGAGCCGCGGTCCACGACGGGGCAGATCACCGGGCTTTGGTCGCGGCCCGCCGGAGCGAGTACCGCCGGGAGTTGCGGCGCCCCGCCGTTCCGGGTGCGCTGCTGTCAGATGGCACCGACGTCGAAGCGCTCGCCCCTGCGGAAGTCGCGCGGGACGGCGTGCTCGTCGGGATGGCGGGGGCCGCGGGCAGGGCGACCGGCAAGGCGCGAGTGATTCGTGATCCGGCTGGTGCGCACATCGAGCCGGGCGAGATCCTGGTGGCACCCACCACCGATCCCGGTTGGACGCCCTTGTTCCTGACCACGGCCGGGCTGGTCACCGAGACCGGTTCGCCAGTCGCGCACGGGCCCACCGTCGCCAGGGAGTACGGCATTCCGGCCGTCATCTGCGTGCGCAACGCCACACACGAAATCAAAACCGGGCAAATAATCACCATCGACGGAGCCGCAGGCACGGTAAGAGTGGAAGCCGAAAGCTGAACTTTTGAGGAGTCGGGGCCACCCATGCAGGGCACGGCCGTCATCAGCACTTTCGACCCCCCGGAAATCAGCACGTCGGCGTGGGGAGGCCAGCGACGGAGTGCACTGGCAGCTCAGCCGGTTCTGCGCCCCGTGCGACCACCTGGATGTCCTGTTCTGGTCACTATTGCGGTCAACTGCCGCGGGAAGGTGGCTTCGGATGCTCAAAGGTAGCGTCGGCGCCACTGTTGTGCCAGGCGGCGCCAGCCTAGGTGGCGGCCGTGCAGGCGCCGGGCGAGGATGTTGACGGCCACGATCGCCAGCGCGCATCCCAGCACGGTGAACACTGCCGCCCAGCTCGCGCGGGCGAAAGCGTCGTCAGGTGTAGTCGGGGGTGAGACTGCGGCGCCGGTGCGTCGGTCCACCCAGATCTCCAGGCGCATCCCCGCTTCGCTGGTGAGTGGCGCAGCGAGTTCTCCGGTGTGCTCGCGTCCGTCCGGCGTGCTCCATCGCGCGGTGAACAGTCGGGGGATCACGACGGGTACTTTGCCGCTGTGCACGGCGCTTGGCAGCAGTTCGATCAGCTCGGCCTCGACGATCACGTGGGTGGTGGCCTGGTCCTCGCCAAGTTCGACGGCATTGGCGTGGACGATACGGCCGACCACGAAGGCGATCAGGAGGGTGGCGAAAAGGGCCGCGCCGAGGCGACGGGGGATGATCGGCGGGTGGGGCGACGGCTGCATCTGCGACTCCGGTGCGGCTGAACGTGTGCCGACCAGACTTCCCGGCGCTCCTTTCTCAAGGTATCAACGGCAGCAGCCGCCGGCCAGGGGCCGGTGCTCAGGGTGAGGGGGTGAGCGCGATGCCGACGACGTGGCTGACGTGCTGCACGGTGCGGTGCTCGACGTCCTCGAGGATGAAGCCCGCCTCGTGGATGGCGGCCACGGGGTCGCAGGCGGGATGGCAGCCGCCACTGGCTCGCGCCCAGATCGGTGTCACGAGGGTTTCGGCGAGGGCGAGGATAGGGTTGGCCGAGCGTACGTGTTCGTAGAAGCGGAGCTGGCCGCCCGGCCGTAGGACTCTGCGTATTTCGGCCAGCGTTTGCTTCAGTGGAGCGCAGCAGAGCACGAGGGCGCAGACCACGGCGTCGCAGGAGCCGTCGGCGACGGGTATGCGGGTGGTGGTTCCGTCGATGATCTGGACGCTGGCAGGGATGCTGTCGGCGATCTGCGCCGCCGTGGATCGAAGGAACGGGTCCGGTTCGACCAGGACGATGTCGGTGACGTCCGGCGGGTAGCAGGTGAGTTTGACGCCGTCGCCGGCGCCGATCTCCACCACGCGCCCGGCGAGTCCGGCCAGGAGGTGCTCGCGTTCGGGGGTCGGACGGGAGGCGGGGCCACGGCCGGTGCAGACGGGCCGAGGGTGGTGGAACTGTTCCATGCCGGTGCCGATCTCGGCTGTGCTGCCGGAAGGTTGCTGGGGGGTGAGTGCCATCATGACCCCACTATCGGCCCGCAACCCCCACGAAAAGCATCTTGTCGACGAAATCTTGACCTTTAGGGAAGCTCGGCGAAACGTTCGACGTCCTGTGTCGGGCCGGAGACGATGATGAGGTCGCTGTAGGTGACTTCGGTCTCGGCGGTGGCGTACGTGAATTGCTCGCCTTCGCTTTTTACGGCCACGATCGTGACGCCGTACTTGCGCCGCAGCCCGGATTGGCCGAGCGGGATGCCGACAGAGTCCTTGGGCGGGCGGGTCTTGGCCATGGCGAAGTTCTCGTCGACCTCCATGTAGTCGAGCATGCGCCCGCTGACCAGGTGTGCCACCCGCTCGCCCATGTCGTGTTCGGGCAGCACCACGTGCTGGACGCCGACCCGGGTGAGGATCTGGGCATGCTGGCGGCTGACCGCCTTGGCCCAGATGTCGTCGATCTCCAGCTCGACCAGGAGTGAGGCGGTCAGGATGGAGGCTTCCAGGTCGCTGCCGATGGCGACGACCGCCCGGTAGAAGTCGGCGACGCCAAGTTGGCGGAGTGAGTCGATGTCGGTGGAGTCGGCGGCGGCGATCTGGGTGATCTGCCCGGCCAGGCTCTGCACGACTTTGGGGCGGCTGTCGATGGCCAGAACCTCGGTACCCCGACGGGTGAGTTCCAGCGCCAGTGCGGTGCCGAAGCGGCCCATACCGATGACCACGACCGGGTCGCTGTGTATGTCAGCCAACGATGACCCTTTCCACGGGGAGTTCGTAGCGGCGGGCGCGTTCCTTGAGCGCGAGCGCGGTGCCGAGGGTGAGCGGACCGATCCGACCGATGAACATGAGGATCACTAACACAACCTGCCTGGCAGGGGTGGCCTCAGCGGTGATCCCGGTCGACAGGCCGACCGGGGCGAAGGCCGAGACGACCTCGAAGAGCACCCTATCCAGGCTGTGCGGGGTGAGGGCGAGCAGCAGGTAGGTCGACACCGACACGAGCGCCACGCTGATCATGGTGAGGGAGACGACCTGCCGCTGAGCAGCTCCGGCCAGCCGGCGGTGGCCGACGTTCACCCGTGACTCGCCGCGTAATTCGGCCCAGATGAGGAAGGCGAGCAGCCCGAAGGTGGTGACTTTGATGCCGCCGGCGGTGCTCGCGCTGCCGCCGCCGATGAACATCAAAAGGTCGGTGAACTGCCAGCTGGTGGGGTACATCTGGGAGATGTCCAGGCTGTTGAACCCGGCCGTGCGGGGCATGACGCCGGTGAAGAACGCGGCCAGCAGTTTGCCCGCCCCGTCCAGTCCGCCCAGGGTCTTCGGGTTGCGCCATTCGGTGAACAAGTACACCAGGGTGGCGGCGACCAGAAGAAGGAGGGTGACGGCGACGGTGATACGGGTGAGGACCGACCAGCGCCGGGGCGTACGCCACAGTTTGGCCAGCTCGAAGGCCACGGGGAAACCCAGGCCGCCGACGATCACCGCGGCGGCGATCGGCAGGCACACCCACGCATCGGTCACGAACCGCATCAGACTGTCGGGCCACAGCGCGAAGCCGGCGTTGTTGAAAGCCGAGACCGCGTGGAAGGCGCCCAGGTAGAAGGCCTGGCCGAATGGCTCGCCGTAGCCGGTCATGAACCGCGCGGTGAGGATGAGCACGACGACGGCTTCGCACGCCAAACTGAAAAGCACGACGTTACGTACCACGCGCCGCACACCGGACATGCTCAACTACTTGGTCTCCGCCTGCGCGAACAGGCGGGCGCGCAGCCCGAGCCTGCCCGCCACCAGCACGGTGAACAGCGTGGCCAGCGTCATGATGCCGAGACCGCCGACCTGGATCAGGACGGCGATCACCACCTCGCCGAAGACCGGCCAGTGCGCGGCCGTGTCCACCACGACCAGCCCGGTCACACAGACGGCCGACGTCGCGGTGAACAGCGCCGCCAGCCAACCGGCGGACTCGCCGTTCGTCGTGGCGAGGGGCAGAGCCAGCAGGGCCGTGCCGAGCAGCATCGCGCTGCCGAACCCGGTGGTGATGACCTGAGCCGGGTGCTGAACCCGGCTGAGGAGAACGGCAGCGCGCCGCGAGCGCCTCATGGAGGACTCTTGCGGAGGCGGCCGAACCAGGCGGGTACGTCGCGTTCGTCGTCGAAGCCCCGGGCGACGACGATGTCGGTGGAGGAGTGCAGCAGGATCGAGGCCACGATGGTGACGGCCACGAGCTGGAAGACCTGCTGGGAGGCGGCGATGCCGGAGGCCAGCACGATCAGGCTGTAGACGACCGAGGCGAAGCCCTTGGGGCCGAACCAGGCCACCGCCGCCTGCTCGCGCACGCTCAGCCCGGAGCCGAGGAACGACACCCAGATCGCGACCGGCCGGGCCAGCACCAGCGCGGCGATGGCGAACAGCCAACCCTGCCAGCCCACCGAGCCGAGCAGCGCCGGGGTGATGAGGGCGCCGAAGACCAGCAGCGCGACCAGCTTGAACAGTTCGGCGATGAGCTCGCCGAAGTGCTCGAACGACTCGCGCTGCCGCTGGCCGAAGGTCGCCACCGTGATCCCGGCGGCGAACGCGGCCAGGAACAAATTCCCGTGCGTGATCTTGCCCAGGGCCAGAACCAGCAGGCCGATGGCCAGTGCGTTGAGTGGCTCGTACTGGGTGGAGGCGGAAAACCAGCGCGTCTGCTCCAGCTTGATGGCCAGCCACGGCACCGCCACCCCGATCACCACGCCGAGGCCGAGTTCCAGACCGAGTTCACCCAGGTGCAGGTCTTCCGACCCGGCGGCCACAGCCAGCAACAGCATCACGAACGGCAAGGCCAGCCCGTCGTTGACGCCCGACTCCACATTCAGCAGCTGCCGTAGCCGCGGCGGCACCTTCTCGTTGCCGACCAGCGCCGCGGCGAACACCGGGTCGGTCGGCGCCAAAATCGCGCCGATCAGCAGCGACTCCACCCAGCCCAGACCGACCAGGTAATGCGCAAGCAGCGCGGTGATGATCAGGGTGAGCGGCAGCCCCCAGCCCAGCGCCCGGCCGGGCAGCCGCCACGCGCTGCGCAACTCGGTCCAGCCGACCCGCATGCCGTCACTGAACAACACCGCGAACAGCGCCAGCTCGGCCAGCGAGCCGACCAGTGCGTCGTCGGGCCTGAGCGGGATCACGCCCAGCACGCCATCACCCAGGACAAACCCCGCCACCAGGAACAGGGCCGCCGTGGACAGGATCGTCCGGTGCGCGAGGCCGGACACTAGGACGGCGAGCAGCAAAACGGCCGCGAACGCCACGAGCAGGGTGATCATCGGGATGCCTCCGGTCGGGACCTTGCCGACCAGACTTCCCGGCGCGCCGCGCTATACCGTAGCAGCACGCCCTTGGCGAGCGTCCATACGCAGCCTTAGCGGATTCCCTACGCATCCAGACGCTCGCCCTACGCTAGGGCCGCTTGCTGTCGCGATAGACCAACGCCCGCACGATGAGCAGGATGACCACCACGACACCAGCAGGCCATAACAGGGACGGCGAGCCGCCTGCGGCCAACCAGATCGCGACGAAGAGGCCGAACAGTCCGAGACGGCTGACAAGATCGTTCACAGATAGCGCAGCCACAGGTAGGGCACGCACAGCGCGATGGTCACAACCGTGACGATGAGCCCGTACTTGGTGAACTGCCAGAAGCTGATCGGCGTGCCGTTACGGGCAGCGATGCCGAGCACCACGACGTTGGCGGCGGCGCCGACGGCGGTGGCGTTGCCGCCGAGGTCGGCGCCGA
>NZ_JBHYJD010000079.1:0-6404 GCF_042740555.1 Nonomuraea sp. NPDC059007 | reverse complement strand
CCTCGGGGGCGGGCGCCCCGCGGGGGGTGGCTGCCCCGCCGTGGGGGGCCCCAACCCCCAACGCCCACCACAACACCTGCGCCGAGCCGTCACCGCCGTTGGCCGCCACCAGGTCGGCCACGATGGGGCTCATCGTGGCCACGTACGGGATGTTGTCCACGATCGCCGACAACCCAGCCGAGGCCCACAGCAACCCCATCGTCGTGAGCCCGAGCTGACCTTGCGTCGCCTCGGCGGCCGCTGCGGAGATCTGCCCGATCACGCCGGTGTTCACCAGCGCGCCGACCATCACGAACAGCCCAGCGAAGAACACCAGAGTGGGCCACTCAACCTCGCTGATCGCCTCCTCGGTGGTGACCTTGGTCGCCGCCACCAAAATGCCCGCGCCCAGGACCGCCACGACCGACGGCTCGTAGTGCAGCACTGGATGCAGCACGAAAGCGGCCATCACCAGAGCCAGGACCGCCAGCGACTGCCACAGCAGCCGCCGGTCCTTGATGGCCTCCCGCTCGTTCAACGTCATGATCTGCGCGGCCCGCTCCGGGTCGTAGACAAAGAATCTGCGGAACAGGATCCGGCACAACCCGATGTAGACCGCCATCAGCACGATGACCAGGGGCGCCATGTGGACCAGGAAGTCGTTGAACGACAGCCCCGCCCGGCTGGCGATGATGATGTTCGGCGGGTCGCCCACCAGCGTGGCCGCACCACCGATGTTGGAGGCCATCGCCTCGGCGATCAGGAAGGGGGCGACCGGCAGCGCCAGCCGTTCACACACCAGGAACGTCACCGGCGCGATCAGCAGCACCGTCGTCACGTTGTCCAGCAGCGCCGATGCGATCGCGGTGATGACGACCAGGAGCACCATCAGCCGGTAGGGGCGCCCTCTGGCGCGTTTGGCCGCCCAGATCGCCAGATACTCGAAGATTCCGGTCTGTTTGAGAACCCCCACGATGATCATCATGCCGAGCAGCAGGAAGATGACATTCCAGTCGATGCCGGTCGACTCGGCGAAGAAGGCGGATTCGGCGTTGGTGGCGTGGATCAGCAGCATGATCCCCGCCCCGCCCAATGCTGCGGCGACGCGGTGGATCTTCTCAGTGGCGATCAGGGCATAGGCGCAGAGGAAGACGGCCACCGCCAGCCATGCGGTGACGGTCATGCGGCCATCAGCCTGTCGAGCAGCTTCTGTAGCGTGATCGCCCCCAGCAACCGGCCGTCGCCCACCACGGCGACCAGTGGGCTGTGGGTGCGTGCCATGAGCGCGGCCAGCTCCAGCGCCGTCGCGTCGGGGTCGGTGACGGGTAGCTCGCGGGGGTTGGCCGGCATGGCCTCACGCACTGTTCGAGCCGTCAGCGATCGCAGGAGCTGGTCGGCGTGGGCCTCGTCGATGACGCGGGCGAGCGCGGGGTCGTCCTGACAGTAGGCGGGTACGGCAAGGCGCAGCACCTGAGATCCCGGCAGGATGCTCGAAGGCAGGCCATGCTCATCAACCACGATGAGCCCCGGAAGGCTCTGCTCGGCCAGGAGCCGGGCAGCCTCGATCACCGGCGTATCGAGGGCAACGGTGGGAAAGGGGGACAGCAGATCACGCGCGCGCATGGAAGCCCTCCATGATCGACAATAGAGACCGCCGACCAGGCTTCCCGGCACACCTGTCACTAACGTATCAATGATCGTAGAAACATGAACAGGCGCTGCCGGTGGCGGCCACGTGGTTGCGCAGCAAGAGCATCGCAGCGTCATCGCGCAAGGGCGCGCTGGCATGCTGGATCAGATCCTGGCGCAGCCCTTCCAACGCAGCCTCGGGATCGGGGTCTTTGAGCAGGCTCACCCGATCCTCGAGCGGATAGAACCGGCCCAGCGGATCGCGCCGATGAATCCGCACGGCTGGTGGCGGGGCGGGCCGACGGACGAGCCGCCGGGGACGCGTGATGCTCTGGCCCAGTACGCCCAGGACGTCGATGTGGAGGTGTCGACGCTGCTGGATCGCCGGTGGGTGGCCTCGCGCTGGCCCAAGGAACGCCGGCGGGAGGGGATCTCCCGATCATGAGCGGCTCCCCCAGGTCAGCGAACTCATGGTGGTGGTCGGCGATCATTCAGATGGGGCCGGCGCCTGAGCCGTCTCCGTAACGCGGCCTCCTCCTGGACCACGGTCAAAGCCGCAGCCTGAAGCAGACACCATCGGGTCCTGAAGCCCCCACGGCCGCGGCTGCGACTTGCAGACCGCTGCCCATACCTTCGCGGAGTCCCCAGCGCATATAGGTGCATCAAGGCCAAGGCGCTGCTGGTGGCAGGTAACGGGCCAATTGTGACAGGCTGATCATGAAGTATTGCCTTTGCACCCCCGCGCGGATGCTCCGATCGTGGGGTGAGCGGATGCTCCGATCGTGGGGTGAGAGGAACGATAGGAACCGAGGAGACAGCGAACCGTGACTCGTGCTGATAGGTCTGGCCTGGGTTCGTCACCGGAGCATACCGATGAGGGCTCTGTAGTCGTTGCCGCGGCTAGGCCGCCGGCAGAGCGGCCGAAGGCGCTTGTCCGCCGTCATCACGTGCTGGTCGCTGCGGGCATACTCATCGCGGCCCTCCTGATCCCTCTCATCCGGATGATCAATGCCGCTCCAGCGGTGGTCAGCCACGCCGGTGGTGTGCTCAATGTGTCGATCGGCCAGGTGGACGGACGGCTGATTGCCGTTTCCGCCGGGAGAGATGCCACGGTCCGGATCTGGGACTTGATCACGAAGAGACAGATCGGAGACTTCGCGGCAGAGGAACTGGACGGGCTACCGCTCAGCGGCCGTGAACGCGCCATCTTCGCGGTGGCGTTCGGCGAGCTGAACGGGCGGCCGGTCATCGTGTCCGGCGGCTGGGACGCCACAATCCGGATATGGGACCCGCTGACGGCAAAACAGATCGGAGACCCGCTGACCGGCCACGAGCGCAGTGTCGTCTCGGTGGCGTTCGGCCAGGTGAACGGCCGCCCGGTCGTCGTTTCCGCCAGCAACGACGCCACCATCAGAGTGTGGGACCTAACCACCCGGAAACAGATCGGAAAACCGCTGGGTGACCGCAGCGGGCTCATCGCCTCGGTCGTAGTGACTGAACTGAATGGCCGGCCGATCATCGTGTCCGGCGGTCGTGACGGCACAGTGCGGATATGGGACCTCCAGACAGGCAAGCAGATCGGCGAGCCCTTCACCGGTCATGAAAGCAATGTCGTCTCGGTGGCGGTCGGCCAGGTGAACGGGCGGCCGGTCATCGTGTCCGGCGGCTGGGACGCCACAATCCGGATATGGGACCCGCTGACGGCAAAACAGATCGGAGACCCCCTGACCGGCAACGAGCGCGCCGGCAGCCCCGCTGCGATCAGTGTGGTGAACGGCCGTCCCGTCATCGTCTCCGGCGGAGTGGATAATACGATCCGGCTCTGGGACCTGGCCGACAGAAAGCAGATCGGCGAGCCACTGGCCGGGCACGACAGAGCGGTCACGGCGCTCACCGTCACCCAGTTGAACGGCCGGCCCGTCGCTGTCTCCGGCAGCGACGATCAGACGCTGCGCATGTGGGACCTGACGACCAGACAACAGCTTGGAGAACCGCTGCGTGGTCACATTGCGACCACCACGCCGACCACGACAAACCAGGACAACTGATCTTCCGGACCTCATGACCCACGGTCAACGCCACGGCCGGAGCCCAGCCTCGATACCCGCAGGTTTGCGGATCATGTCGCCTCGAAACCCTGGAAACGAGACATCCGCAGCCGCATCCCTGCGGCCACGAAACCCCCGACCAGGGAGCTCGCGCCATGTCCGTCCCCCAGACCTGCCGTCAGTGCGGCAGCCCCCTACCCGAACCCTCCGCCCGCGGCGGACGACCCCGCGCCTATTGCAGCGACGTCTGCCGATGGGCCTTCCACCGCCACCGGGACCAGCGCTGGCACCCTGTCGATCAACGCCACCAACGCCAAAGCGACACCCGCCACAGACGGCGGCACCTACGCCAGCAAACTGAACGCCTGGCCCACACCACCCACCAACTCGTGCTCGGCCTGCGCGAAGAAGACCTCGCCAACCCCACTCAGCAGACCGGCTGGACCAAAGGCCCCATCGCCGGCTACACCGCCGCCGCCCTGCCTATGCTTAGAACTACTAACAAAATGATCTAGGAATACTGGTGATCGTCTCGAAGTTGATCACGGTGTGAAGAAGGGCACTCAGCCGCTGTGGATCGTGCCGGATGAGTTGTGGGCGCGGATCCAGCCGCTGTTGCCGGTGGTGCCCCGCCGGGCTGATCACCCCGGGCGTAGGCGTCTTGACGACCGCAAGGTGCTGTCGGGCATCTTGTTCGTGCTCTACACCGGGATCGCCTGGGAGTTCCTGCCGCATGAGCTGGGATTCGGTTCGGGGATGACCTGCTGGCGCCGGTTGCGGGACTGGCATGTCGCCGGGGTGTGGCAGAAGCCGCACGAACTGCTGCTGGCGGAGTTGCACGCCGCCGGTCGGCTGGACTGGTCCAAGGCGGTGATCGACAGTTCCCACGTCCGGGCGCTGAGGGGCGGCCCAAAATCGGTCCGAGCCCGGTCGACCGCGCCAAGACGAGCTCCAAGCACCACGTCATCGCCGACGGCAACGGCATCCCCCTGGCCCTCAGCTTGACCGGCGGCAACCGCAACGACGTTACCCAGGTCATGCCGCTGCTGCGGTCGATCCCACCGGTGCGCGGGCGGCGCGGCCGACCCCGCCGACGCCCCAAGGTGCTGTACGCCGACCAGGGATACGACCACGACACGTACCGGCGGCTGGTCTGGGCCACCGGCGTCAAGCCGGTCATCGCCCGCCGGGGTACCGAACACGGCTCCGGCTTGGGCGTCCACCGGTGGGTAATCGAGCAGACGATCGCGCTGCTGCACTGGTTCCGCCGCCTGCGCATCCGCTGGGAGATCCGCGACGACATCCACGAGGCCTTCATGACCCTCGCCGCCGCGATCATCTGCTGGCGACGTCTTGTCCGCTGATCTTCCTGCCAAGGGGGCTAGAGGCCAGTCCTCACTGCCCGATGCCGTGCTCGGAAGTTTGTCCAGGCCAGGATCGCGCCTGCGAGGATGAGGAACGCTGCAAGGCCCCCTGATAGCAACCGGCGAGTTGGGCACCGGGGGTCACTTGGTTGATAGCCATCGCCGAGAAAGGCGCTTCCACAGGTCAGTGAACTGTGGCCGTCCCAGCCCCAAGGGTTGGGGAAGAAGAAGCCGAGCGCAACGCCGCTCACCACCATGACCACGCCGAGCACCCACCAGGCCCTGACCATAGCCAGTCACGTTAGATCAGCCGAAGAGACGACGCCAGTAGGTGATCCCTGCAGCAAGTGGGCGTCGCGACCGGACACGGGTCTAGATCATTTTGTTAGGACCTCTTAGCCAGGCCCGCACCACCCTGGCCGCAGCCGTCGCCACAGACCGAGCTGCGGGCGCCACCTGGCAGGAGATCGCTGCCGTCCTCCAAAGGGGCAAGTCTCCAGTGTTTCGCCGACCAGTCTTCCCGGCACGCCATCGTCACTCTGACAACACACCTCGCAAGACGAACAGAAGAGTGGACTCCGGGGCGGAGTCCTCAGGGGCGCGAGCACGCAGCAAGATTGAGAATGCGCGATATAGTGAAATTGGTGTGCCGGGAAGACTGGTCGGCGAAATGTACTCGCCCATCAGTTGGGAGGCACATATGACTGCACTTGCACGCGATGCCGTCGAGTACGCAAGTAGACGACTAAGGCCCGCCTACGCTGGGCGAGAGCGTCACCATCCCCGGCGCCATGGTCATGAAGTGGGAACGGCGGTCACTGCCCGCGTACGTCATGCTGATGTCACCCTTACCGGCGGCGATCGCTGCCGTCCGGACGATGCGTCGGACTTCGGGCCACCTGCGTGGGGAAGTGTTGCTCGGCGCTCCTCTGTATGAGATACCACGCAGAGCAGTTCACCCTGGACTCACCAACCGGAGCCGCACCATAGGGCTCCCGAAGATCCTTAGCCGAAGCAACAGGTGGAAGGATCTGCCGCACGCTCGCTCCACCCAAGGAGGACCGGTACATGGATGCATGGGTCATCTGGGTCGTCCTCGCGGTCATACTCGGGGTGGCTGAGATCTTCGTTCTCACCGCGGCGCTCGGCGTGCTCGGCGCCGCGGCATTGTTGGCCGCGGCTACTGCCGCCCTGGGGCTGCCTGTGCCTCTGCAGTTGGTGGTCTTCGGTCTGTCCTCGTCGGCTGGTCTGCTCGTGCTCCGTCCGATCGTGCTCCGTCGGCTACAACCGCCCCAGCTCAAGCGCTTCGGCGTGGAGGCGCTGGTCGGCAAGCCCGCGTACGTGACCTCCGAGGTCACCGGCCGCGACGGCAGAGTGCGCATCG
>NZ_JBHYJD010000078.1:21474-35497 GCF_042740555.1 Nonomuraea sp. NPDC059007 | reverse complement strand
TGCCCAGGACCTTCTCGACCCCCCTCTCCCCCACCCCCCCGCGCTGAACAACCCCCAGGGGCCCTTCCCCCCGGCCCCGCCCACCGCGCGCCACGGAGCCGGAAGGCTAAACACAGCGACTCGCCAGCCCGTAACCCTCAAGAGGAAGGTCAGGTTCGCCTCACCGCCGAGCGTATCCTCAGCAATCATCTACGCTGTCCTGCTCCATACAGGCGACGCTGGTGGTCTCGCCCTGAACGACCTCCCGGCACCTTTTGGCCCCGCATAAGCCTCGACCTGACCGGAGCCACCCTCCTGGCACCCGACTTTCAGGACTGCCAGATCGCTCAAGCTGTGTTCGTCGTGACGAGCTTCACCGACGACGCCTGGTTTGACGGGGCGAGCTTCACCGGAAATGTCGTGTTCGACCGGGCGACCTTCACCGACAACGCCCATTTCGACCGGGCGACCTTCGCCAGTTACGCCTCGTTCAACGAGGCGACCTTCAACGGCGCCGCCAGCTTCGCCGGGGCGATTTTCACCGACATGCCCCGGTTCGGCGGGGCGACCTTCGCGAGATACGCCTGGTTCGAGGAGGCGACCTTCAACGGCGATGTCCGGTCCAAGAGGGTTACCTTCACCAAACGCGCTGAGTTCAGCGGGGCGACCTTCACCGACAAGGCTCATTTCGACTGGGCGACCTTCGCCTACAACGCTTCGTTTGACAAAGCGACCTTCACTGGCGACGCCATGTTCCTCGATGCGACCTTCGCCGACATCCGGTTCCTCGGTGCGACCTTCACCAGTCTGGCCGCGTTCGCCAGAACGACTTTCAAAGGCGACGCCCTGTTCGCCACAGCGACCTTCGGCAGCGTCGCTGCATACAACGGGGCGACCTTCGCTAGCGACGCCGTCTTCGACCGGGCGACTTTCAACGCCGACGCCGAGTTCAAGGAGACGACCTTCACCAAACGCGCTAGGTTCAACGGCGCGATCTTTGCTGGCCTTGCTGCGTTCTATGAGGCGACCTTTACTGGCGATGCCGACTTCGACGAGGCGACCTTCAATAACTGGGCCGAGTTCGACAAGAGGGGCTTGAGCCGCATCAAACTCGAGCGTGCCCGCGTAAACCCAAGTATGCGGTGGTGGGGTCCAGGTTGGCGAGTGGAGCCGAAGGGGAAGGCGGGTGGGGTGTTATGGCGAAACACTTCACCGAACACGGACGCGGGGCACAAGGCGGGTCCGGAGCTTCTTGCTTGAATAGGTCGCTCTGCAACCTTGAAACATGATCAACTTCTTAGTTCAGAGAAGCTTGTGTCAGATGCCCACTCCTTCGCGTTGACCCTGTTCAGAAGCCCCGGCTAGAAGGCGCGGCAGATGGTGGTGGATGTGATTTGCGCCTATCTACGCATGCCGTGTGCGACACGAAGTCGCACCAGTCGAGTGAGCTGCACGTTTGGAGGTTCGGCTATGCCGGATGGGTAGCTCCGGGCGAGTGTTCGATGCCTGTCCCCGCTCTGGCGTGCGTCGCGGGTAACTGCGAGGTGCGAAGCCCAGGGAAGAAGCCTAAGGGCCCCGATCCATCTGGGGAGCACCGGGCGAGGGGAAGACCGGGCGGGTGAATTCATGAACCCTCGATGACGCCTCGTGACGTAGACCCCTGGGTGGATGGAGGGCTAGACCAGGGTGCAGGGCCTGGCCGCTGGAAGAGGCGGCGAGCGGCAACCGGGGTATGGCAGCCGGTTGCGGGAACACCGCTGGCCTCGGGGTATAGAGGGCACCCAATCCGGTCGCAGCTCGATGGTGTGGAACGTGGAAATCCCGATGGGGTACAGACCGGGGGTCTGGTAGGCCGACCGTGAGGAGAGCGGAACCCCCCAGCGGGGACAGGATGCCCAAGAAGCCAAGGCCGGCGGCCGAAAGGCGGCAGGAAGGCTTCCCGCGTGATGGCTGCTCCTCCAGGCGGCTGCGGGAAGAGAACTGGCCGGATACCAGTGGGTGGCTGGACCCGAAAGGGTGCTGACGTGGGCAGGTGAGCCTTTGAAGATCAAGGACAGGCAGACCGCTCGAACCGAGGGACAAGTTGGACACCCAGCAGGTGAACGGACCTGAGGACGTACCGGATTGGGACGCCATCGACTGGCGAACTCATGAAGGGACCGTACGGCGGCTGCGACGGAGGATCTTCAAGGCGACGCGGGAGCAGGATTGGGCCATGGTCCGGTCCTTGCAGAAGATGATGCTGCGGTCCTGGTCGAACACGCTGATCAGCGTGCGGCAGGTCGCGCAGCGCAACGTGGGACGCCGGACGGCGGGGATCGACGGCGAGGTCGCGCTGACCTCGGCCGAGCGGATGAAGTTGGCACGGCAGGTCCACCACAGCCGGGCCACCTGGGATCCTCTGCCCGTCCGACGGGTGTATGTCCCCAAGTCCAACGGGCGGCAGCGTCCGCTCGGCATTCCGGTGATCGTGGACCGCTGCCATCAGGCAAGGGTCCGCAACGCGCTGGAACCCGAATGGGAGGCCCGGTTCGAGCCGAAGTCGTATGGGTTTCGACCGGGCCGAAGCTGCGCGGACGCGATCGGCGCGTTACACGTCACCCTCAGAGGAGCCAACAGGCGAGTGTGGATCCTGGACGCCGACCTGTCGGCGGCCTTCGACAGGATCTCCCACGACGCCCTGCTGGCCGCGCTCGGGTCGTTCCCCGCGAAGGGGATGATCCGGGACTGGCTGAGGGCTGGCGTGATCGAGAATGGGTCGTTCGCCCCTACCGTGGAGGGTACTCCTCAAGGTGGGGTGATCAGCCCGTTGCTGATGAACGTCGCTCTTCACGGACTGGAGACAGCCGCGGGGGTGCACTACTACGAGTCCGTCTCCTGGGCGGGCAAGACGCGGCGTACTTCTCCGGTGCTGGTGAGATACGCAGACGATCTGGTGGTGTGTTGCCACAGCCAGCGGCAGGCCCAGCAGGTCAAGGACAACCTCGCGCGCTGGCTGGCTCCTCGTGGGCTGGCCTTCAACGAGGACAAGACCCGGATCGTCCACCTCACCAAGGGGTTCGACTTCCTGGGGTTCAATGTCCGCCGTTACCCCAACGGCAAACTGCTGATCAAACCCAGCCCAGCGGCCGTCAAGCGAATTCGGGAACGGCTGGCGGCCGAGGTCCGCGCATTGCGCGGGGGCAACGCCGCCAGGGTGATTACCAGGCTCAGCCCCATCACCCGGGGCTGGACGGCCTATTACCGGGGGGTGGTGTCCAGCGAGATCTTCAAGTCGTTGGACAACTACGCCTGGAAACTGCTTTACAAGTGGGCCAAGCGCAGCCACCCCATCAAGTCGAAGAGATGGATCATCCGCCGCTACTTCGGCAGGTTCAACAGGTTCAGGAACGACCGCTGGGTGTTCGGCGCCCGTGACCGGCTTGACCGGTTCGGCCGACCGTTCTACCTGGTCAAGTTCTGCTGGACCGACATCGTCCGGCACCAGGTGGTCACAGGACGGGCATCTCCGGATGATCCCGACCTGATCGACTACTGGGTCTCTCGCAGGCGGCGGGTCACACCGCCGCTGGACAGCTACAACCTCCGCCTGCTCGACAGGCAGAAGGGGCGGTGTCCGCTCTGCGGAGACCACCTGCTCACCGCAGACCAACCACCGCAATCCCCGCATGAGTGGGAGAGAAGGTGGCTGGGCACGGCACGCAGGGCCATTGCTGCTGACTACCTGACACACCAGGGCCGCAGCGGTCGGGACGGTGACAGAACCCGCTTGGTGCACACCTCCTGCAACCAACGGCTACATGCCCGGCAACGCAGAGAAATCCCACGTCAACCCGCAACGCCCTCGCGGCTTGCTTGAGCCGGATGCGGTGCCAAGCCGCACGTCCGGTTCTGAGGGGGCCGGGGCGCAGTAATGCGTCCCGGCTACCCGACATGACGTTCCAGCTGATGAGGACCGCAGTAACAAGATTCGCGCCGCGCAACGCGCAGCACGAGGACGGATGAGCGAGAGTCGCGGTCCGTTGGCTCGCGACCCGCGCGAGGAGCGGCAGGTCCGCCTCACCGCCCAGCGCATTCTGACTCAGCACTTACGCAATGAGGATCCTGTGAAACGCCACTGGTGGCGCGGATCCGATGCGCCCTACCCTTACTTCTGGCCCGGAATCCATGTTGATCTGATCGGCGCCGCCCTGTTCGACTTTGATCTCATGAATTGTCGTGTCGGCCGAGCAGCATTCGAACTTCGACCACGCGGGCGCGCCCGGCGACGCGGTGGCGCTCGGGGTGCACCGCAACCCCGTCGCCAACCGGGTCAAACGCCTGCTCGACCTGCTCGACGTGGAGGGCGACAACGCCGGGCACCGCCTCCTGCTGCAGCTGACCTGCCGGGTGCCCGCTCAGCCTACGGCTCGGGGGTCGTGGTCACCTCGGGTTCCGGGGAGCCGGCGGTCCATTTGAGCGTGACGGAGAGGTTGGCCTCGGCGGAGGTGTTGGCGATGACGACGCCGGCCTGGGTGGCGAGCTTGACCGCGAACCCCACCGTGACCTCGTCCGGCGGGCGGGCCATGTCGCTCATGCGCCGGACCACGGAGTCGGCCGCCGAGCGCAGCCGGGTCATGGCGGACTCGAACGTCTCGGTGGCGGTGCCGGCCACGTCGCGCAGCCGTCCCGCCTGGACGGTGCCGGCCCGTACCTCCACGCTCTCCACGATGAGGCTTTCACCGTCGGCCAGCGGAATCTCGACGTACTCCTTCACCCTGCGGGGTCCTCTCTAGGTCGCGCTCATGCGCAGTGTCCACGTCACTTCACCGGAGTCCGGCACGACGCCGGCCTGTCCGGGGCCGGCGTTCGCCAGCGTGGCCCGGTGCCCGATCATGGGCTCGACGCCGGTCGAGCGGTAGGGGCCGGAGTCGGGCCAGCCGCCCAGGTTGCGCCACAGCATGAGGCCGAAGGGCTGGTCCTGCACGTCGAGCGTCATCGTCAGCCGACTGCCGCCGTCCACCACTTCGGTGGTGGTGACGTCCGGGATGCGCACGCCCATCACGGAGCCGTCGTCGGGGCCGAACCGGCTCACGTCGATGTCGCCGAGGTACGGCCAGCCGCAGGATTCCGATCGGTCCGGCAGGTCGACGATCATGGGGATGCCCTCGGGCAGTTCGACCCGGGCACGGTCGGAGAGCTCCAGGAGGGCGTGGGCGGCCCAGATGAACCGGTGTCCCGGATCGCCCTGGAGCCGATAGGCGGCGGTCAGCCGCCCGGTCTCGACGGTGACGTCGCGGCGGAGCTCGAAGCCGGGGCCGGTGACGCGCATCGTGTGGCCGTCCTCCTGCCAGGCGCGCGACCACACCTCCCCGTGATCGGGCACACCGCCGATCGTGGGATAGCACTCCTCGAGGCCGCCGGCGTCGACGAACGGGTCGCCGGGTGCGACGTCGTCGCGGGCCGTGCCGGGTCGTCGCCAGAGCCATTCTTTTCCGTCCGGCCCGACCAGTGACACCCATCGGCCGCCGTGGCGGCTGTCGATCTCCACGCGCATCGGGCTCATGCCATCCCTTCGTTCCCGCGCTGCTCGATGATGTCACGAAGAATCGCCTCTTCCACGGCTGCCGCGAATTCGCGGAGAACCGGGGTGTCGAACAGGCTGCTCACCGGGAGGAATGTGCCGAATGTCGCGTTCACGCGGGAGATGAGGCGGGTCGCGGCGATGCTGTGGCCGCCGGCCGCGAAGAAGTGGGTGTCCGCCGTGACCGGGACGTCGAGCAGGTCCCGCCAGAGCTTGGCCACCGCCTTCTCCGCCGCGGTCATCGCGGGATTCCGGTCGGTCACGGGTGCGGGGTCAGGTAGCGCCGGCCAGTCGATCTTGCCGTTGGGGAGGTGGGGCACCGTGTCGATGAGGGTGATCACCGACGGGACGAGGTAACCGGGCAGCCTGGTGCCGAGGTGGTCGCGGAGTTCGGCGGCCGTGACCTCGCCGTCCGGCACGACCCAGGCGAGCAGCCGTGGCCCACCCGACGGGTCCGGCCGGGGTCCGGCGACGGCCTGCCGTACCGCTGGATGGGTGTGAAGGGCCGCCTCCACCTCGCCGGGCTCGATGCGGTGGCCGCGGATCTTGAGCTGGCGGTCGGTCCGGCCGTGGTACTCGATCGAGCCGTCGGCGCGCCGTGAAGCCAGGTCGCCGGTGCGGTACAGCCGGGCGCCCGGCGTGAACGGATCGGGGACGAAGCGTTCGGCGGTGAGCGCGGGGTCACCGTGGTAGCCGCGAGCCAGGCCGGCGCCGCCGATGTACAACTCCCCCGGTGTTCCCGGCGGCACCGGGTGCAGGTGCCGGTCGAGGAGCAGGATCCGGGTGTTGGCGATCGGATGGCCGATGGTGACGGGCTCGTGGGGGAGGCAGTCAGCGGCGGTGGAGTACGTGGTGGTCTCGGTGGGCCCGTAGAGGTTGGTGACGCGGCGGCCGGGCAACGTCTGGGCAACGTGTTCGACGAGGCTCGCGCGCAGCGGTTCGCCGGCGACGTTCACCCGCAGGAGCGCGGGCAGCGCAGGCGGGTCGTCGAGCAGTGCCCTCAGCGCGCTCGGCACGGTGTTGAGCAGCGTGATCCGGTCCGCGGCCGGGCTGTGGCGCAGGGCGAGCACGTCGTCGAGGAGTTCCACCGTGCCGCCCGCCGACAGCGGCGTGAAGATCTCGAACACCGACAGGTCGAAGCACACGGAAGTGCAGGCGGCCACGGTGGCCAGTTCCGCGCCGGAGAAGGCGCGGCGCCCCCAGGTCACGAGGTTGAGCAGGCCGCGATGGGTGATCGCGACGCCCTTCGGCACACCGGTCGAGCCGGAGGTGAACAGCAGGTAGGCGAGATCGTCCGGGTGCGGGCGCACCGGCTTCGACGTGCTCGTCGCGGGCGCGCGCAGGTCCACCACGGTCGTGCCGGGCGGGACGGTCACGGCGCGGCCGGTCGTGCCGTCGGTCAGCAGGATGGACGGCTGCGCGAGGGCGAGCATGGCGTTCAGCCGGGGCAGCGGGTAGGCGGGATCCAGCGGCAGGTAGCCGGCGCCGGACTTGAGCACGCCCAGCAGGGCGACGACCAGGTCGGACGTCCTGGGCAGGCAGACGGCCACGACCATGCCCGGCCCCGCTCCGCGTGCGGCGAGACGAGCCGCCACGGCGTCGGAGGCGGCGCGCAGCCGCGCGTGGGACAGCTCTCGATCGCCGCAGCGGAGCGCGGTGCCCTCGTGGTCGTGAAGCAGGTCCAGCACGGTGCCCTCGGGCCGCTCGGCGTGCGTGTCGTCGCCGCCGGTCACGGCCTGGCGGTACTCCCCGGCGGGCATGACGGGCAGCTCGTGCACGGGCAGGTCCGGCCGGTCGACGGCGGCCTGGAGGACCGTCTCCAGGCGGTCGGCGAGCCGGTCGGCGGTGGCGGGATCGATCAGGTCGCCGCGGTATTCGAGTCGGGCGCGCACCGTGCCGCCGCGTTGGCGCAGCGACAGCCACAGGTCGAACTTCGCCGCCTCCGGCTCGATGTCACGCAGCCGCGCCCGCACGCCGCCGAACGTCCACGACTCCGGCGGCTCCTCCACCCAGTCGCAGGCCACCTGGACCAGCGGAGCGTGCGCCGTGCCACGCTCCGGCGCGAGGATCTCGACCAGCGAGCCGAAGGGCACCTCCGCCTGGTCGAGCGTGTCCAGCACGTCGGTCCGGACCCGGCCGAGGAACATCGAGAAAGGCTCGTCCGGATCGATGTGGAGGGGCACGGGCAGGAGATTGGCGAACAACCCGACCGCGTCGTCGTGTTCTGATCGGGTACGGCCGGCGCCGATGGTGCCGATCAGCATGGACTCCTGCCCACTCGAGCGCCACATCAGCACCGACCACGCGGCCAGCGCCACCATGAACGGCGTGGCCCGGGTCGTGTCCGCCAACGCGGTCATCGCGGCGACGAGCCGGTCCGGCAGGGTGCGCCAGACGACGCCGCCTTGGTCGGTCTGCACCTGGGGGCGGGTGACCGGGAGCCGCAGGGTGTCCGGCACGGCACGTAACCGCGCTACCCAGGCCGGTGACGGCACGGCAGGTTCGGCGTCGCCGTACGCAGGAGCGGCGGGAAGCGACCGTCCGGCGTAGGCGGTCGTGAGGTCGCGGAGGAAAACGCCCACCGACGCGTCGTCGGTGACGATGTGGTGCATGGCGAACCAGGCTCTGCCGCCGTCCGGCCGTACGGCGACGCGGAGCAGGGGATCGGCGGCGAGGTCGGTGGGACGCCCGGCCCAGGCCGGCTCCGCCACGTCGGCGACGGCGAACTCGAAGGCGGGGCCGGAACGGACGAACGCCCGCGGGTGTCCGTCCTCGTCGGCGAAGCCGGTGCGCAGGGCGTCGTGGCGGGCGACCACCCGTTCCACGGCTGTGCGCAGCCTCGCGACGTCGATCGGTTCGTCGAAGTCCAGGGCGAAGGCGATCGTGTAGGCGCTGCTGCCGGGACGCAGCCGGTCCAGGAACCACAGGCTGCGCTGCGCCGGAGACACCTGCCGAACCGTGGCCGGACCCGGGGGAAGCGCGGAAGCGGCTGGTGGGCGCGCCGCGCTCTCGAGCCAGGCCGTCAGCGCGGCGATGGTGCGGTGCTCGAACACCTCCTCCACGCGCAGCTCGGCCGCCACCCGGCGGCGCAGCCGCGCGGTGACGCGGACGACGTGCATGCTGTGGGCGCCGGCGGTGAAGACGTCGTCCTCGCGGCCCAGCGCCGGGACGCCGAGCACCTGCCGCCAGGTCTCGGTCACCGCGCGCTCCACGTCGCTCACCTCGTCGGACGGCTCGGCGAGGCCGGGCGCGGCCGGGAGCTGGGGCAGCGCCCTGCGGTCGATCTTGCCGTTGGGCAGGGCGGGCAGGCCGGCGAGCGTCACGTACCGGAGGGCCGTCAGCGGCTCGGGCAGTGTCCGCGCCAGGTGCGCGGTCAGGCTTCCCGAGTCCGGTGGTACGGCGGCGCGGGGCACGACGTACCCCACCAGGACCGGTTCCCCGTTCTGTTCGTGCGCCTGTACGGCTGCCGCCCGCAGGTCCGGGTGGGTGCGCAGGGCCAGTTCGATCTCGTCGAGCTCCACCCGGTGGCCGCGGACCTTGAGCTGGCGGTCGGTCCGGCCGTGGCACTCGATCGAGCCGTCGGCGTGCCGTGAAGCCAGGTCGCCGGTGCGGTACAGGCGGGCGCCCGGCGTGAACGGATCGGGGACGAAGCGTTCGGCGGTGAGCGCGGGGTCACCGTGGTAGCCGCGAGCCAGGCCGGCGCCGCCGATGTACAACTCCCCCGGCGTCCCGGGCGGCACCGGACGCAGATCCTCGTCCAGCAGCAGCGCCCGGGTGTTGGCGATCGGCCACCCGACGGGCACGCGTTCACCCGGATCCTCGGGGACGTCGCCCATCAGTGAGGTCATCGCGCACTCGGTGAGCCCGTACTGGTGGACGAGGCGCACCTGCCGCCCCCACCGGCGACGGACCCGGTCCACGAGTTCGGCGGGCAGCGTCTCGCTGATGATCACCACAAGGCGCAGGTCTCCCGGGGGCGTGTCCAGGTCGAGGAGAGCCGACAGCACCTGTGGCAGGCACGACAGCAGGCAGGTGACCGTGCCCTCGGCCAGCCGCCGCGCGACGGCCTGCACGGCCTGCGCGCCCCGGCTCTCCACCAGTTCCAGCGTGGCGCCGCTGGTCAGCGGTCCGAGGATGTCGCGTACGGCGGCGCTGTACCCGATGTCGGCCAACTGGAGCGCCACGTCCCCGGGTCCGAGCGCCCAGGCGGCGGCCACCTGGGTGAGCGTGTTGGCCGCCGCCTCGTGCGGAACGGCCACCAGCTTGGGCTGCCCGGTCGTGCCGGAGGTGGGCAACACATAGGCCAGGTTGCCGGGCCGTACCGGAGACTCAGGGACGGCAGCGGGTTCGGGCACGTCGACCAGCACGCCGGGCCGTACCGGAGATTCAGGGGCGGCGGGTTCGGGATCGTCGACCGGCACGACGGGAACGGCGGTGTCCAGCGCGTGCCCCGACGCCGTGACCAGGAAGCGGGCCGACGCGCGAGCCAGCAGCGCCTCCTGCGGCGCGGCCGGGTGCCATGGGGTCAGCGGCAGGTAGGCCATGCCGGAACGCAGCACGGCGAGCACCGCCACGGGCAGGCCGAGCCCGCGCGGCAGGCGGATGCCGGCGACCGCGTCCGGTTCGGCGCCGGCCCGCACGAGGCGTCCGGCCAGGCCGTTTGCCGCGTCGGCCAGCTCGGCGTAGGTCAGCGTGCGCGTGCCTGCCCGGACGGCGACGCGGCCGGGGTCGGCGCCCACGAGGTCGTGGAGCAGCCTCGCCTCACGCGCCATCGTGCGCTCCCGCGGCCGGGAGGCCGATCGCGCGGATCACGGCCGGCTCCTCGCCGCCGGCGAAGTCGACGACGCTCACCACCCCGCTGTCGAGCAGGGTCACGACGCGGTCGGCGACGTCCTCCCACGACGTGCCGGCACGGCGGACGTTGACCTGCGCGACGATAATTTCGGCTGATGCCATGGGCACCTCACATCAACTGGGCGGTTACGTGATGGGCCAGCAACTCGGTCACGCTCGCGAGACGTGATCCCCCGGCGGCGACGGCGCGAAGGTGACCGGGCAGCGCGGCGGTCGGCACGTCGTCGAGGTCGAGCCAGATCGCGGGCAGGGCGGTGTGGCGGCGGGCGCGGGCCAGCCGGTAGCCGAAGGCGCCGGGATTTCCGGCCGAGGCGCGCACATGATGGACGTCGGCGCCGGCTAGCCCGTATTCGGGCAACCGATACGCGTTCCGCCAGACGGGAACATCGAACCCGTAGCCGGGGTCGTAGTTCACGCCGTGGCGCGGGTCGTGGGCCTCGCCCTGTGGCGTCAGCACGAGCCGCACACCCCGCTCGTACAGCGACGCCGGTGACGCGTGCACCGGCGGGACCCGGTCGAGCAGGAGCACCCGCGGATCGTCGTGGGCATGCGGCACGCCGGGCAGTTCTTCGTCGGCGATCGCGCGCCGGTCGGGGGTGCCGGCGCCGCTGACGATGACGAAGGCGTCCGGTCCGGGCGGCGGTGGCTCCAGGAGTTCCAGCAGTCCTTCGGCGATGTGCTCCTGCGCCGGTCGTACCGCCTCCGACCAGGGCGGGCGTGCCGCTGCGGCCAGTCCCGCCCTGGTCAGCTCGTACAGCGTGGCCACGTCGTCGCAGGCGGCCAGGCCGACGTGGGGAAGCGACGCCGCCACCAGCTCGGCGGTGGCCTTCTGGTCCTCGGCCCAGGAGAAGTTCGGCACCAGGACGGTCGCGGCCGGTCCCGACAGGGTCTCGCGCAGGACGTTGCTGCCCGGCCGGATCACGGCCACCCGCGCCGCGTGCAGCAGCGCCGGCAGTTCCGGGACAAACGGCACGAACGTCACGTTCGGCAGCTCCGGGGGTGTCGAACCGCGATAGTACGGCCCGGCCACCAGCACCACGCGCGTCGGCACGCGCTCCGCCCGCAGCCGCGCGGCCACCTCGGTCATCGAGGAGAACAGCCGCTCGGGGTACGCCTGGGTGGTCACGTCACCGCCCGCGCCCGCGCTCACCACGACCAGCGGCAGCGTGTCCGGGGAGAACCGGGCGGCGGCCGCCGCGACGTCCGCGGCGTCCGGAAGGGCGAAGACCGGGCCGTGGAAGCGGACGCGGCCGGAGTGGCCGAGCATCGTCCGGGTCGCGGGGGTCAACTCCGCCGACCGCAGAACGGCGGCCTCCTCCCGGGCGACGAGGATCCTGTCGTAGTGGCGCAGCAGGCCGTCCTGACGCAGGCGTTCGAGGTAGGCGCCCCTGGTCATGCCGCTCATCACCAGTGCCTTGGGGACATCGCGGAAGGGCGCGAGAAACAGGTGGCGCGGATCGGGATAGGTGTCCTCGACCAGCAGCGACGGCGCCAGCCGGGTGCCGAGCGCGCGCAGCAGGTCCAGGTAGGCGGCCTCCATCGCGTCGTTGGGCAGCCGCTCCAGCACCGGCAGGTTCACCGCGGGCAGCGGCGAGCGGCGCAGCAGGTCGACGGGCCGCCCCTGGCTCATCAGCACCACGCGCACGTCCGGGGCGAGCCGCGCCAGCGCCTCGGCGATCAGCAGCGTGCGCCGGGTGTGGCCCAGCCCGTGGCGGCCCTTGAAGCAGAACAACACCGTCGTGGTCATGAGCCGGCGACCTCCGCACGGGCGGCCGCGGCCAGGGTGCGCGCCCACCGGCGGCGTGGGGCGAATCCCCAGCGCCTGGCGGCGAGCGCGCCGCTGAACCGCCGGTGCGTCGCGTACAGGCCGGCCGGCTCACCCTCTTCGATCGCGATCCGCTGCCCGCGCAGCCGAAGCAGTTCCATGGCCAGCGTTCGCCAGCCGAAGTGCCCGCCGACGGCGTTGACCGGTCCGTCGGGCGGTCGCCGCAGGCACTCGGCCACGAGCCAGGCCAGGTCGCGGGCGTCCACCCAGGCGTGCCCGCGCCGCGCGGGCGGCAGGACCAGCGGGCGGCCGGACCTGATCGCGTCCTCCACCGGTGCTCCGGCGGTCTGGCGTAACTGCCATATGCAGTACGGGTCCGGCGCCCAGACGAACGGCGGCCGCAGCGCCGCGTGACCGGGGCCGGTGGCGGCCAGCAGGTCTTCGCACGCCGCCTTGGCTCGCGCGTACTCGGTCAGGTCTCTTGGAAGGGGGTGGTCCTCGGTGACGGCGTGGGGGCCGGGCGGCCGGCCGTACACGTCGGCGCTGCTGATGAAGACGAACGGGCGGCCATCTCGTCCTGCCGCCAGCATTTCCATGGCCGCGAGGTCGACGTCGGGTTCGGTGAAGGTGCTCGCGGCGTGCACGAGCGCGACCGCCCCGTCCGCCGCCTCGGCCAGGCTCGCCGGGTCGGCCAGGTCTCCTTCGGCCACCTCGTCGGCGATCCGCAGGGCACGCGGGCGCGAGGACGGCCGCGAGAAGGCGCGTACGGCCAGGCCGCGTCGCCGCAGTTCCGCGGTGACGGCCTGCCCCACCAGCCCGGTGGCGCCGGTGACCAGGACGACCGGGCCGTCCCGGCGAACGGGCGCGCGCACCGGTGGGGCGCTCAGCGCGCGGGCCAGCGTCGCCACGGTCGGGTGCGCCATGACCAGTCGGGCGGGCACCGGACGCCCGAGCCGCGCCGCCACGGCGTCGGCCGCCTGGAGTGCCAGCAGCGAGTGGCCGCCGAGCTCGAAGAAGTCGTCATCCCTGCCGGCGGCGATGCCGAGCACCTGGGCGTAGACCTCCGCGACGACCGGCTCCAGCGGGGTGGGCGGACCGGACGGGCCGGCACGCGGCGGGGACATCGGCGAGGTGAAGCGGCCGGACGGCACGGCACCCGGCGGGGATGGCGGCGGGGTGGGGCGTGGCGTGACAGAGGCGAGGTCGTCGATGCGCCGGTGGGGATCATGACAGGCGGCGGCGACGAGGTCGGCGTACCTGGCGGCCATGGCCGTCACCGTCGCCCGGTCGAGGACCTGGGTGGCGTACTCCCAGGACATCGCCCACCCGGCGGCGTCCGGCTCCGGGGCGATCATGACCGTGAGGTCGAGCTTCGCGGCGCCGTTGTGCACCCGGTGTCCCGGGGAGACGCCGTCCATGCCGAACATCGTCCGGTACAGGGGATTCCTGGCCGCGCCCGGCATGGCCCCCAGGTCGCGGACCACCTCGGCCAGGGGCAGCTCCTGGTGGGCGTGGGCTTCCAGTACGGCGCGGCGCACCCGGCCCACCACGTCGGCGAAGGAGGGGTCACCGCTCAGGTCGCAGCGCAGCGCCACCGTGTTGGCCAGCATCCCGGCGGCTCCCTCCAGCTCTTCCAGCCGCCGGGCCGCCATGGGCACGCCCACCAGGAGGTCGTCCGGGGCGCCGCCGCGGCGCAGTTCCACGAGGAAGGCGGCAAGGAGCGTCATGTACGGCGTGGCGTGCAGCCGGCGGGCGACGTCGGCCACCGCCGGGGTCACCGAGGCCCGCACCACGCCGCCGCGGAAGTCGGGCCGCGGCGGCGGAACCCGGTCGTACGGCGGCGCGGTCACCGGCCGGGGCGC
>NZ_JBHYJD010000078.1:0-21464 GCF_042740555.1 Nonomuraea sp. NPDC059007 | reverse complement strand
CCGCCAGCCGGGTGCGCCAGTAGCCGCGCTGACGGTCGAGCTCGGCGGAGGTCAGGCAGTTCCGCTGCCAGCGGGCGATCGCCCCGAAGCACGGCGCCGGCGGCAGGTCGGCCCCGTCGAGGAGCGCGGCGAGTTCGCGTTCCAGGAGGGCGAGCGACCATCCGTCGAGCGCGATGTGGTGGGCGACGAGCGCCAGCCTCGCCGGCCCGTTCCCGTCGCGGACCAGCCGCCACCGGACCGGCGGCACCTCGGCCGGCACGAACGGCTCACGCACCGCGGCGGCCAGAAACGCCTGCGATGGGGACGAGGTGACCAGGTCGGCGCCCGGCGGCCCGTCGGTTACCTGGCGGGGTTCGCCGTCGACGACGGGGTAGCGGGTCCGCAGCACACAGTGCCTCCTGGTCAGCTCGTCCAGCGCGGCGCGGAGCCGGTCCACGGTGACGTGCTCCGGCACCGGCAGGACGGTGTGCACGTGGTAGGCCAGGCCGGCCCGAGGGTCCTGGCAGAGGAGCCAGACCTGGTACTGGGCGACGGTGAGCGGCGCGGCCTCGTCGTGATCGTGGGGAGCCGGGCCTACAGGTGGCAGGCCCGCTGGTCCGAGGCCGTGCAGGGCGCGCGCGGTCGCGGCGACGGTCGGGTGGTCGAGCAGCAACCGCAGGGGCACATCCAGGTCCAGGCGGGTGCGCAGCCGGGCGGCGACGCGGGCGGCGAGCAGCGAGTGGCCGCCGAGGTCGAAGAAATCCTCGTGCGCGTGGACCGGCGACCTGCCGAGAACGTCCTGCCACACCTCGCGGATCACGTGTTCCACCTCGCCGCGCGGACCGGTGGCGACGATCCCCTGCGGAGGCGGGGCGGGTGCGGGCAGCGCGCGGCGGTCCAGTTTGCCGTTCGGCGTCAGCGGCAGGGCGTCGAGCGTCACGAACGCGTCGGGGACCAGGTGACCGGGCAGCCGCTCGCGAAGCGCGGACCGCAGCTGCGCCGGGACGGACTCGCCCACGACGTAGCAGGTCAGCACCGGCTCGCCGGACGGCCCGGGCACGGCGGTGACGGCGGCGTCCCGGATCCCGGGCAGCGCGCGCACCGCGCCCTCGATCTCACCCGGCTCGACGCGCAGGCCGCGGATCTTGAGCTGGTCGTCCAGTCTGCCGAGGTAGTCCAGCGTGCCGTCGTCGCGCGGGCGCACTCGGTCGCCGGTGCGGTACAACCGCGCGCCGTCGGCGTATGGGTCGGGCGGGAACCGGTCGGCGGTCAGGCCGGGCCGCCCCCGGTACCCGCGGGCCACGCCCGCTCCGGCCAGGCACAGCTCACCGGGGTTGCCGGGCAGGACCGGCAGCAGCTCGTGGTCCAGGACATAGGCCCGCGTGCCGGGCAGCGGCCGGCCGATGGGCACCGGCCGGCCGGAGTGATCGAGCCGGTGGGTGGTGGCCCAGATGGTCGCCTCGGTCGGTCCGTAGACGTTCCAGGCGCGCTCTGCCGTGCCCGCGATCCAGGGGGCCAGATCGGCGGGCAGCCGTTCGCCGCCGCAGAGCGCGGCCCGCAGGCCCGGGAGCGTTCCGGGGCCGAGGAGGCGCCAGGTCACCGGCGTCGCCTGGAGGACGGTGACGCCGTGCGCCGCGACGAGGGCGCGGATGAGGCCGGGGTCCGCCGCGGTGCCGGAAGGGGCGACGACCACGCGCGCGCCCCGGGTGAGCGGGAGGAACAGCTCCAGGGCCGCGATGTCGAAGGCGACCGTGGTGATCGCGAGGAGCGCGTCGCCCGGACCCGCCTCGATCAGCTCCCCCATCGCGGCCAGGACGGCGGCCAGCGCCCGGTGGGTGATCTCGACGCCCTTGGGCGGGCCGGTGGAGCCGGAGGTGTAGATCACGTAGGCCAGGTCGTCCGGCCGGGCCACCGCGGGAGTCGCGGCGTCGCCCGGTGTCACGGCCCGGACCCCGGCCGGGGCATACTCAGCGAACTCTGGCGTCGTCAGGAGGATCTCGGCGCCGGCGTCGGCGAGCAGCGCCCGGATGCGCGCCCGCGGGTGGTCCGGGTCGAGCGGCACGTACGGGCTGCCGGACCGCAGCACACCGAGCAGCCCGGTCACCAGCTCGCAGTCGCGGTTCAGGAGCACGCCGACGGGCACGCCGGGTCCGGCGCCCAGAGCCGCCAGGCGCCCGGCCAGGGAGCGGGAGCGTCCGGTCAGCTCCCGGTAGGTCAGCGCCCGCCGTCCGTCCTCGACCGCCACGGCGTACGGCAGGCGCGCCGCCCACCGGTCAACCGCCTCCAGAACGGACCCGGACAAGGTCGAAGCCACCCTGACAACCGGCCGAGCCGGCGCCTCGACCAAAACCGACCCGGGCGCCGCCTCAACGAAAACCGGCCCAGGCGGCGGCTCGATCAAGCTGTGTAGGGCCTCGGCCAGGTCGTCCAGGAGCCTGCGTCCGGTGCCGGGGGCGAACAGGCCGGTGGAGGAGACGAGCCGCGCCTGCCAGCCATCGGCGGTCCGGTCGATCGACAGTCCCAGATCCACGCGAGCCGGCGCGATGCCCAGGGGGATCGGCTCGGCATGAAGGTCGCCGAACCGACACGGCCGCGGCAGCTCGCGCCGGAGGTCGAACGTGGTCTGGAAGATCGGATGCCGTCCCGGCCGCCGCGGCGGACGCACGGCCGCCACCAGCCGCTCGAACGGCAGCGCCGCGTGGTCCAGCGCGCCGAGCAGCGCGTCGCGGGAAGCGGTCAGCAGCTCGTCGCGGGAGGCCGCCGGGCTCAGCCGTACCCGCAGGGGAACCAGGTTGACGAACGGGCCGACAACGTGCTCCGCCCCCGGGATGTTCCGTTCGTCCACCGCGGTCCCGACCACGAGGTCGTCCTGAGCGCTGTGCCGGCGCAGGACCGAGACCCAGGCGGCCAGCAGGACCGACGACAGCGGCGCCCCACGCGCCAGGCCGAGCCCGGCGGCGGCGTCGATTAGCCCTTCGGCCAGGGGCAGGACGTCCACCGCGCCGCGCCCCGTGCGGGAGAGCGGCGTCCGGGCGCAGTCGAGGTCGAGCGTGGCCGGCGCACCGGTCAGGGTCTCCCGCCAGTACGCCAGGTCGTGCTCCCGTGTCCGCGCCGCCCGCCGTTCGCTCAGTTCCGCCAGCTCGGCGTACGGCGACGCGGGCGGCGCCGGCGGCCGACCGGAGTACGCGCGGCCGAGATCGCGCAGCAGGATGCCCAGGGAGGCGGCGTCGCAGACCAGATGGTGAACCAGCAGCAGGACGACATGCTCGTCCGGCCCCACCGGAATCAACAGGCAACGGACGTTGGATCCGCTGCCCGGATCCAGACGCCGACCGGCCAGGTCCGCCAGCGACTCCAGGGACGTGCCCAGGCCGGCCTCCTCCACCGGCACCACCACGGACGCCAGCGTGCGGGCCGAGGGCACGCCGTCCCGCTCGGTGACGACCGTGCGCAGCTCCTCGTGCGCCGCGACCACGGCGTCGACCGCCCGGGTCAGCGCCCGCCGGTCGAGCCGCCCGCGCAGCCGTACGGCGAGGCCGACGGTGTTGATCGGCTCCCCCTCGTCGAGCCGGTCCGTGACCCAGATCCGATGCTGTACGGCCGGCAGCCGCCGAGGACCGGTGGGGTCGCGGCGCGGCCGTTCCAGGGGAGCAGGCGCGGAGAGGCGAGCGAGCAGCGCCTGCTCGATCTCGGGAGGAAGGTTGTGCCGGGCGTCGGCGGTGCTCATCGCCTGACCGGAGAGAAGGTGAACGCCGGCGAGCTCGACATGTGAGGAACGTAACACCCATCTCAGACCGAGAATAGGGGCGGTCTAGACGGCCGAAGCGGCCCAGAACACCTCGTACTCCCATTCGGGACCGTCCGGAAACCCGAGCCCCGCGCTCGCGGCCAGCGCGGCGAACTGACTGCGATACTCCCGTACGGCTTCCCCCTTGGCCGCCGCGGCGTGCCGGGACAGCCGGGACACCCGGGCGCTTGAGAGGGTCCAGGGCATCGCCTCCAGTTGCGCGCCGAACCAGCCGTCCACGTCCAGGTCCAGACGAGGGGGCCGCGCGGTCACCCAGGACGGCCAGCCGAACCTGACCGCGTACGGCTGGTCGGCATACAGCAGCACCCGCCGCCCCGCGCTCACCGCGAGGACCGCGTCCCTGGTCGCCACGTGGTCGGGATGTCCGCCGACGGCAGCCGGGCCGTACACCGTGCCGGCATCGCCCACGGCCGCCTTCAGCGTCGTCTCCAGGACCCGCCGGTCCAGGGGCTCCCGCCGGTGCACCGCGCCGACGAACGGCAGATGCATCACGACGCAGTCCGCCCGGGCCAGCGCCCGTCGGTCCTCTTCGTGCCGCTCGGCGGCCCGTTGCCGCGGATCGGCGGCGCGGGTCAGCCGGTCCCACGCCGACAGGGGCGTCCCTGGTTCCGGCAACCCGGCGAAGACGGTCACGACACGCCGCACGTCCGGCTCGCACAACACCCCCCAGCACGACAGGACGGCGTCGTCGGGGTGCGGTGACACGACGATTGTCGACGTCCGGGCTCCGGCGTGCTTTTCTGTTTCCGTGTCGACGCGCGTGTTCGAGCCCGGATTCACACCCTCCACCTTGCGAGCCGATATGTACGCAGGTCAATACACCTGGTGTGACGACGGCTGGACCGGCAGCATGCGCCTCAAAGCGGATTTGTCCGGTCGATACCTCAGCTACCGTTTCGGCACCACCCACCGCGTGTCCGCGCACGTGGCCGACGACCAGGGGCTCGTCCTCGACATCCACGACTTCAACGGCCTCGCGGCGCAGCGCTTCACCGGCTACCTGGCCACCGAGGGCCGCGGCCTGATCGCCGGGTACACGCAGTGGCGGGAGGAGCGCTACGGCTTCTACGCGCGGCGCGACCTGCCCCGCCCCGTCGCCGCGTGCCGCTCCGGCGAACCGGAGCCCGCCGACTTCACCGGCGTCTACACCCTGCGCTGCGACGGCGGCCCGGCGCGCCTCGAGCTCCTGCACGTCGGCGACCGGCGGCTGACCGGCCACTGGCGGCCCCCCGGCGGCGACCCGTACCAGATCGACGGCGAGACGGACCAGGACGACCCCCTTCTGGTACGGCTGGCGCTGTCCACCCCTGCCGGGCCCGCGACGCTCACGGGATCCCTGTTCTCCCGGCCGAAGAACGTGATCGCCGGCTGGATCGACCTGCCGACGGCGCGCGTCCCCTGCTACCTGCTGCGGATCGGGTGATCGCGGATGCGGGGCGATCTGGGCCGCTCGGTGGTCCGCGTTCTCGACCGGCGTGGCCGGACGGCCGGAACCGGGTTCGCCGCCGTGGTGGAAGGGCTCGTCCTGACCTGTGCCCATGTCGTGGCGGACGCGCAGGCGGGCCCCGGCGAGGAGGTGGAGCTGAGCTTCGGCGGGCACGCCTTCCGCGGCCTGGTCGTGGCCGACCACTGGCGCCCGCCGGACGGCGACGACATCGCCGTCCTCCGGGTGGATTCCTGGCCGGACGGCTTGACCCCGCTGTCGCTGACCTCCACGGAGGGCGCGGCCGGAGCGGCGTACGAGACGTGGGGCTTTCCCGACGCCTCGCCGGTCCACGGACTGCGTGCCAGAGGCGTGGTCACCGGCCCCATCCGCGAGCCCGACACCGGCCAGCCGGTCCTTCAGCTCGAGCGCAGCGGCAGCGTGACGACCGGCTACAGCGGCGGCCCGGTGGTGGACCTCACCACGGGCCACGTCATCGCGATGATCCACTCGATCACGACGGAGGACCAGTACGGCAGGCAGAGCGAGATCGCCCTCGCCACCCCGGCCGAGGCGCTGCGCGCGGCCTGCCCTGATCTGCGCCTTGTCGAGATCTGCCCCTACCGGTCGCTGGAGGTGTTCGACGAGGAGCACGCCCGCTTCCTGTTCGGCCGCGACGTGTTCATCCGGCAGATGCTGGACGACCTCCGCCGCAGGCCGCGCTTCCTCGCGGTGCTCGGCCCGTCCGGCAGCGGCAAGTCCTCCGTGGTCCGGGCGGGGCTGCTGCCCGCCGTCGCCGAAGGACGGGTGCCCGACCTGGCCGACCACGAGCGGATCGTCACCCGTCCGGCCGAGCGCGACGCGCTGGAGCGCCGGCTCCCGGGCGCGGCCACGGACCTGGTCGCCGCCGTCACCGGGCACGAGCGTGGTGTGGTGCTCGTGCTGGACCAGTTCGAGGAGGTGTTCCTCGAACCACCCGACGCGCGGGAACGCTACCTCGCCGAGCTGTGCCGCCTGCTCGACTCCGCGGCCCGGGCCACGGTCGTGCTGGTCATGCGCGACGACTTCTACAGCCGGCTCGCCGCCGAGTCGCCGGAGCTGATCAGATGGCTGGAGCGCGGCCTGGCCAACATTCCCGCCCAGCTCGACCCGGACGACCTCATGGACATCGTGCGCGAGCCCGCCCGCGCCGTGCGTCTGCGGTTCGAGGACGGCCTGGCGGAGGCGATCGTGGACGACGCGGTGCGCGCCTCGGCAGCGGGCCGCCCCGGGTCCCCGGCCACCCGCGCCGGGGCCGCGCAGAGCACCGTGCTTCCCCTGGTGGAGTTCACGCTCACGCAGGTGTGGCGGGCGCGCTCGGACGGGATGCTGCTCTGGCGGCCGTACCTCGACGGCAACCGGGTCGCCGGCGCGCTGACCGCCTGGGCGGACGACGCGATCCGGGCCATGCCGCCCCACCTGCTCGACGTGACCCGCGCACTGTTCACTAGCCTGGTCCACCTGGGAGACGAGCGTGCCGGCGTGCCGGACACCCGGCGCAAGCGGCGCATCGCCGACCTCTACCGCACCATCGACCAGCACCAGCGGCTGGACGCCGTGCTCGCCGTGATGACCGCCAGGCGGCTGCTGGTGACGGCGGGCGACGAGACCGTGGAGCTGATCCACGACGTGCTCCTGCGCGAGTGGGCGGAACTGGCCGGCTGGCTGGAGCACGACAGGAGGTTCCTCACCTGGCGGCAGTGGCTCGAACCGTGGGTGGCCGCCTGGCGCGCCGAACCGGAGCTGACGGACCGGCTGCTGCGCGGTGGCGACCTGGCCACCGCCGAGGCATACCTCGCCGAGCGCCCGGCCGACCTCGACGCCGACACCCGCGCCTACATCGAGAAGAGCGTCGAGGAGCGGGAGAAGGCGCTGCGTGAACGGGCCGAGATCGAGCAGGCGCTGGCCGACCATCGTCAGGTCACCCTGGAGAACCGGTTGCGCGCCGACGCGGCCGACGCGGCCAAGCTGGCCGGCATCGAGCCGGCTCAAGGGCTCGTCCACGCCATGTCGGCCGTCTCGGCGAACCTGGCCGCGCTGCCGGGAGCCGAACCGCTCGGCGCAGTCCGCGCCGCGCTCCGGCTGGCGCTGCAGCGGTCGAGGGAACTGGCCGTTGTGCCGGGCACGGCGGCGGTGCGGGCCGTCGCCTACTCCCCCGACGATCTGATCTACGCCACCGGAGGCGACGACCGCCTCATCCGGCTCTGGCGCCGGGACGGCAGCCCGGTGGGCGATCCGCTGACCGGCCACGCCGACAGCGTCAACGTCCTGGCGTACAGCCCGGACGGCCGCGTCCTGGCCAGCGGCGGCGAGGACGGCCTCGTGCTGCGGTGGAGCCGCGAGGGGAGGCTGCTGCACCTGCACGAGACCGGCGCCGCCGTGCACGCGCTGGCCTGGACGCCCGCCGGGAACCTCGCCTGGATCGACGAGGCGGGGCGGCTGACGGCGGACGGCACGCCGCCGGACGATGATCGGAGCGGGTTCGATCCGGGGGACCCGCTCACCGCGCTCGCCTGCTCCCCGGCCACGTCGGCGTTCGTGGTCGGCACCCTTCAGGGGACGCTGCACGTGGTGCCGGGCGACCCGGCGGCGCCCGGCATGTCCGTCAGGGCCGCGCACGACGGGTTCGTGGCGGCCCTCGCCGTACACCCTGATGGTTCTTTGCTGGCCAGCGGTGGCGCCGGCGGTGCGGTGCGGCTGTGGTCCTGGAGCGATGAGGCGGGGCTGGAACCGTTCGGCATGCCGTGGCAGGCGCACGACGACGCCGTGCACACGCTGGCCTTCAGCGCCGACGGGGACGTGCTGGCCAGCGGGTCGGCCGACGCCGTCGTCCGGCTGTGGGACGTGCGCTCGCGCAGGCCCGCCGCCGATCCGCTGCTCGGGCACGACGGGCCGGTCACCGCGGTGGCGCTCAGCCGTGACTGCACCAGGATCGTGTCCGGCTCCGCCGATCGCACGGTGCGGGTGTGGCAGTGGCGCGGCGAGCGGAACGCCGGTGCGCCGGCCGCCCCCGGCGGGCTCATGTTCGGTGTCGGGCGGTGGGATCCGCACGGCCTTCAGACGCGGGCCGCCGAGCCGCGGCACCGCGAGCACATCTACCGGCTGGCGATCAGCCGGGACGGCCAGTGGCTGGCCACCGCGAGCGACGACCGGACCGTGCGCCTTTCCGACGTCGAGGGCATGTTCGCCGCCGAACCGCTGACCGGTCATGGCGCCGGCGTCCGGGCGGTGACGTTCAGCCCGGACGGGCGCGTGGTCGCGAGCGCCGACGGCGACGGGACCGTGCGGCTGTGGGACCGGAGGGGTGCCGACCTGGGCGTGCCGCTGACCCGGGCGGCGCCGGTGCACGCCATCGCCTACGACCGGGACGGCGCCAGGATCGCCGCCGGGGACGCCACCGGCGCCGTCACCGTCCTGGACGCCGTCACCCTGACGCCGCTGGCCGTGGCCGGGCACGAGGCGCCGGTGCACGCGCTGGCCTTCGGCGCTCTGCTCTACAGCGCGGGCGACGACGGCCTGATCCGGCGCTGGACGAGCGACGGACAACCGGCGGCGCCCCCGCTGGCCGGGCACGACGGTCCCATCCGCGCGATGGCGCTGTCGGCCGACGGCCGCCTGCTCGCCACCGGCGGCGACGACCACGTGATCCGGCTCTGGGACGACGAGGGGCGGCCCGTGGGCCAGCCGTTCATCGGGCACGACGGCGACGTGCTCGACGTGACGTTCACGCCGGACGGGACGATGCTGCTGAGCGCGGCCCGCGACGGGACGGTACGCCTGTGGGCGCTCGACGGAACCCAGCTCGGCGACCCGCTCGAAGGGCACGCTCCATGGGCCACCTCCGTGGTGGTCACCCCCGACGGCCGCCACGCGGTCAGCGCCGGCGCCGAGGGCATGCTCCGCACCTGGTCGCTGGGCGGCTGGCGGGACTGGGTGAGCGAGGCGTGCCGGCGGCTGCGCGGGCACCCGCTGATGGCGCTGCCCGCCGGCAAGTCCGTCCGCGAGTTCTGCGCCCGAGCGAACGAGGAGACAGCCTCATGAGAACGACCGTGCTCGACCCTGGCCGCCGCTTCCCGGTGTGCCTGGAGCCCGACGACCGGCAGGACCTGGTCGGCTTCGTGCGCGAGCATCGTCACCTGCTGCGCGAACGTCTCGCCGAGCACGGCGCCGTGCTGCTGCGCGGCTTCGACGGCGGCCTCGACGCCTTCGCCACAGCGGTCTCCGCGCTGGCCGACCGTTTGCTCCCCTATGTGCACGGCAACTCCCCGCGTACCAAGGTCTCGGCCGCCGAGGTCTACACCTCGACCGAGTACCCGGCGGAGTTCGCCATTCCGCTCCACAACGAGCTGTCCTACGCCGCGCGCTGGCCCAGCGTGTTGTTCTTCCACTGCGAGACCGCGCCGGAGCGAGGTGGTCAGACGCCCATCGCCGACAGCCGCGAGATCCTGCGCCGCCTCCCGACCGGCGTGCGCCGGCGTTTCACCGAACGCGGCGTGATCTACCGCCAGCGCCTGCACAGCGGCGTCGGCCTCGGCCGCTCGTGGCAGCAGACCTACGAGACCGGCGACCGCGCGCTGGTCGAGCGCCACCTGCGCGAGCTCGGCGCCGAGTTCTCCTGGTGCCCCGACGGCGGCCTGCGGACCTCGCAGTTCCGCCCGGCCACCGCGGTCCACCCCGTGCTGGGCGAGGAGGTCTGGTTCAACCAGGCCGACCAGTGGCACTGGACGGGAGCCGGGCCCGACATGGGTGAGGAACTGCTCGAACTGTTCGGCGAGGACGACCTGCCGACCTCGTGCCGGCACGGTGACGGCACACCACTGGCGCTGGAGGATCTCTCCGACATCAGGCGCGTGGGCTGGGAGTGCGCGGTCCGCTTCGACTGGGTCCCCGGTGACGTCCTCATGATCGACAACGTCCGGGTGGCGCACGGGCGGGAACCCTACTCCGGCCCGCGCCGCATCCTGCTCGCGATGGCGTGACCTCAGGAGGGCAGGCGGTACTTCTCGCAGAAGTAGGGACACTCCAGGACCGTGCAGACGGACGCCTCGTCGCGCCGGGCGAACCACTGCTCGGCCACGTTCCCGATCACGTCGTCCGGACCGCACCGCCGTACCTCACCATTGGGCACGATGCGCGCGAACAGCCGGCCCGCCTCGCACAGGTCGCCCCGGTAGTCGGGGAGCCCGTCCAGGAACAGGTGCTCGTCCATGAACGGGTTGACCGTGGGCGGCTCGTCGCGGCGGCCGAACTGCCCGGTGTAGAAGGCGGCGGCCTTGGCGGTGTACTCGCGAAACAGCGCGCGCTCCGCCTCCGTGTACCCGCCAGGGTAGCGACGGCCCAGATGGGTGCCGCGCAGCGCCTTGGGGATGACGACGACGCCCTCGTCCGCATAGCGCCGCCACAGCTCGGGGAACGTCGCGAACAGGTCCGGATACATGACGCACGAGGCGAACACGTCGAAGCCCGCCTCCCGCATGGCCAGGACGTTCGTCACGAACCGCCGGGTTCCCCGTCGTACCTGGCGCTCACGTTCGTGCACCCCGCAGTTGATGAAGTCGACCCGCCGCGGATCCACCTCGTCGACGAAGGCGCGGATGTGCGGGGAGTCGGCGTTGGTGTTCACGCTGATCAGGTGGCGCCGGGTCAGCAACGAGCAGAGGCGGACGAAGTCCGGGTAGATGAACGGCTCGCCGCCCGTGAGATGGAGCAGCCAGGTCAGCCCGGTCCGGTCGAAGAACTCGGCCAGCCGCTCCACGGGCGCGATCGGCTCGATCTTGGCACCCAGCGCGTCCGCGTCCCAGAAGCAGTAGCCGCAGCGGTAGTTGCAGGTGCTGAAGAGGATCCAGTCACCCTCCACGTCGTACGGCCGGCGGACGGTGATCTCGGCGGGGTGGATGTAGGTCGTCATGTCTCATCCCAGGATCGAGGCGGTACCACGGCGCGAACGGTGCGTTTCCGGCCCGGTTCCGCTGCGCCAGATGTTCCAGCGCCCAGGTCACGAGCCGTTCTGGAGGGGCCACCTCGCCGGCCCACGGCACCGGCGTGAGCCGTACACCCCTTCTGTGCAGGTCGCGGTAGGTGTCGAGCGTGACGGCGCTTTCCAGGGGGCGGGCGGCCAGCAGCACGCGGCCCAGGTCCGGCGCCGTCGCCAGGGCGGCCGCGATCCCCTCCTCCGTGCCCGTGGTTTCGACGACCGTCTCGCCGCCGCCCGGCGTGGACGCGACCGCCAGGCGCACGAGCGACGCCAGCGCGCCGTCGCCCAGCACCACGGTCTCCAGGCCGGCCATCGCGGCGGCGGCGCACGCGGTGCCCGCCCATTCCCTGGCGGCGATCCGGTCGGTGTTGGCGCACTCGTAGCCCCGGGCCCAGGTCGCGGGTCCTCGGGTGCCTTCGACGTACCAGACCGTCCCGGCCGCGCGCCGCGTGGTCATCTGTGTGATCACCGTACGGCCGGCCGTACGACATGCCCGAGGGCGGCCGATTCGTAGGCCGCCGTCACGATCGCCTGGACGGCCAGCGCGTCGCGCACGGTCACGTCAGGTGGCGTGCCGTCGCGCGCCGCCGCCGCGAAACGGGAGATCGCCGTCAACCGGGAATCGGCCTGCCCTGGTTGCACACGGAGCTGACCGGTCTCGCCCCACAGCATGAGGCGCTGGCCGTCGCCTTCCGGCACGCTGGCTCCGCCGATCAGGGTGACGACGACCTGCCCGAACCTCAGGACGACGCTGACCGTGTCCTCGACCCCGGGCGCGAGGGCAGAGGGCGTCAGTTCCGCGTACACGCTGTCGCACTCGGCGTCGAGGAGCCAGCGGACGGCGTCGATGTGATGGATCACGTTCATGATCAGGAACCCACCGCCCGCCCTGGCCTTGGACTGCCGCCACGACGAAAGGGCCCGCCGGCTGAAGCCGCCGGTGAAGTAGTAGGCGGGCTTGTTCACAAGGTAGGAGGCGGTGACGCCCAGGGGTGACCCGATCCGTCCCTGCCGCACCGCCGTACACGCTTCCTCGAACCGCGCGTCGGCTCGCAGGTGGAACAGCACGCTCACCGTGGTGCCCGCTTCGTCCGCGGCGGCGGCGATCCGCTGCGCGGACCCGAGGTCGTGCGCGAGCGGCTTCTCCAGCAGGACATGCTTGCCGGCCGCGAGCGCGGCGACGGCGATCTGCTCGTGGGTGTCGTGCGGGGTGGCGATGATCACGGCGTCCAGGTCGGTCCTGGACATCATCTCCGCCGGTGTGCGCTCGGCCCGCGCGCCGAACCGGGTGGCGACGTCGTCGGCCAGTGCCTTCACCGGATCCAGGCAGGCGACCAGTTCGAGGTCGTCCGCCGCGGCCACCGTCTCGGCGTCCTTGACACCGATGTCGCCACAACCGATCACGCCGAAGCGCATGATGTGCTCCTTGCCTGCCGCCAGAGAAGAGCGGCGCCGATGAACGCGCGGTCGCCGACGAGCCTTCGGTAGACCAGCGGAGCGTTCTCTGCCGGGTGTTCCTCCAGCACATCGGAGATCGTGAACGCGCCCGCACCCTCGAAGAACGACCGGCTCAGGGCCGCGGTGCGGTCGGCGTCGAGGTTGACCGTGTGCGCGCCCACCACCTGGACGCCGCGGTCGTAGGCCGACCGCAACGGCACCTGCGCCGACGCCGCCCGCGGCGAGCCCAGGACCACGACCGTGCCGCCCGCCGCCACGGCCGCCAGGGCGATGCCGAGCCCTTCTGGGGTGCCGGTGACGTCGAGGACGAGAGGCGGCCCGATGTCCCACCGATCCACGCTGAAAACGGTCGCGGGCTCCGCTCGGCACGCCCACGCCTTGGCCGCCGACCGTGCCCTCGCCAGGACGACCCCGGCGCCACGTATCGCCGCCAGCCGGCGCACGATTATGCCCAGCAGACCGGCGCCCACCACGCCGACCGGTTCGCCGGCACGCTGCCCGCCGACCTCCAGGCCGTACAGCGCGGTGATGGCCAACTGCCACACCGCCGCGTCGGTCAGCGAGACGCCGTCCGGCACCTCGTGCACCTCACCCGGCCGCCCGATGGCGACGCTCTGGTGCCCCGCGCCGCGTAACGCGACCCGCGTGACACCCCCGCGCACTCGCCCGGCCGCCAGATAGCCGGGCACGTGCGGGAAGGCGACGGCCGCCGTGGGCAGACCGAGCAGCCGGGCGCGTTCTGTGCCAGGGCTCAGCACGCTGACGTGGATGTCGACGACCGTTTCCCGGGGTCCGGACGGACGTGGCTCGGCGCCCACGACCACCCGGCTGTCCCCAGCCTGAAACCAGACCACTGACCGCATCGCGCCTCCGGATGATCACCAAGGCGGAGCTTCACTGTATGTCGGCACGTGCCGATCGGCCAGACGGGTTCTCGATGAGGCGCACGTAGTGCTCGACGGCGGCCGTGACGCGGTCGAGGTCCCCGGTGGCCAGCACGGCGAGCCAGTCGTCGACGGTCTGCCGGGCTCGGCCAGCGAGCTGGCGTACGCCTCGATCCACAGCTTGAGCAGCGGCCGCGTGGGCTCGGCCGCGTGCCATCGCCAGGTGGCGCGGATGGTGGCGGCCGCGTCGCCCGCGTCACGAGCCTGAGCCAGTGCCCGGGCCAGCCCCTCCTTCGACCTGAATCAGTAACAACAGCACCCGAGGATGGGACGCAGGGAAAACCCCGTCAGCCCGTTCTCCAGGACGTACCGGCATGCCCGGTCGAGGAGTTCCTGCATGCGCGCGGACAGGGCTCGTTCTGGCTGGTCCATGAGGGTTACTCACCGCGGCCTCGTCCGGCTCGTCGACATCACGTCCTGGCGCACTCTGTCGTAGCCCGGCACCGGACAGTGCACTGGTGCTGTACGGCTTCACCCGGGTCGTGGTCACCTCGGGTGTTGTGGTTGTCGACGGGCGTGCGGGGCTGCACAGTGGCGGCATGACCGTTCCCGACGAAGCCCGTGGCTCGGATGGCGGGCGGGTGCAGGCCACCGGTGGGCGGTCGGTGGCGGTCGGCGGGGACAATCTGGGGGTGGTTGCCACCGGCCCCGTGCATCTGCCGTCGAGGGCGGCCCCGGCGGTGCGGCCGGTGCGGCTGGCGGCGCGACCGCCGCGATTGGCCGGCCGGGACGAGGTGCTGGCCGGGCTGCGTGCGCGGCTGACCGGCTCGCCTCGTCTGCCGTGTGTGGTGGTGGTGCACGGGCTGGGCGGGGTCGGCAAGACCAGCCTCGTCGTGGAGTACGCCCATCGTCACCTGCACGACTACGGCCTGGTCTGGCAGGTCCCGGCGGAGGACGCGTCCACCGCCATGGCCGGGCTGGCCGCCCTGCTGGGGGCCCGCGAGCTGGTGGACGTGGCCGACCCGATCGACCAGGTGCAGGCGCTGCTGGCCGCCCGCACCGAGCCGTGGCTGCTAATCGTCGACAACGCGCCCGGCGCCGAGGCGCTGCAGGGGCTGCTGCCGGTGGCAGGTCCCGGCCACGTGCTTGTCACGAGCCGTGCCGGCAGCTGGCCTCCCGTGCATGGTCTCGAGCTTCCGGTTCTGGACGCCGAGGTCGCGGCCGGCTTTCTGCTGGAGTGCTCCGGCCACGACGACGGTGCGGCCGCCGCCGAGGTCGTGGCCGAGCTGGGGGCGCTGCCGCTGGCTCTGGAGCAGGCCGGCGCGTACATGGCCGACACCGGCACCACCATGGCCGGCTATCTCGCCCTGCTGCGCGAGCGGCGCGCCGAGTTACTCGCTCACGGTCAGCCGTGGGGCTACCGGCAGCGGGTGGCCTCCACCTGGCAACTGTCCTTCGACCAACTGGCCGACGCCGACCCGTCTGCCATCGCCCTGTTACGGCTGCTGGCCTGCTACGCGCCGGAGAACATCCCCTATCGGATGCTGCTGTCCGAGCACGCCTTCGGGGAGCTGCCGTCAGGGGAGCTGGCGGTCAACACCGCGATCAGCGCGCTGCGCCGCTACAGCCTCATCAGCCGCCCCGCCGACGGGCTGGTGTCGGTGCACCGCCTGGTCCAGGCCGTCACCCTGGATCAGCTCACCCCCGACCAGCAGCAAGGGCGGCGGCAGGTAGCCGGCATCCTGCTGGAGAACGCACTGCCGGACGACCCGGAAGCGGTGGCGCACTGGCCGACCTATCGGGCTCTCCTACCGCACGCGCGCGCCGTCTTCCCGCTGGCCTCACCCTGCCTACGTACCTTGGCCCTTTTCCTCGGCGCCAGCGGTGACTATCGCACCGCCAAAGCCCATACCCACGACATCTACGAACGCCTGCTGACCCTCAACGGCCCGGAACATCCCGACACGCTCGCCACCTGGCACAATCTCGCCCGCTGGATCGGGCAGGCGGGAGATGCTGTCGGGGCTCGTGACGCCTTCGCCGCCATCTTGCCGCTGCGCGAACGAGTCCTCGGCGCCGAACACCCCGATACCCTCGCCACCCGGCATAACCTCGCTCGCTGGACGGGGATGGCCGGGGACGCGGCGAGCGCTCGTGAACAGTTCATCGCCCTGCTGCCCATCCGCGAACGAGTCCTTGGCCCTGAACACCCCCACACGCTGACCACCCGGAACAATCTCGTCTGGCCGACCCGCTGCCGATCAACACTGCCGACGAAGGCATGGCCCGCATCGCGTTCCTCCTGCTGGCGCTGTTCGTCGAGATGGAACGCACCTTCACCGCCGAACGCGCCGCCCACGCCCGCATCGTCGCCGAAACCGCCGGCCGCCAGATCGGCCGCCCCGTCGCTCACCCCGCAGCCAAGATCGAATACGCCCGGCTCCTCAATGCCCAAGGCGACTCCCTCGGAAAGATCGCCACCAAGACCGGCATCCCCAAAACCTCGCTGCACCGCTACCTCGCATCCTGATCACGCTCCGGCTCGAGGGTTCTTGAGAAACTCCGTGACGCTCGCAATAGCGACCATCACCTCTGCCGATAGTCCTATGACGTCGGCGCGGCCCCGCCAACCCCGGAGACTCTGATGTGCTGATGTCCTACCCGGCGGGCAGGATGGGCGCGGGAGGTACAGATGAGCGACATCGCGGACGTTCCACCCGCCGTTGTGGGCCGGCTCCGGGTGATCTGCCGGGAGCTGCCCGAGGCGTACGAGGAGCCGGCGTGGATCGGCCTGCGGTGGCGGATTCGCCGGCGGACATTCCTGCACGTCTACACCACCGACGAGAGGGGGTCGGCGTACATCGATACGGACGATCCAGCCATCCTGATGACCTTCCGGGCGCCGCCCGGGGAGTTGGCCGCGCTGGCGCATGCCGGCCCTCCGTTCTTCCGGGCCGACTGGGGGGTGAATGTCGTGGGAATGGTGCTGGACGACGAGACTGACTGGGTCGAGGTTGCCGAGCTGGTGACGGACAGCTATCGCGTGCAGGCGCCCCGCCGCCTCGCGTTCCGGCTGAAGGCAGGTGGATGAACCGCCGGCTACCTCCCCACGTTGCCGCATATCCAGGTTCGGTGCTGAGAAACCTTCCTATTCACGGTGGGATAGGTCGGGTTGCCGTACTGGCCAGAGATATTTCAGGAGACGATTCCGATGACGACATCACCCAGTGCCGCAGGCTCCGGCCGTCTGGCCGGATTTGCGGGTGCAGTTCATTCCGGGCGTGATCGGCTTCACGAACTGGTAGATGCCCGCGCAGGTCCACCGCGGCGTGACACCGAGGAAGACCTCGCGTCGTTCGTTGGGGAAGCCCGCATTGCTGGTCTTTCCGTCGCCGGTCGTGACTACCACGCCGGTCGGCACCGCGCCCTGGCTGGTCAGTGCGGGTGAGATGAGGGCTCCGACAGCAAGATGGGCTGGTCAAGCGCAGGATCGCGAGATCGCCGTCCCTTGCCGGGACGCGCCTTCACTCGGTTCGGGCACCGGCCTCGAGCACGGTGAGGTCGCGGACCGCGTACCGGTGATGCTCGGCCTCTTCCTTGAGCACGACGCTGAGACAGCGGCGTACGACGTAGTCCTTGTCCGGGTAGGGGTCGGCCGGCTTGCGACCACATACCCGGTCGAGCTCGGCCTCGGTGAGCTCGTCGACGGCTCGGCGCATCGTGGCCATGCGGGCCAGCCGCGGCGCGAGTACCTCGTCGAGCGTCGGGGTGGCATCGAGGGTGAGCCCGAGCTTCGCCGATGCTTCGGCCGGCATCCCGCTGTAGGGGAAGCCCAGCGGGTGGTACGGCGCGTCCTCCTCGAGCACGGCGTTGCCGATCCAGGCATCGCTGGCCATCAGCAGATGCCGCTGCGTCTCGACGAACGACCACTCGCCGTCGACCTGCTCGTGCAGCTTCGCCTCTGGTAGGCGCCTGGCGCGGTCGAGCGTCTCCTCCCATTGCTTCTCGATGGCATCCCAAGCGGCTCGGTATTCGGCGGCGGACGTGGCCTCACGGGACAGCACCCGGTTGGGATGCAGCCGGTCGAGCTCGGCCTCGACGTAGGCGGTCACGTCGACGTCGTTGACAACGACACGCTCGAAGCCGCCACTGAGGGAGACGTTGCCCCCATAGCAGTCCACGATCTTCAGGCCGGTGACGTCGCAATCGCGAATCTCGAGGCCGGAGAGGTCGCACTGGTGGATGCGGGCACTACGGAACTGGTCACTTTGGGTGTACTCAGCAGGCATTGGGACAGTTTCCCGTATCCGTCCCGCCCGTGCCAGTGAATGGCACAACGTAAGGGTTGCGGTGTTGCGTCCGGGTGGGAAGTCCGACGAGGGCCTTCTACCGCTTGGGCAGAGCACTTCGGGAATCAGTGCAGAGGACTACGGAAATCGAGGCCCGTGACTGCCCGATGTCGGCCTGCGCCGCCCCGGCCGGCTCCCCGTGCCGGACCGGTAAGGGGAAGGTGGCCATCGGCTACCACACCGCCCGTTTCCGGCTGGTGCCTCATCTGGCCAAGGCGGTGAGCGTCGCCGTGCCGCCGGTGCGCAAGCCGGGCACCGTCTGGGCCGAGCTGCCCTGCCCTGTCGCCGGGCTGAGACGTCCGGGCACGCGCGCGTCGGCTACGCCCGCGCCTCCACCGTGCGCCAGTCGCTCGACACCCAGCTCGACTCCCTGGCGGCCGCCGGCGTCACGCGCGTCTTCGCCGAGAAGATCTCCACCCGCGCCACCACCCGGCCCGAGCTCGACAAGGCCGTCGCCCTCGCGCGAGCTGCGCGCCACCGGCGTCGCGGTCACGCTCGTGGTGCACGAGCACAAACGGCTGGGCCGCGGCCTGGAGCTGGCGGCGCCGGCCGAACAGCTCAAGGCCGCCGACATCGGCCTGCAGTTCCTCACCGGCGAACTCCAGGGCAGCCACGACCCTGGCCGGGCAATATCAACACCGGCTCGCCGTACTACACCGGCGTAGGATGATCTAGTCGATCTCGGTGGCTTGCAGAGGAGGCACATCATTGATCGGCGATGAGGCGCTCGAGTACTATCACGGGGCGATGGTGTCCCTTCTCCCCGATGGGCAGGCGGTCACCACCTGCTGAACGCGGGCGGAGGTAAATCCGCCCGCGGACCCTCACTGTGGCTCACGGACCAGTCGCGACGGCCCCCGCTTTGATCACCTGCACGACCGACCAGCGGTACGCAGCTCTACCCGAGCGCGGGCTTATCTTGGGTGACTCTCTGCAGTTAGACCTGTTCGACAAGTAGCGTGGGGTGTCCTTGCCAGACCGATATCCGGGGGTAGTAAGGCATGTTGGTCATGCCTGGTGTGCACGTCCAGCCGTACAGGGCTGAGCGGGCGTCGGCCGCCGACGGGGCGGTGTGGTGGGTCGATGAGGACTTCGCTCTGCATGTCGAGGTGTCGGCGTATCTGGCGGGGTTACGCGCGGCGGGCCGGGCGTTCAACACCGAGAAGACCTACGCGGGCCGGATCGCGTTGTCCTCGTCGTTGTGGGCTGCTGGCACGAGGGCCCGTACTTCCACGTCCGGCGGCGGCGCAGCGCCAACCGCGGTATTTCGGCGTCCGCGTCGGTTGCGGCGTTCTCATCGCCGGGACTCCGCCAGCTTCAGGGCCGACTTCCCTGCGGCCTTGGCGATGTTCCTGGCCTCCTCGTCGGAGTATCGGCTGTTGTCCACGATGACGTTGAGCTCCAGGTTGATGTCCCGGGCGTACAGATTGGCCATACCCCGCTGCCAGTACGCCTCCTCACCGACGCCGGCGTCAGCGCGCTCGTACGACTGGCGGGCGGAGGCGTAACCGCTCTCGTAGTGCTCCTTCGCCAGCTGCGCTCCGGTCTTGCCGTCTTGTGAGAGGTGGCGATCCCAGGAGACGATGATCTTGTCTCCGTGCTGGTTCTTCCAGAAGCACCGGTTGGACTCCTTCGGTGTCTCACCGACAGCCTCGAGGTTGCCGCTCGGATTTCCGTAGCCTGCGGGCACCTCCACCTTGCCCGTGGCCTCCTTGCACGACGGCACCCGCTGCGTGTACTTGTCGCCGACCTTCGACAGGGGCGTCGTACCGGGAGTCGGGATGGTCTCGCTCTCGCTCGGCTCCTTGGCGTCCGGTTTCCTCTGAAGCGCGCTCGTCTGGCCGCCGTCGCCGTACAGGGGCAGGACGTTCAAGGCGGCCACCGTGGACCCCACCATGACCACCGCCGCGGCCGCGACGGCCCCCGCCAGCCACCACGCACGCTTGCGACGGGGCGCGGTGAGGGGAGGGGCACCGGCCGCAGCGGGGCCGGCGGCCAACTGATCGATCCCCGCCTGCTGTTCGGCCGCAAGCCGGTGCACCGCCTCGGGCCACGGCCGGGAGGTGGGCGTCACCGTGCCGATCGCGGTGAGGAGTTCCAGCGGCGACGGACGCTCCGCCGGGTCCTTGGCCAGGCACGACTCGATGAACGACCGCAGCGCCCGCGGTACCGCGTCCAGGTCCGGTGCGCAGTGTGCGACGTTGTAGAGCACGCTCGGCACCGACGTACCCGCGAACGGCGGCTTGCCCGTGCACGCCATCACGAGGGTCGAGCCGAGCGAGAACACGTCGGCGGCGCCGGTCAACGGCAGACCCTGCACCTGCTCCGGCGCCATGAAGGGCGGCGAGCCCACCATGGCGCCGGTGTGGGCGAGCTTCGTGTGTCCCTCGGCTGCCCGCGCGATACCGAAGTCGATGACGCAAACCCCGTCCTTGGTGAGCACCACGTTGGACGGCTTGAGGTCGCCGTGGACCAGACCCACCCGGTGCACGTCGATCAGCGCCTGCGCGAGACCCGCCGCGAGCAGCCTTACCGCTTCCTCGGGCAACGGGCCCGCGGCGTCGAGGGCCTGGCTCAGCGCGAGGCCGGGCACGAACACCGAGGCCAGCCAGGGTGCTTGCGCCTCCGTGTCAGCGTCAAGCACGGCGGCGGTGTACGCACCGGACACCGTGCGCGAAGCCGCCACCTCGCGTCGGAACCGGGCCCGGAACCCGGCGTCCTCGGCCAGTTCTGGGTGCACCTGCTTGACCGCGACGAGACGACCGTCGGGGGCGACGGCGAGAAGAACGCGCCCCATGCCACCCCGCCCGAGCTCGGCCACCGTCAGGAACGGGCCTATGTACGACGGCCCAGACAGCCCTGTTGCGCGCATGACGCCCTGTCCCTTCCCGTGAAAACCTTCCAGTCTCAAAGCGGGAGGATCATACAGATCCCCGCCCCGGCCCGAGCCGAGCCCGTTCGCACGCCAAGCGAACGCAGGCCGTCACGGCGACCCGATACAGAAGCCCTTGCCGTCGTATTCCCGCATGACGGAGGTGCGGTTGGGGCAGTCGCCGACGCTGAGCGATGGACCTTCCAGGATCCCCAGCAGTTTGCGGCCCGCATCAGGTGACGAGCAGTCGACGACGTCGTAGCCCCTCGTCGTGAAGCACGTTCCGACCTCGGAGTTGGTCCAGCCTTTTGAGCAGGAGGAGACGGCGGGCAGCAGCAGAACCACCGAGACGAGCAAGGAAAGGCGTGAGGTCAAACGGACTCCAAAGTACATTCATGGGTGTTGCTGACCATAGTGGGCCCTCGGAAGGCTCGGCAAGATCACGACGACACCGCAAGCCGGTTGTTGAAGCGAGTTTTTGAAGATCTCCGCCCCAGGTCGGCGTTCCGGCGTGATCATCGTCACTGATCGATCGTTTAATGAAGCCTCCGAGCCTCCGCCTGATCACTCCAGTAGGCGAGGTTGGCGCGGGCGGTCAGCGTCTCGGGGTGTTCGGGACCGAGGACGCGTTCGCGGATGGGCAGCAGGTCGGCGTACAGGGCGCGCGCGGCCCGCAGG
>NZ_JBHYJD010000077.1:0-37011 GCF_042740555.1 Nonomuraea sp. NPDC059007 | reverse complement strand
GCCCTGGAGCCGGTGTACGGCGCCGCCACCGCGAGGTCGGCGCGGCCGTCGTCGTCGAAGTCGGCGAGCCGCCCGCCGCACCCGGCGGAGGCGCCCGCGGAGGCGGGGGAGAGCAGGGGCACGACCAGGCAGGCGGCCAGCAAAGCGTTCATGTCTCCAGTGATGTCCGCACCGGCCGAACCCGGCATGAACACGGCGGGAACGTGCCACGATAGGCGGGTGAGCATCGACCTCGCGGATCTGGATTTCTGGCGCAGACCCCTGAAAGAACGGCACGAAGCCTTCGCCCGGCTCCGCCAGCTCGACCGGCCGGTGTTCTTCCCGGAGAAGAAGATCCCCTTCTTACGCTCCGGCGCGGGTTTCTACGCCCTGGTCCGCCACGCCGACGTCGTGGAGGCCAGCCGCAACGCCAAGGTGTTCTCCAGCGAGCCCGCGGTCACGAACCCGGAGCCGCCGGGCTGGGTCAAGCACGTGTTCGGCGAGTCCATGGTCAACCTGGACGATCCCCGGCACGCCCGGCTGCGCCGTATCGTCACCCGCTCCTTCAGCCCCCGCATGCTGGGCAACCTCCAGAACGACATCGACGCCGCCTGTACGCGCATCGTCGACGACGTCGTGGCCCAGGGCCCCGGCGACTTCGTCGGGCAGGTGGCGGCCCGCCTGCCCATCCACGTCATCTGCGACATGATGGGCATCCCCCAGCGATACCGGGCCAAGGTCCACGAGCACGTCGACGTCTCCACCGCCTACACCGGCGTGCGCCCGAGCCTGCTGCGCAGCGTCGCGCTGGCCGGGCAGAACATGCTCGCCCTGCTCGCCCTGCAGCGCCTGGTCATCAAGCTCGGCCACGAGCGCCAGCGCGAGCCCACGGGCGACCTGGTCTCGCTGCTGGTCAACGCCAACCCCGACGGCGAGCGGCTGACCGACAAGGAGCTCGGTTCGTTCTTCGCGCTGCTGCTGGTCGCCGGCAACGAGACCGCACGCAACACGATGGCCCACGGCATCAAGCTCCTCACCGACCACCCCGCCCAGCGTGAGCTGCTGCTCGGCGACTTCGACGCCCGCATCGGCGGCGCGATCGAGGAGATGGTCCGGCACGTCTCGCCGATCATCCAGTTCCGCCGCACGGTGACGGAGGACTACGAGCTGCGCGGCCTGCACCTGAAGAAGGGCGACAAGGTGGTGCTCTTCTACGGCTCCGCCAACCGCGACGAGAGCGTCTTCCCCGACCCGGACGCCTTCGACATCACCCGCGACACCAAGCCGCACGTGGGCTTCGGCGGACCGGGGCCGCACTTCTGCCTCGGCGCCAACCTGGCCAGGCAGGAGATGCGCTCGATGTTCCGCGAGCTGTTCACCCGGCTTCCGGAGATCAGGACGGTGGGCGAGCCCGAGCTCCTGCTGTCCAACTTCGACAACAGTGTCCGGACGCAGCGCTTCACAGGCTAACAATTCGGCTTATGTCACCCGGGGGAACTAGGGTGACTCGGCGTGGAGAACGCCTTTCAAGTTGACCTGCGCGGTGTCGTCGATCTCCTGAGCCGGCACCTGTATTCCAGCCCGCGTGTCTACGTGCGCGAGCTGCTGCAGAACGCCGCCGACGCGATCACGGCCCGCCGTACCGGCGACCCCGACGCCCCCGCGGCGGTGACGATCGAGGTCGGCGACGGCCGGATCGAGGTCAGCGACAGCGGCGTCGGGCTCACCGAGGACGAGGTTCACCTCCTGCTGGCCACGATCGGCCGCTCCTCCAAGCGCGACGAGCTCGGCTTCGCCCGCCACGAGTTCCTCGGCCAGTTCGGCATCGGGCTTTTGTCCGGCTTCCTCGTCGCCGACGAGATCCGCGTCGAGACCAGGTCCGTCACCGGCGCGCCCACGGTCGTGTGGACCGGCCGCTCCGACGGCCGCTACAGCGTCGAAGCCGCCCAGGCCGAACGCGCCGAGCCGGGCACCACCGTCACCCTGGCCGTACGCGCCGACGCCGCCGACTGGGTCACCGAGCGCACCGTCACCGAACTGGCCGGGCTCTACGGCTCGCTGCTGCCGATCGACGTCACCGTCAACGGCCGCCCCACCACCGTCGGCGGCCCGCCCTGGCAGGCCCGCCACGACGGCCCGGAAGACCGGCGCGCCGCCCTCCTCGCCTACGGGCGCGAGCTGTTCGGCTTCACCCCGTTCGACGTACTCGACCTGAACGTCCCCGAAGCCGGGCTGAGCGGCGCCGCGTTCATCCTGCCCAGCCAGGCCAACCCCGCCGTCAAGGGCGCCCACCGCGTCTACCTCAAGCGCATGCTCCTCACCGAGCACGCCGAAGGGCTGCTGCCCGGGTGGGCGTTCTTCGCCCGCTGCGTCGTCGACGCCGGCGAGCTGCGCCCCACCGCCTCCCGCGAGGCGCTCTACGAGGACGACCTGCTGGAGCACGTACGCGAGCAGCTCGGCGCCCAGCTGCGCGCCTGGCTGGTACGGCTGGCCGAGACCGACCCGGACGGCCTGCGCGCCTTCCTGCGCCTGCACCACCTCGGCGTCAAGGCCCTGGCCCTGCACGACGACGACATGCTCCGGCTGGTCGACCGCTGGCTCGAGTACGAGACCAGCTCAGGACCCATGACCCTCGCCCAGTTCCGCGCCCTGCACCCGCGCGGACGCTACACCGCGAGCGTCGATGAGTTCCGCCAGCTCGCCGGCGTCTCCGGCGCCCAGGGCATCGGCCTGCTCAACGGCGGCTACGTCTACGACGGCGACATCCTGCGCGGCCTGTCCCGCATCGACCCCGAGGCCCGCCTCGAACCCCTCGACCCCGCCGAGCTGGCCACCCACCTCGCCCCGGTCGACCCGGCCGCCGAGCTGGCCGCCCGCCCCTTCCTCAACGCCGCCGCCCGCGCCCTCGACCCGCTGGGCTGCGAGGTCGTGCTGCGCGACTTCGACCCCGCCTCGCTGTCGGCCCTGTACCTGACCAGCCGTGCCGCCGAGCACCACGCCCAGCTGCGCGAGGCCAAGGAGGCCAGTGACGAGCTGTGGGCCGACGTGCTCGGCGCGATGGAGCGCTCCCTGGCCGCCGACCGGCCCCGTCTCGTGCTCAACCACCGCAACCCGCTCGTGCGCAAGGTGCTGTCGCTCAGCGACATGAACCTCGCCGGAACCGCCGTCGAAGCCCTCTACGGCATGGCGCTCCTGCACGGCCACCACCCGCTGCGCCCGGCCGACAGCGCCGCACTCAACCGCTCCTTCCTCGGACTCCTTGATTGGGCCACTTCGTGATCGACATCGACGACCTCATCGACGAAGCCTCCGACCTGCCCTACGGCGAGGCCAGGACCCTGCTCCTGGAGCAGGCGCTGCGCCACGCTGAGTCGGGCGGCGACCGCGAACAGATCCTCGCGGTGCGGATGGAGCTCACCGAGGCCTACCAGTTCGGCTCGGAACCGGCCAAGTCGTTCGCCACCTTCTCCCGCTGCGTGGCCGACTTCGACGCCGACCCCGAACTGTTCGACGACTGGCAGACGCACACGCTGCTGTGGCAGTACAAGTGGATCGTCGACTCCATGCGCGACTTCCCGCAGGTCCCGCTGGGCCGCGCGCACGACGCGCTGGCCGAGATGGAGCGCCGCTACCGCGAGGCGGGCGCCGGGCTGCACGCCGTGCACGCCCAGCGCTGCATGGTCGCCGGGCACGTCGGCGACCGGGCCGCCGCCGAGGAGCACTTCCACCACTGGAGCATCACGCCGCGCGACGAGATGTCCGACTGCGAGGGCTGCGACCCCGACGGCAAGATCATGCACCTGGCCGCGCTCGGCCGCGACGAGGAAGCGGTCACGCTCGCCGCCCCGGTTGTCGCCGGGCACCTGACTTGCGAGAACCAGCCGCAGAGCATCCTCAGCTGCCTCCTGCTGCCCTACGTCAGGACGGGCCGGCACGCCGAAGCCGCCCAGGCCCACCTCAAGGCGTACCGGCTGATCCAGGCCCTTCCCCACTACACCAGCAACCTCGACCTCCACCTGGAGTTCCTGGCTCGTACCGGCAACGAGAGCCGCGGACTCGAGATCCTGCAGCGCGAGCTGCCGCGGCTGGAGGAGCGGGCCTCGCCGCACACGCTCATGACCTTCCTGGGCGCGGCCGGGCTGCTGCTGCGCCGCCTGGAGGAGCTCGGCCACGGCGACCTCGCCGTCGCCGTGGGCGGCGCCGAGACGTCCGTCGCCGCGCTGCGGGCCGAGGTGACCGGGCGGGCGCGCGAGCTCGCCGCCGCCTTCGACACCCGCAACGGCACCCGGGAGCAGAGCTCCAGGATCGAGGCCTGCCTGACGGCGGAGCCGCTGGTCGACCACCTTCCCCTGGTGCCCCACGCGCGCCGCGTCACCCTTTCCGGTACGGCGCCCGCGGAGGAGACCCTCCCCTCGATCAAGGTTTCCGGCGCCGACCAGGCCGTGGCCGAGCTCGCTCGCCTGGCCGGGGAGCACGCCGAGGCCGGACGCCGCCAGGAGGCGCTCGACCTGCTCGTCGGCACGCGCGATGGCTCACTGCTGCTGATGCGCGCCCGCCTGGAGGAGCCCGTCACGGCCGCCCGCACCCTGCGCGCCGCCCGCGTGGCCCTGCGCGCGGAAGGCGACCTCGCCCAGCTGGCCACCGCCGCCCTGATCCACGGCGAACTCCTGCGCCACCTGGCCACGACCCCTCAGGACACCGAGCTGGACACCACCCCGGACGAGCTGCCGGAGGAGCCGGGCTCGCTGGAGGAGCTCCTGGCCGCCTACGGCGAGGCCGCCGCGGTGAGCAGGGACCCGGAGCAGCGGGCCGTCGCCCACGCGGTGCGCGGCGAGGTGCTGGTCGCGGTCGACCGGCCAGAGGAGGCGGCCGAGGACCTGATCGAGGCGGTGGCCCTGTTCACCGCGCTGGGCGGCACCGCCAACGCCGCGCTGGCCCGCGTCGACCTGGCCGCCGCGTACCTGTCCACGGACCGGGTGGTCGAGGCCGCCATCGCCGCGGAGGAGGCGCTCGGCCTCCTGGAACCCGGCGACTACGACAACCGCGTCAACGCCCAGTGGACCAGGGCGCACGCCCGCCGCATGCTCGGCGAACGGGAGGCGGCGCTGGCCGACTTCACCGAGCTGGCCGGGCTCTACGCCGAGCCGATCCGCGCCGCCCGCGCCTGGGAGGCGGCCGGCATGCTGCTGGGCGAGCTCGACCGGGACGAGGAGTCGTCCGGCGCGTTCTCCCAGGCCGTCCAGAACTACGTGGACGCCGGCGCCCGCGACGAGGCCGGCACCGCGATGCGCAAGCAGCTGTCCGCCCTGTACTGGGCCGACCAGGCCAAGGCCGCGCTGGAGGCGGTGGCGCCGGTCAGGGACTTCCTGCGTACGCTCGACGGCGAGCAGGCGGCGTTCGAGCTGGCGGCGCTCGACTACGACGAGGCCAGGATGCTGCTCTCGCTCGACCGCCACGAGGAGGCGGCGATCCGCGCCCGCGCGGCGGTCGCCGCCTTCACCGCCCTCGACCTGGCCGACCTCGCGGAAGCCGCCGCCGACCTCCTGGAGCACCTCGAACAGCCGGATCAGGACTGAACGTTCTCGTCCTCCTCGTCGGGGGCGAGCACGTTCCGCCGGATCGTGACCACCGTGATCAGCGCGGCCACCAGCATCATGCCCGCGCTGACCAGCATCGCCATCTCGAAGCCCGCGTCGAACACCCCGGGCTTCTTGAAGGCGTCGCCCACCAGCCCCACCACCGGCGGGATGGCGGCCACGGCGAACAGGCTGCCGGTCCTGGCCACCGCGTTGTTGACGCCGCTGGCCGTACCGGCGTAGCGCTCCTGCGCGCTGGCCAGGACGGTGGCGGTGAGCGGGGCGACCACCGCCGACAGGCCCAGGCCGAAGAGCGTGACCGACGGCATGACCTGCAGCCAGTACGAGGAGCCTTCGCCGATCGTGCCCATCCACAGGAACGCCGCCCCGGCCACCAGGATGCCGATCGTCATGGGCCAGCGCGGCCCGACCCGCTTGGCCAGCTCGCCCGCCCGCGCTGACAGCAGCAGCATGAGGATCGTCACCGGCAGCATGGCCGAGCCCGCGGCGATCGGGCCGAACCCGGACACCACCAGCAACTGCACGACCAGCAGGAAGAAGACGACGCCCATGGCCGCGTAGACGATGAACGTGACCACGTTGATCGCGGTGAACACGTGGTCGCGGAAGATCCCGACCGGCACGAGCGCGTCGGGCGAACGCCGTACCTGCACCCAGACGAACGCGGCGCCCAGCAGGAGCCCGGCGATGAGCGGGACGGGTGTGCCCGTCTCGATGAGGCCGTAGGTGATGCCGGCCAGCGCGAGCGCGGCGAGCACCGCGCCGAGCACGTCGAAGCGGCCCGTGGCCTGCTCGTCGCGCGTCTCGGGCACGTGCCTGATCGTCACCCACACCACGAGCGCGGCGAACGGCAGGTTGATGAGGAACGCCCACCGCCAGCCGGCCGACTGCACCAGCCAGCCGCCCAGCAGCGGGCCGATCGCGCTGGCCACGCCGCCGAGCCCGGACCAGGCGCCCACCGCGCGCGGACGTTCGCCGCGCACGAACGAGGCCTGGATGATCGCCAGGGAGCCCGGCGTGAGCAGCGCGCCGCCGATGCCCTGCAGGGCGCGGGCGGCGATGAGCATCTCGATGTTCTGCGCCGCCCCGCACAACGCGGAGGCGATCGCGAACCAGACGGTTCCGATCAGGAAGACCTTGCGCCTGCCGTAGCGGTCGCCGAGTGAGCCGCCGAGCAGGATGAGACCGGCCAGCGTGAGGGTGTAGGCGTTCACCGTCCACTGCAGCCCGGCCATGTCGGCCTTCAACTCCTCGCCGAGGGCCGGCAGCGCGACGTTGACCACGGTGCTGTCGAGCATGGCAAGCCCCGAGCCCAGCACGGTCGCCGCGAGGATCCACCGCCCCTGTGCGGATTTAAGAGTGATGTGGCCGTTGTCCATGGGGCAATCCTGTCACCGGGCTCTGAGAACGCTCGGCCGCCCCCGGGTTGCGCGTCAGCCGTGGCCCAGCGCGCGCAGGACGAAACCGGAGACCAGCTTCTCCGCCTCTTCCGGCGTCAGCGTCCCGCTGATCAGGGGAACCCGCTCGGCCCCGATCACCGCGAGGATCATCCGCGCGGTCGCCTCCACGTCGGTGACCTGGAAGGCTCCGCTCTCCAGAATCCCGACGAGCACCCGCTGCATCGGCGCCACATGCTCGGCCAGCTGCTGGTAGGCGTCGGGGCCGAGGGTGGCGCTCAGGTCGGCGGCGCCGGGGTGCGGGTGAGCCAGCAGCCCGGCCAGCTGCAGGCGGATGAACGCGCGCAGCCGGTCGGCGGGGGAGGCGTCCGCGGGCAGGTCACGCTCGTAGCTGTCGAGAAAGTACTGGGTGACCCGCTCGGTGAAGGCCAGCAGCAGCGCGGCCTTGTCCGGGTAGTAGTTGTAGAGCACCGTGCGGGTGATGCCGGCCTCACTGGCCACGTCGGTCATCGAGATGGCATCGATCCCGTGCACGCGCGACAGCCGCGAGACCGCCTGCAGGATGCGGTCCTGCGTCTGGGCGCGGTGCTCGCCTATGGTCGCGGCGCTGATCCGGGGCATGACCTCATGTTAGGCGTACGGCGCCGCCTAAGCCGCTGCCTTGACCGTGTGAAGGAGTTCGGCCAGGACCTCGGTGTTGAGCTGGTAGGCCAGTTTGACCTCGCGGATCACCCGCCGCTGCTCGCGATCGTCGAGGTTGAGCGCGTCCAGGCGGGTCCGGTACTCGTTCTTGAACCGGGGCAGGCTGCCCACCTGGTCGAAGATGTAGAAGTCGACGCCGCCGCCCTTGGAGTAGCCGTAGATCTTCTGCAGCTCCATCCGGATGAACTGGCCGCCGGACAGGTCGCCCATGTACCGCGTGTAGTGGTGGGCGACGTAGCCGCAGGGCCAGTCGGCGACCTGGTTGATCCTGGCCACGAGGGTGCGGGTGGCCTTGGAGGGGGCGATCCGGTCGCGCCAGGCGGGGCCGTAGACGGTGTGGAGGTCGCGTTCCAGGGCTTCCTGGCGGTAGAGCTCGGGGAAGACGAAGCGGCCGGCGACCGGGTCTCCGGCCAGCGCCTTGGACGCGCCGTCGAGGGCCAGGTAGGCGAAGTAGTGCTGGGCGATCATCTCGCCATACTCCTCCGCGCTCAGGCGGCCGCCCATGAGCTCCTTGAGGTAGCTCTCGTCCTCGGCCGACTCGTGGTCGGCCCAGGTGGCGGTCTTCAGGATCTCGGAGAACGACGTCACGGCTCACCCCGTACTGGACTGGTGTTTCACGACACAGTGTCACAAAGCGTGGGGCGGCCGTCAAGCTGACACTGTGTCATCAACCCTTGGGGAACGCTATGCGAAACGCATAACCGCGAAGATCACTCCTTACTTTCGTGGGGCGAGTGACGGGCGTGATATTTGTTGGCTAGCGGGGTGATGTGTCCGATAAGCGGAGCGTCGGGAACTCCGATACTCTCTTGCTTCAAGCACGGCGGACGCGAAGAAACCTCGCGTCGGGGCTGTGCTTCCCCACCTGAAATCACCCCGGGAACGTTCCTAGGGGTGATTTCTCGATTTCGCCATTCTTGGGCCCTATAAAGGCCCCTTTGGGGACGAGAGGGATTTATCACGGCGTACCTGTTGCAGCAGGTATGCCGCGTCCCTCCCGTCCCTTCGACTCACCAAGGTGAAGGTAAGGAGTCGAGTGATGACCAAACATCATCCGCTGATGTTCATCATCGCGAGCAGGCGGCCCGTTACACCCGGCCCCCGGGCCCACCCCAGGTGCCCGCGCGGCCCTTGGGATGCCCGGGTCCGGCTGGGGAGCCGACCGGGAGCCCGGTGAACCCGTTGACCGGGAGGGGGCATGTTCGCCGCTCACCAGAAGACGCCGGAGGGGCGCCGGCGGTTGCCATGTCATGCCCAACCCACCTCCCCCCACCCACCCCCGCACCCTCGGCCTGTCCCACCCCCGCGGGCACCGCTGCGCCCACCCCCGCACCCTTCCCCCGTCCCGGACCCACCCCCACGGGCACCGCCCCACCGGCCCCCGTCCCGACCGGCCCTCCGCCCCGGCCGACCCGCCCCGCGCCCCGCACCACCCCTGGCCCGCTCCCGGACCGCCCTTGCCCCACCCCTGGCCAGCCTCTCGCCTCCGGCACGTGCCCACCGCCCCCGCACGTGCCCACCGCCCCGGCACGTGCCCACTGCCCTGGCACGGCACGTGCCACCGGCGGGCGTGGCCCTTGCCGGTGTGCCCTGGGTGGCTGGGCGCTGTGCGCGTTGCGCCGGGTTCCGGGCGCGGCGGTGCTCGCCGTACCGGCGCTCAAGAGCGTGGGAGGGGCGCGTGCTCTGGGGTGGGCGTCGCCCGCACAGGCCATTGCCCGGCACTGCCTTGCCCCGCGCCGCCTGCCCCGCGCCGCGCCGCATGGCCCGCGCCGCCCGCCCCGCGCCGCGCGCCGCATGGCCCGCGCCGCGCCGCCTTGCCCGCGCCGCCTTGCCCTGCGCGGGTCTTGCCCCTTGCGGGGTTGATCCGGCGATCGAGGGTGCGGGGAGGGGGTGCGTGTTCTCGGGTGGCTGGAGTTACGGGGGTGGGCGGGTGTAGCGGTGTTTGGTGCCGGGTGGGAAGTAGGTGGGGTCGGCGGTTTCGCGTAGGTGGATTGTTGGGGTTTGGTGGGGTTGTGGGACGTAGGCGGTGAACTCGCTGTTCAGGCGGTTCAGCTGGGTGCGGATTGAGGTGGCGGCCATTCTGGACAGGCTTGGGGTGGGTTCGGTGCCGGGGGCGAGTTCTATGGTGATGGTGAGGTGGCGGTTCCTGGTGTCGTCCTCTTCCACCTGCATGACGAATTTTCCGGTGACCGAGCCGGCGATCTCCGGCTGCTCCAGGCCGATGGCGATGTTCTCCGGGTAGATGTTGGCGCCGTAGTACGACACGGTGAAGTGGCTGCGGCCGAACACGTACGCGAACGGGTGCTCGGGGCCGGGGGCCGACGGGGTGAGGCCGTGGGACCGGGCGAAGGTGAGCATGTCCGGGTACGGGATGAGGCCGCCTTCGTCGGCGATGTGGTAGCGGATCAGCGGGATGCCGTTGTCGCCGGTGAACACCAGCGTGCCCGCGTGCTCCTCGAAGTAGCGCACGCCCGGGTCGTACTGGACCAGCGTGGGCAGCCGGGACTCCCCGAACAGCCTCCTGGCCAGGTCGGGACGGCCTGACAGGAAGCGGCGCAGTTCGATGGAGAGCGGGGTCTCGTTGCCGAGGACGCCCGCGTCGGCGGTGCCGTACAGGCTGGCGGTGGATGTGACGGGGTCGGCGATGCCGGCGCGCTCGCACACCAGCGTGCGCCACTCCTCGCTGAAGACCTCGCCCGCCGTGACCAGCTTCAGGTTGTACGCGGCCCAGCCGGACCCGGCGTCGATCACGTCCTTCAGGAACGGCGGGTAGCCGAGCAGGACGACCTGGTCGAAATGCGGCGCCAGCGGCGGGATCACCCGCAGGATCTCGCGTTTGTCGCTGCCGGGCGCGATCGCGGTGACGCGGTGGCCGCGCTCGGCCAGGTGGCGCACGCAGTTGAGCGTGAACAGGCCGCCCACCCAGGTGCCGAGGGCGAAGCAGACGACGGCGAGCGTACGGCGGGAGCGGGTCTCGAAGGCGTCGAACACCTCCTCGAAGCGGTCGGCGATGACCCGCTCGTCGGCGGCGGAGCGGGGCCAGAAGGACGGTTCGCCGGTCGAGCCGGAGGAGACGGCGATCATGTCGCCGATCACGCCGCCCCTGCACAGGTCGGGCAGAGGGTAGCGGCGCGTGTAGGTGTCCTTGGTGGTCAGCGGGAGGTCGTGGAACGGCGTGGCGCGGGGGTCGGCGCCGTGCGCGGCGAGGAAGGCGCGGTAGGCGGGCACGCTGTCCGCCACGTCGTGGAAGAGCTGGACCGGATCCACGGTGCGACTGTACGCCACCTCGGACTTGCTGCGCAGCTGTCACAGAATCACGAAAGTTTTCATCGAAGGATTGCAAGCGCGGAAATGCCCCGGTAACGTCCCGGGCAATCCTCGCGAACCCCCCCCCACAGGAGAGACCGCCCATGTACCGTCGCCGTTTCCTCCAGCTCAGCGCCCTGGCCGCCGGAGGCACCCTGCTCAGCGCCTGCGGCGGAGGTGGCGCCCAACCGGTCAAGGCTGGCCCCACCGGCACCGCCGCGACCGGCGAGATCACCGTGTGGAGCTGGCAGGGGCCGGCGGCGATGATGAAGGAGCTGGTCCCGGCCTTCACCAAGCAGTTCCCCGGCGTCAAGGTCGACGTCCAGGACATCGGCAACCCGGCCATCTGGGACAAGATCACGACCGGGCTCGCCGCCGGAGGGCAGGGGCTGGGCGACGTGCTGCACATCGGCGTCGACTACCTGCCCGCCTATATCGAGAAATTTCCGGACGGCCTCGCCGACCTCGTCCCCCTCGGCGCCGACAAGCACAAAGGCAGCTTCGCCCAGGGCATGTGGGAGACCGTCAGCCGCTCCGGCAAGGTCTACGCCCTGCCCTGGGAGGCCAACTCCGCCGGCTTCTACTACCGCGCCGACCTCTTCGAGAAGGCCGGCGTCGACGTCGAGGCCGTCCAGACCTGGGACGAGATGATCGAGGCCGGGATCAAGCTCAAGGAGAAGACCGGCGTCCAGCTCCTCGGCATCGACAAGGCCGCCACCCAGGCCGACTCCGCCAACCTGTTCCAGGCGCTCATGCAGCTCCAGGACGCCTTCTACTTCGACATGCAGGGCAACATCACCCTCGACTCGCCCGCCGGGGTCACCGCGCTGACCATCATCAAGAAGCTCAACGACGCCGGCCTGGTCGCCGACTACGGCGGCGGCTGGGAGGCGATGATCGGCTCGATCAAGAAGGGCGGCGTGGCCGTCCAGCCGATGCCCACCTGGTTCGGCGGCATCATCGAGGAGACCGTCCCGGCCGAGAAGGGCAAGTGGAAGGTACGGCTCCCGCCCGCCGTCACCCAGGGCGGCAAGACCTCGGCTGTCGTCAACTCCACCCACCTGGCCGTCACCGGCACCAGCAAGCACCGCGAGGCGGCGTTCGCCTTCGCCGAGTTCGTGCTGACCCGCCCGGAGAACCAGGTCGCGATCTACAAGGGCAAGGGCATCGCGCCGGCGCTCATGTCCGCCTACGAGGACCCGGCCTTCCACGAGGCGTCGCCGTTCTTCGGCGGTCAGAAGAAGGGCGAGATCTTCCTCGACTCGCTCAAGCAGCCCTCCTACGTCACCAACTACTCCGCCGACTACCCGCGCGCGCTCAAGGCCGTCACCGACGCGCAGACGAAGGTGCTGCTCAAGGGCGCCGACCCGGCAGCGGTGCTCAAGGAGGCGGCCGACCTGCTCGCCGGCCAGACCGGCCGCAAGGTGCTGCGGTGACGGTGAGCGCCCTCAGGTCGCCGATGCGGCTGGCGCCGTACCTGTTCGTGCTGCCCGCCGTCGGGCTGTTCGCGATCTTCAAGCTGTACCCGATCGCCTGGTCGTTCGTGCTCAGCCTGTTCAGGACCGACGGGGCGCTGCAGACGTTCGCCGGCACCGCGAACTACGAGCGCCTGGCCGGCGACCCGCTGTTCTGGACGGCGCTGCGCAACACCGCGCTCATCATGGTCGTGCAGGTGCCGCTGATGCTGGGGATCGCGATCGCGCTGGCGGTGGCGTTCAACTCGCCGCTGCTGAAGATGAAGGCGTTCTTCCGGCTGGGCTTCTTCCTGCCGATGGTGACCGGGCTGGTGGCGTACGGCATCCTGTTCGGGGTCCTGCTCAACCCGCAGGGCGGGCTGGTCAACTGGTTCCTCGGGCTGTTCGGCGTCCCGGAGATCCCCTGGCTCACCGACACCCTGTGGGCGCGCATCGCCGTCGGCCTCGCGCTGACCTGGCACTACACCGGCTACAACGCGGTCATCTACCTGGCCAGGCTGCAGGCGCTGCCCAAGGACCACTACGACGCGGCCTCGGTCGACGGCGCGGGCGCCTGGCGCCGGTTCTGGCACGTGACGCTGCCGGGACTGCGGCCGGTGCTGCTGCTCACGGTGGTCATGTCGACGATCGGCACGCTGCAGCTGTTCGACGAGCCGTACGTGCTGACCGGCGGCGGACCCGACAACGCCACCCTGACGCTCGGCATGTACCTCTACATGAACGGCTTCCGCTACTTCGACTTCGGCTACGCCTCGGCCATCGCCTACGCGCTGGCGGTCATCATCGCGATCCTCGGCATCGTGCAGTTCAAGTTCCTGGGTGAAAAATCATGAGAAAGGTGATGCTGACCTCGACGCTGCTCATCACCGTCACCGTCGTCCTGGTGCCGTTCTACTGGCTGGCGATCGCGAGCACCCACAGCACCGGCGACATCTTCGGCAGCCCGCCCCCGCTGCTGCCCGGCGGCCACCTCCTGGACAACCTCGCCAACCTCGAAGAGGGCATCGGCTTCAGCAGGACCGTGCTCAACTCCCTGCTGATCTCGCTGATCTACACGATCCTGTCCGGCGCTGTCTGCACCCTGGCCGGGTACGGCTTCGCCAAGTACTCCTTCAAAGGCAGGGAACTCCTGTTCGGCCTGCTCATGCTCGGCCTGGTGATCCCGAGCCAGGTGACGCTGGTGCCGTTGTTCAAGATGATGCTGGCACTCGACTGGCTCAACACCTACCAGGCCATCGTCCTGCCGAACCTGGCGCTGCCGTTCGGGATCTTCCTGATGCGCCAGAGCATGTCCGCGCTCCCGGACGAGCTCCTGGCGGCCGGCCGCGCCGACGGCTGCGGCGAACTGCGGTTGTTCATCCGCATCGTCCTGCCGCCGATGCGCCCGGCCCTGGCCGCCCTGGGCATCTACCTGTTCCTCTACCAGTGGAACGACTTCGTCTGGCCCCTCATCGCGCTCCGTACCAAGGACGCCTACACCATCCCGCTGGCCATCGCCTCCCTGCAGGGCGCCACGGAGACCGACTACGGCCAGATCCTCGCCGGAACGGCCGTCGCCGCCCTCCCGATGGCCGTGCTGTTCCTGTTGCTGCAACGACACTTCGTGTCCGGACTTCTCGCTGGAGCTGTGAAAGAGTGAGCGTCACGACGGCGGGGCTGATGCCCGTGCCCACCGCCCACCTGCTCGATGACGTACGGCTGGCGGTGCTGCCCCCCTCCGCGCGCAGGGAGCCGAAGCGGCTGCCCGGCGGCGCCGCGGTGCTGGAGATCCACTCCGGGGAGGAGATGGAGATCCGGTTGTCGGTGGCGCTCGGGGACGCGGTGGGGTTCTGGCACCCCGACTGCCGCTGGAGCCGGACGATCGTCGCCGACTGGGCGGGGCGGGCCGAGATCTCGCTGGTCAAGGGGGCCGCGGCCGGCTGCCTCTATGACAGCTCCGGCCGGACGATGCTGGCCTTCGCCGCCGCCGATCCGGTGCCCGAGTGTTCCATGCGGTTCGGGGTGTCGGAGGAGAACAAGGCTTTCGTGGTGCATCTGCGGGCGCCCGCCGGGACCTACCGGCTCTACCTCGCGCCCCGGTCGGCGAGTGTCGCGGTGGCGATGCGGCTGCTGCGGGCCGAGCTGGGACGGGGGCTCGCGCCGGTGCCCGCCGCGGCCCGGGAGCCGGTCTACTCCACCTGGTACGGCTTCAGCCAGGCCGTCGAGGCGGCGGCCGTGGAGGAGGAGGCCCGGCTGGCGGCGGAGCTGGGCTGCGGTGTGGTCATCGTGGACGACGGCTGGCAGGAGAAGGGGAACGGGCGCGGCTATCCGGGTGTGGGCGACTGGCAACCCGATGTCACGAAATTTCCGGACCTGGCGGGTCATGTCGCCCGGGTCCGGGCGCTCGGCCTCAAGTATCTGCTCTGGGTCGCGCCGCTCCTGCTCGGGGCCGAGGCGGACTGCTTCGACGCGCTCGCCCGGTACGCCCCCGCCTCCGGCGGCCCGCCCGGCGCCCGCGTGCTCGACCCCCGCCGCCCCGAGGTCCGGCGGCACGTCGTGGACACGTGCGCCCGCCTGGTCCACGACTACGGCCTCGACGGGCTGAAGATCGACTTCCTGGACGACGCCATGGTCTACGCCGGCAAGCCCACCCACGGCGACGTCGCCGACGTGGGCGAGGCCATGCGCCTCCTGCTGACCGAGGTACGGGCGGCGCTGGGGCCCGAGGCGCTGATCGAGCTGCGGCAGCCGTATGTGGGGCCGGGCATGGCGGGCTTCGGGAACATGCTGCGGGCCGACGACTGCCCCGCCGACGCCGTGGCCAACCGGGTGCGCACGATCGACGTCGGGCTGCTGGCCGTGCGCGGGGCCGTTCACTCCGACATGCTCATGTGGGACCCGGCCGCGCCGCCCGCGAGCGCCGCCAGGCAGCTGATCGGGGCGCTGCACGCCGTACCGCAGATCTCCGCGCGGCTGGCAGGGCTCGGCGGAGAGCAGCGCGAGATGCTGCGCTTCTGGCTCGCGCAGTGGCGGCGGTTGCGTCCGCTGCTGCTCGACGGCGAGGTCGAGCCGGGCCGTCCGGACGAGCTCTACCCCGTCGTGCGGGCCGCGCGCGGCGACGCCTGCGTCATCACCGTCACGGCCGAGCGGGTAGCGGTCCTGGACACCGCCGGGCACCGTAAGATCACCTTGGTCAACGGTACGGCTTCGCCGCGCCTCGTCCTCGACGTGGCCGGGCCTGGAGGGGTGTTCGCCACCGTGGTCCACGACGCCGCCGGCCGTATCATCGAGCGGGCGCGGCGGCGGCTGGAGCCCGGCCTGAGCGTGCTGTCCGTGCCGCCCTCCGGGCTGGCGACTCTGGAGGGGACCCCGTGAAGATCGGCATCACCGAGCTGGCCGCCCGCGCGGGCGTGAGCGAGGCCACGGTCAGCCGGGTCATCAACCGGCGCTCCGGGGTCGCCGCCAAGACCCGCGAGGCCGTCGAGCGCGCCATGAACGAGCTCGGCTACGAACGCTCCACCCGCGGCCAGATCGTCGCGGTGATCACGCCGTGGCTGTCGAACCCGTTCTTCTCCGAGGCCAGCGAGCTGATCGAGGCGGCGCTGGCGCCCCACGGGCTCAAGGGCGTGCTCTGCCCGGCGCTGCCCGGCGGCATACAGGAGCGCGAGTTCGTCACGTCGCTGGCCGACCACGGCGTCGCGGCGGTGGTGTTCCTGTCGGCCAGCAACACCGTCGAGGGCGCCGACCCCGAGACCTTCAACGTGCTGGCGGCGCGCCGCATCCCGTTCGTCGGCGTCAACGGCGGATTCGAGGGCCACGACGCGCCCGTCTACTCCACCGACGACTTCCAGTCGGCCGAGCTGGCCGTCGACCACCTGTGGGCGCTGGGGCACCGCGCGATCGGCATCGCCTCGGGCCCGGTCGGCAACCAGCCCGCCGACCGGCGGGTCAAGGGCTTCCGCGCGGCGCTGGCCAGGCGCGGCGCCACCGAGACCGAGCGGTGGATCGTCCGGCAGCACTACACCATCGAGGGCGGCCAGTCCGCCGCGCTGAGCCTGCTCAAGCAGGGTGTGACCGCGATCGTCGCGGCCAGCGACTTCATGGCGCTCGGCGTGATCCGCGGGGCCCGCCGCGAGGGCCTGTCGGTGCCCGCCGACCTGTCCGTGGTCGGGCACGACGGCTCCATGATCATGGAGTTCGCCGACCCGCCGCTGACCACCGTACGCCAGCCGGTCGACCGGCTGGCCAAGGAGGTCGCCCGGGGAGTGGTCGCGCTGGTGAGCGGCCGCGAGGTGCCCACGGGCGAGCTGTTGTTCAACCCCGAACTGGTCGTGCGCGGCTCCACGGCTCCGCCCCGCGCCTGACCTCTTTCGTCCCGGTCCCTTCCTTCCGCAGTTCCGCACGATTCATCCGATCATCGGGAGACCCCATGAAACGCGTCGTGTTAACCTCCGCCCTCCTCGCCGCCGCTCTCGTCACCCCCGCCGAGGCCGCTTCCGCAGCCGCACCGCTCGTCATCGTCAACCCCGGCTTCGAGAAGGGCCCCGAGGGCTGGACGTTCACCGCCGGCTCCGGCGTCGCCACCAACAACCCCCACGGCGGCACGAGGCTCATCTACCTCGACTCCGGCCCCGGCAAGAGCGTCAGCCAGTCGATCACGGTGCCGGCCGCCGGCCGCTACTCGATCTCCGCCTGGATCGCCACCGGCGGCGCGGGCGGCACGTTCTCCGCCAAGGTCAACGGCGCCGAGGCGGCGAGCGTCACGCTGCCCGCCCGCGGCATCTACAGCCGCTACACCCTGTCGCGCCTGAGCCTGAACGCCGGCGACACCCTGGAGATCGCGTTCGGCTCCGGGTCCGGCTGGGTCAACGCCGACGACCTCATGATCTCCCCTGCCGCCCCCGCCGACCCGCGGGTCAGCTCGGGCACCCCCAAGGTCGTCGCGATGTTCGACTGGGCCAAGGCCAAGGCCGCCGGGTGGGTCCACCAGGACGGCGTCGTCGGGCCGATCAACATCGGGGCCACCAACCCGGTCGACCCGGGCGAAGCCCCGTACACCCCGACCTATTGGGGTGGTTACGCCCACCGCACCGCGTACTACTCGCGTGACTTCGCCCACCAGCTCGCCGGCGCGCACATCCTCGGCTTCGACGCCGAGAACAAGAACATGCTGCGCTCGTTCGCCGCCAGCGCCACGCCTGAGCACAAGTTCTATCCGGTGTGGGCGATCAACTTCGACGCCAAGACCTGGCACACCATCGACTACAAGTCGCCGACGAACTTCGTGCGCGAGGTGCCGGCCACGTTCGAGCTGGTCGAGAAGGCCAACCAGGCCTTCCGCTGGACCGGCGACCGTGCCTACCTCGACGACCCGGTCTTCTGGGACTACTACCGCAACGCCACCACCGGTTTCATCCAGCAGCACGACGGCGCCAAGCCGAACGGCGTCGCCGAGGGCACCGGCAGGGGCATCTTCCAGGGCGTGGCCAGCTACAACGAGGTCAGCCGCGAGCCGCTGGCCGAGGCGGGCGACGGCATCGGCGCCCAGTACCAGGCCTACCGCGCGCTGGCCGACATGGCCCTGGACAAGCGTGAGGTACGCCTGTCGATGGAGACCGGGGCCCGCGCCCGCGACCTCAAGCGCTACTTCAACCAGACCTGGAGCGTGAAGCCCGGCTCGGATGAGTTCGTGCGCGCCTACACGATCGACGGCGCCCCGCTGACCGGCTTCGGCAAGGAGAACAGCTGGTTCATGCCGATGAAGGGCATCATCGACGCGGGCCCGCGCAACGACGCCTACCTCGACTTCGTCGACACGCAGGCCTCGGGCCCCGACCGGCCGGCCAACATCGAGGCGATCACCTACCTGCCCGACACCTTCTTCCGCCACAACCGCAACGACACCGCCTGGAAGTGGATGCAGCACGTCTACGACCAGCGCGACACCCGCCACGTCAGCAACCGCCAGGGCCTCAACGGGGACTACCCGGAGGTTCCGTTCACCCTGGTCAGCCAGACCGTGGAGGGCCTGATGGGCGTCCAGCCCGACGCCCCGAGGCGTACGGTGGCCACCCAGTCGCGCCTGCCCGGCGACATCCCCTGGCTGCGCGTGGACGCCGTCCCGGTCGGCGGCGGCACCGTGGACGTCCGCCACGACGGCCAGACCTCGACCACCTTCACCAACCGCACCGGCGGGCTCACGTTCTGGGAGGCCCGCTTTCCGGCCGGGCACCGCAAGCTGACGGTCGCCGGGCACCGCGTGCCGGGCATCCAGAAGACGATCGACGGCGTCCGGTACACCGTCGCGATCCTGCCGGTCCGCGACGGGCAGACGGTCACGGTCTCGGTCGCGAGCTGACGTCCCGGGAAGCCGGCGTCAGTCTCCCGGGCGGACGAGGCCGGTCTCGTAGGCGTAGACGATGGCCTGGGCGCGGTCGCGCAGGCCGAGCTTGGTCAGCACGCGGCCCACGTGCGTCTTGACCGTCTGCTCCGACAGGACCAGCTTGCCGGCGACCTCCTGGTTGGACAGGCCGCGCGAGACCAGGACGAGGACCTCGGTCTCGCGCTCGGTCAGCTGGCCCAGGCGGCGGGTGGACGGGGCGCGCGGGCCGCCGAGGCGGGCGAACTCGCGGATCAGGCGCCGGGTCACGGCGGGGGCGAGGAGGGCGTCCCCGCCGGCGACCACGCGGACGGCCTCGGCGAGCTGGACGGCCGAGGCGTCCTTCAGCAGGAAGCCGCTGGCGCCGGACCGCAGGGCCTCGTAGACGTAGTCGTCCAGGTCAAAGGTGGTCAGGATCAGGATTTTTGCCGAAATATCCTCGCGTTGGGCGATGATTCGGGTTGCTTCGAGGCCGTCCATCACCGGCATGCGCACGTCCATCAGGATCACGTCCGGCCGCAGCTCCGCCGCCCGCTCGACCGCCTGCGCGCCGTCGGCCGCCTCGCCCACCACCTCGATGTCGCTCTGGGCGCCGAGGAAGACGGTGAAGCCGGTGCGTACCATGCCCTGGTCGTCGGCGATCATGACCCTGATCACGCCGCCTCCAGGGGCAGCCGGGCGACGACCTCGAAGCCGTCGGCGATCGGCCCCGCCTCCAGCGTGCCGCCGAGCAGCACCGCCCGTTCCCGCATGCCCACCAGCCCGTGCCCGGCCCCGGCCGAGGATTCGGCGGGCCTGGCTCCGGGGCCGTTGGCGACCCGTACGACCAGTTCGTCTCCCTCTCGCGCGACCTCCAGGGAGACGGTCGCCCCCGGCGCGTGCCGCATGACGTTGCTCAGCGACTCCTGCACGATCCTGTACGCCGACAGCCCCACGGCCTGCGGCACCTCCTCCACCTGTGGCGATCTTCTGAACAGCACGGCCAGCCCGGCCGCCCGCGCGTTGGCCACGAGCGCGTCGATCCCCTCCAGGTCCGGCTGCGGCGTGGTCTCCTTGCGCCCGTCGGCGTCGCGCAGCACGCCGAGCACCTGCCGGAGCTGGGCGATCGCGTCCAGCGACAGCGAGCGGATCACCGCCAGCCCCTCCTCCAACTGCTTGGCGTCCCCGGCCGCCTTGAGCGGCACCGCCTCGGCCTGGATGGCGATCACCGACATGTGGTGCGCGACCACGTCGTGCAGCTCGCGCGCGATGCGCGCCCTTTCCTCCAGTACGGCCTGCGCCCCCTCGGCCACCACCTTGAGCTGCGACTCCTCGACCAGCTTGGCCGAGGCCCTGCGCCGGGCCCGCACGTTGTAGCCGAGCACCAGCGGCACCGCGAGGACGGCCGCGCCGACCGGCACCACGTTGGAGTTGAACACGAGCAGATAGAGCATCGAGACGGCCCACACGGCGATGGACACGGCCTCGGAGTTGCGCGAGGCCACGGTGTAGAGGACCAGCAGGTACATCAGGACCAGCGGCCACGAGTACGTCATGCCCTGGTCGGGGAACCCGTCGATCATCCGGTCGATGTACACGTACGCCGGCAGCGTCACCAGCGCGGTCCGCCACGCGCCCAGCGGCCAGCGGTCGCGCAGGGCCACGGGCAGGGACAGGGACACGAGGGCGAGCTGGAACGGCAGAGCCGGTGGCGACGTCATCTGCTTGTCGTAGAGCCGCTGCCACAGGTCGGAGCTGGCCGTGGCGTAGAGGAGGATCGCGAGGGTCAGCTCGGCCAGCCGTACCCAGTCGAGGGTGGTGAAGGGGGCCAGCCAGCGCGGCGCGGAGACGCGCGTGCGGCGGGTCGCGAGAGGAGGCGGCTCGGCTTTGCCCGTGAACAGTGCGAACTTCAGCGGCCGCACCAGGGCGGAGATCACCTGAATGACCTTATGTCCGGCACCGGGTAGCCGGCGTCACTCTCAGGGGCTACTTACATGATTACGATCGCCGTGAGCGAACATCGGCAAGCTTGGGAACATTCGAGGGCTCTGATGAATTGAGTCGGTATAACTCAACCCTTTGGAGTTCGCATGAGTGAGAAGCTGATCCTCCCGGTGCTGCCGCTGGACGACGAGGTCGTCCTGCCCGGAATGGTGGTGCCGCTCGACCTGTCCGACTCCGAGGTGCGTGCTGCGATAGACGCGGCCCAGGCATCCGGTGGCAACAAGCCACGGGTGCTTCTCGTTCCCCGGATCGACGGCAGATATGGCGCGATCGGTGTGCAGGCCGTGGTGGAGCAGGTCGGAAGACTGCCGGGCGGTGAGCCCGCGGCGGTCGTACGCGGCGTGAACCGCGTGCGCGTGGGCACCGGCACCACCGGGCCCGGCGCGGCCCTGTGGGTCGAGGCCGACAGCGTCGACCGCGTGGAGGCCGGCGAGCAGGCGCATGAGCTGGCCCGCGAGTACAAGGCGCTGGCCACGACCATTCTGCAGAAGCGCGGCGCCTGGCAGGTGGTCGACCAGGTCAACCAGATCGACGACCCCTCCGTGCTGGCCGACAGCTCCGGCTACACGCCGTGGCTGACCACCGCGCAGAAGGTCGAGTTGCTGGAGGCGCCCGACCCCGCCGACCGGCTGGCGAAGCTGGTCGACTGGTCACGCGAGCACCTCGCCGAGCTCGACGTCGCCGAGACGATCCGCAAGGACGTCCAGGAGGGCATGGAGAAGCAGCAGCGCGAGTTCCTGCTCCGCCAGCAGCTCTCGGCCGTCCAGAAGGAGCTCAGGGAGCTCAAGGGCGACTCGGCCGAGAGCGAGGAAGAGGACTACCGCGTCCGCGTCGAGGCCGCCGACCTGCCCGAGAAGGTACGCGAGGCCGCGCTCAAGGAGGTCGACAAGCTGGAGCGGACCTCCGACCAGTCGCCCGAGACCGGCTGGATCCGCACCTGGCTCGACACCGTCCTCGACATCCCCTGGAACACCAGGACCGACGACACCTACGACATCAACGGCGCCCGTGAGGTGCTGGACTCCGACCACACCGGCCTCGACGACGTCAAGGACCGCATCATCGAGCACCTGGCCGTGCGCAAGCGGCGCCAGGACAAGGGCCTCGGCGTGGTGGGCGGCCGCCGCAGCGGCGCAGTCCTCGCCCTCGCCGGTCCTCCCGGAGTCGGCAAGACCTCGCTCGGCGAGTCAGTCGCGCGCTCGATGGGCCGCAAGTTCGTCCGCGTCGCCCTCGGCGGCGTGCGCGACGAGGCCGAGATCCGCGGCCACCGGCGCACCTACGTGGGCGCGCTGCCCGGCCGCATCGTCCGCGCGATCAGGGAGGCGGGCTCGATGAACCCCGTCGTCCTGCTCGACGAGGTCGACAAGGTCGGCGCCGACTACCGGGGCGACCCGACCGCGGCGCTGCTCGAAGTGCTCGACCCGGCCCAGAACCACACCTTCCGTGACCACTACCTCGAGGTCGAGCTCGACCTGTCGGACGTGCTCTTCCTGGCCACGGCCAACGTCCTGGAGGCCATCCCCGGGCCGCTGCTCGACCGGATGGAGGTCGTCACCCTCGACGGCTACACCGAGGACGAGAAGCTCGCCATCGCCCGCGACCACCTGCTGCCCAAGCAGCTCAAGCAGGCCGGTTTCGAGCCCGCGGAGATCTCCTTCGAGGACGGCGCGCTGCGCCGCCTGGCCACCGAGTACACCCGCGAGGCGGGCGTGCGCTCCCTGGAGCGCGCGGTCGGCAGGGTGATCCGCAAGATCGCGGCGAAGGACGAGGTCCCCGTCACGGTCAGCGCCGAGGCGCTCGTCGACTACCTCGGCCGTCCGCGGTTCGTGCCCGAGTCATCGCTGCCGGAGTCCAAGCAGCGCACCTCGGTGCCCGGCGTGGCCACCGGCCTGGCGGTCACCGGAGCGGGCGGCGACGTCCTTTACGTCGAGGCGTCGCTGGCCGACCCCGAGACCGGCGACACCGGGCTCACGCTCACCGGCCAGCTCGGCGACGTGATGAAGGAGTCGGCCAGGATCGCCCTGTCCTACCTCCGCAGCCACGGCGCGGAGCTGGAGCTGCCGGTCACCGCGCTGAAGGACCGGTCGGTGCACGTGCACTTCCCGGCCGGCGCCGTCCCCAAGGACGGCCCGTCGGCGGGCGTCACGCTCACCACCGCCCTGGCCTCGCTGCTGTCCGGCCGCCTCGTCCGCAACGACGTCGCGATGACCGGCGAGATCTCGCTCACCGGGCGGGTCCTGCCGATCGGCGGCGTCAAGCAGAAGCTGCTCGCGGCGCACCGGGCGGGCATCACCACGGTGCTCATCCCGGCCCGCAACGAGCCCGACCTGGACGATCTGCCCCAGGAGATCCGCGACGAGCTGACCATCCACGCGGTCGGCGACGTGCGCGAGGTCCTGGACATCGCCCTCGCCCCGGCCAAGGTCGCCGCCTCCGCGGCCGCCTGACGCCTCCCGCGCCTGCCCCGCCGTACCAGCTGGATCTGGTACGGCGGGGCAGCTTGGCGTTCCGGGCCCGTGAGGCAGCTCACAGCGGGCCGGGGGAATAGGGCACGGTAAAGAGGTCGTTGGCACCAGCGTGAACGAGGCATACGCGAAAGACATGAGCGCCATGGGCGACGTCATGTGTCGTGGCATGCGCCGAATGCGGGCGATGGCCTGTCCGGCCCGCTGAGCGAACCCGCCCCGCCCGTTCTCGCCGAAGGTACTTCCTCATGATCGCACCACCCAGCTACGTGCTGCGCAGGCTCAGCCACCTGCCCTTCCACCCCGGCACGCGCTAGCACTTCCCCCTCACCAGCCTGTTCCAGCTTGAGTTCGTCTCAGCGGCCCGCCAGCGCGTGGTCGCCATCCGTGATGGGGAAATTTCGTGATCCAGGCTTCTGGCCTGCGCAAGCAGTACGGGGACACCGCCGCGCTCGACGGCGTCGACCTGCACGTGCGCAAGGGCGAGATCTTCGGCGTGCTCGGCCAGAGCGGCGCCGGCAAGAGCACGCTGCTGCGCTGCGTCAACCTCCTCGAACGCCCCGACGCCGGCACCGTCACCGTCGACGGCCAGGACCTGACCCGGCTCGGCGACCGCGAGCTCAACCAGGCCCGCCAGCGCATCGGCATGATCCACCAGCACTTCGCCCTGCTGTCGTCGCGGACCGTCGCCGGCAACGTGGCCTTCCCGCTGGAGGTCATGGGCGTGCCCCGGGCCGAACGCGAACGCCGCGTGGCCGAGCTCCTCGACCTCGTCGGGCTCGGCGGCCGCGGCGCCGACCGCCCGAGGCAGCTGTCCGGCGGTCAGAAGCAGCGGGTCGGCATCGCCAGGGCTTTGGCCGGCAACCCGGCGGTACTGCTGTCCGACGAGGCCACCTCCGCCCTGGACCCCGCCACGACCGACTCGATCCTGGCGCTCCTGAAGCGCCTCAACACCGAACTCGGCCTCACCATCCTGCTGATCACCCACGAGATGAACGTCGTCAAGGCGGTCTGCGACTCGGTGGCCATCATGTCCGGCGGGCGCATCGAGGAATCCGGCACCATCGCCGGCCTCATCCGCACCCCGGGCTCGCGCCTGACCCGCGAGATCTTCCCCCTGCCGGCGCCGTCACCGGGCGACATCACCCTCACCTTCACCGGCCACGCCGACGAGCCGGTGATCTCGGAGGTCGTCCGCAAGTTCGACGCCGACATCAACGTGCTGGGCGGCGCCATCGAAGACCTCGCCGGCTCCCGGGTGGGCCGCCTGCGCGTCACCCTCTCCGGCGACCCGGCCGCGCTCTCGTACCTGCGCGACAAGGGCCTGCTCGTGGAGGTGGCCCCGTGACCGCCGCTCTCTCCGTTCTTGCTCCCGTCCGGGGGTTGTGGCGGTTCGCCGTTCTCGCTCTTCCCGCTCGGGTGGCCGCTGTTCGCGCTCTTCCGGTACGGCGGGGCCAGGTGGGCGCCGCCCGCCGCCGTGGGCTCGCGCCGATCATCCGAGCGCCGCGCACGCCGGACGTGGCCCCCACCGCCACGACGCGTACTCGGCCCGCCACCGTACCCCTGTCACCCGCCGCACCTGCTGCGCAGCCCACCACCGCCCACCACCCCGCCGTCTCGGCGCAGGAACGCGGGCTGGGATGGGTGCGTGTCGCGCCGGTCTCCGCCGCACCACGTCCCGCCGGCCCGGCGCCGGAGGGGCCCGGGGTCCGGTGGTCAGGGGTTGCCTCCGTCCGCCCCGCTCCGGTGCGTGACGCCGCCCTGGGCCGTGACGCCGCTGCGGTGCGGGGTGGAGGGGTGAGGGCTGTCTCGGTGGCCGGAGTGTTGGGGGAGGGGGTTTTGTGACCTGGGATGAGATTGTTCCGCTGCTCTGGGAAGGTGCCGGGCAGACGGCGGCCATGGTGGGGCTGGCCACTCTGTTCACCGTGGTGCTCGGGCTGCCGCTCGGCGTCTCGCTGGTCGTGTTCGATCGGGGTGGGCTGCGGCCGGTTCCGGCGCTCAAGGCGGTGCTCGGGGCGGTCGTCAACGTCGGGCGGTCGCTGCCGTTCATCGTGCTGATGATCGCGATCATCCCCTTCACCCGCCTGGTGGTGGGGACGACGATCGGGACCATCGCCGTGGTCGTGCCGTTGACCGTGGGCGCGGTGCCGTTCTTCGCGCGGCTCGTGGAGACGGCGCTGCGGGAGGTCGGCGGGGATGTGGTCCAGGCGGCCCAGGCCATGGGCGCAAGCCGTACCGCGATCGTGCGGAAGGTTCTGCTGCCTGAGGCGCTGCCCGGGATCGTCGCGGGGATCACCGTCACCGTGGTCGCTCTGGTCGGGTATTCGGCCATGGCGGGGACCGTCGGCGGCGGCGGGCTCGGGGACCTGGCCGTCCGGTATGGGTATCTGAGGTTCGAGGGGCAGGTCATGTTCGCCACCGTCGTGGTGCTCATCGTGCTCGTGCAGCTGATCCAGAGCCTCGGGGACCTCGTCGCGCGGCGGATGTCGCACAAGTAGTTCTTTCACATCAAAAGGAAGATCAATATGAAGATTCGCGCTTTCGTGGGTGTCGCTGCCCTTTCGTTGTTGCTCGCCGCATGCGGTACGTCGCAGTCCGCCACCAGCTCGGCCCAGCCGGCGGCCGAGTCGGCCGACACGGTGCTCAAGGTGGGCGCCAGCCCGGTGCCGCACGCGGAGATCCTCACCTTCGTCAAGGACAACCTGGCCAAGCAGGCCGGGCTGAACCTCGAAGTGGTCGAGTTCACCGACTACGTGCAGCCGAACGTCCAGCTCAACGAGGGCCAGCTGGGTGCCAACTTCTTCCAGCACAAGCCGTACCTGGACGACTTCAACAAGTCCAAGGGCACCAAGCTCAGCTTCGTCACCCCGGTCCACCTGGAGCCGCTGGGCCTGTACTCGAAGAAGATCACCGACGTCGCCGCGCTGGCGAACGAGGCGACCGTCGCGGTGCCGAACGACGCCACGAACCTCGGCCGCGCGCTCAAGCTGCTGGCCGACAACGGCCTGATCACGCTGAAGGAGGGCGTCGGCACCGCCGCCACCGAGCGCGACGTCACCGGCAACCCGAAGAAGCTGACCTTCAAGCCGCTGGAGGCGCCGCTGCTGCCCCGCTCGCTGGAGGACGTCGACGCGGCGGTCATCAACGGCAACTACGCCATCGAGGCGGGCCTGAAGCCGGCCTCGCAGGCGCTGGTGCTGGAGAAGACCGAGGGCAACCCGTACGTCAACGGCCTGGTCGTGCAGGAAGGCCACGAAAAGGACGCGGGCGTCGTGACCCTGGGCAAGCTGCTGCAGGACCCGAAGGTCAAGGAGTTCATCAAGAGCAAGTACGCGGGCGCGGTCATCCCGGCCGAATGACCCGGAAAACAAAGATCCCCCTCCACGGCGATTTCCGGAGGGGGATCTTTATTATTTGTCAAAGATCGGGAAAAGAGCCTTATCAAGTAATTTGAAAGTGTTCGGCAATCCCGGCGGCGTACCAATGACGAGTCAGCACTACCTCTCCCGAGGAGGACCTCGAAGTGCGATTCGTCTCACGAATCCTGATCGGCGTCGCGGCGGCCACCATGGCCGCCGTCGCCGCCCCGGCCGTCGCCGGCGCGACGACCGCGACCACAGCGGCCACCACCACAACCGCCTCGTCGTACTACGAAGCGGACTGGGGGCCCTACTTCTCCAGCGACCACAAGTCCAGGGCCGAGGGCCACGTCAGCGTCGACAAGAAGCCCTACAAGTTCTGGTACTGGAAGACCTTCCACGTCAAGAAGAAGATCTGCTGGAAGGACAAGCACGGCAACAAGCACTGCAAGTGGGTCGTGGAGAAGGTCAAGAAGAAGGTGTGGAAGTGGAAGCACCACTACTTCTACACAGTCGACAGCAAGCTCACCAACACCAAGTGGTGGGGCGGCAAGAAGTGCGCGTGGGAGACGTTCAAGGTCGTCGGCTTCGACGGCTCGACCTCCTTCAAGAACTTCAGAAACTGCACCAAGAACCCGAAGCACTACTCGTTCTCCGGTAAGAACGCCGCGCACATCTACGTGGACGTGAGCCGGGGCGGCTTCTTCGGGCCGAAGAGCCACCACTCGGGCTGGCAGCCCCTGTACCACTTCTCCTGATCCCCGCGGTTGGGCGGCGAAGCCGCGATCTCTCCCCGTCGAGATCGCGGCTTCGCCGTACCCGGGAGAAATTTTGGGGTGGGATATGCGCGAATGCGGCCATTGATAAAGGGTGCGCATTCTGATCGCGATATTGATGGTGGTGCCAGGGCAGGCGGGGGACGGGCGGGTCGGCTATCAGCGGGAGGCCGGCGTCGCGGCCGGTGCCTTCGTGCGGGCGGGCGCCTGGGAGGTGGCCCGCTGGACCGGGCCGATGCGGCGGATCGGGTTCGCCGCCACCGAGATCGTGCCGTCGTGGACCGCCGTGACGCCGCCGGGCAGTTGGATCAAGGTGGAGCTGCGGGTGCCCGGATCGGGGTGGTACGTGATGGGGCGCTGGTCCTATGACGGCGTGCGGACCACCGTGAAAGGGCAGGCGGACGCGCGGGGGCGGGTCGCCGCCGACGTGTTCAAGGCTGGGCGGGCGGTGACCGCCTATCGGCTGCGCGTGTCGTTGTACCGGCGGCCGGGCTCCGCCGTACTGCCGGAGATCCGCACGCTGGGCGCGGTGGCCTCGCGCGCGGGCGGGACGCGGGCCCGCGGCGGGCGCGCGTGGGGGCGGGAGCTCGCGGTGCCGCGCAAGTGGCAGCTCGCGCACGCCGATCACGGCGGGGCGGCGTGGTGCGGCCCGACCGCCACCGCGATGGTGCTGGCCTACTGGAAGAAGGGGCCGCGGCCGGGGGAGATGTCCTGGGTGCCGCGCTCCGATCCGGACCCGGCGGTCGACCACGCGGCCAGGCACACCTACGACAAGGCCTACGGCGGCACCGGCAACTGGGCCTTCAACACCGCCTATGCCGGAAGTTTCGGACTCGACGCGTCGGTGGCCAGGATGCGCTCGCTGGCCGAGGTCGAAGACCAGGTCGCGGCGGGGGTGCCGGTCGTGACCTCGCTGGCCTTCACCCGCGAGGAGCTCGGGTACGCCTCCGCCGGCCACCTCATGGTCGTCACCGGCTTCACCCGCGACGGCGACGTCATCGCCAACGACCCGGCGGCGCGCGGCGTGCGGGCGATCTACCCGCGCAGAACCTTCGAACGAGCCTGGCAACGTTCCAGTACGGGCACCGTCTACGTCATCAGGCCCTTCCGGGCGGACGCTTAACCGAATATCGTTCGGTTCATGTACCCGGGAGCCATCGCAGCAGTCACCCCCGACAAGCCCGCTGTGATCATGGCGGGCTCCGGGGAGGTCCTCACCTACCGCCGGCTGGACGAGGAGTCGAACCGGCTGGCCCACCTGTTCCGCTCCGCCGGGCTGCGGCCGGGCGACCACATCGCGTTCATGCTGCCCAACCATCCGCTCTTCCTGGCCGTGGCCTGGGCCGCGCACCGATCCGGCCTGTACTACACCGCGGTCAGCTCCCGGCTGCAGGCCGGCGAACTGGCCTACATCGTGGACAACTGCGAGGCCCAGGTCTTCATCACCAGCGCGGACCTGGCCGAGGTGGCGCAGGCCGTGACCGGCGTACGGCTGCGCCTCATGCTGGACGGCGTGGCCGACGGCTTCGACTCCTACGAGCAGGCCGTGGCCGCGCAGCCGGTCACGCCGATCGAGGACGAGTCGCAGGGCGCCGACATGCTCTACTCCTCGGGCACCACCGGCAGGCCGAAGGGCGTCAAGCCCAAGCTGTCGCACGCGGCGCTGGACGAGCCGGGGGCATTGTTCAACCTGGTGTCGTTCCTGTTCGCGCCGGAGCGGGACAGCGTCTATCTCTCGCCCGCGCCGCTCTACCACGCCGCGCCGCTGCGCTACTGCATGACCTTCCAGCGGCTGGGCGCGACGGTGGTGGTGATGGAGAAGTTCGACCCGGTCCGCTATCTAGAACTTGTCGAGAAATATCACGTCACGCACTCGCAGCTCGTGCCCACCATGTTCATCAAAATGCTCAAACTTCCTGAAGAAGAGCGGACAAAGCGCGATATTTCCAGTCTCAAGTTCGCGATCCACGCGGCCGCCCCCTGCCCCGTCCCCGTCAAGGAGCAGATGATCGACTGGTGGGGCCCGATCGTCCACGAGTACTACGCGGGCACTGAGGGCAACGGCTTCCTCTACGCCGGCCCCCAGGACTGGCTCGCGCACAAGGGCACCGTCGGCCGCTCCCTGCTGGGCAAGGTGCACATCCTCGACGAGGAGGGCAACGACCTGCCGCCCGGCGAGCACGGCACGATCTACTTCTCCGACGGCCTCACCTTCGAGTACCACGGCGACCCCGGCAAGACCCGCGCCGCCCAGGACCCGGGTGGCCGCGGCTGGACCACCCTCGGCGACATCGGCTACCTGGACGAGGAGGGCTTCCTCTACCTCACCGACCGCCGGTCCTACATGATCATCTCCGGCGGCGTGAACATCTACCCCCAGGAGTCGGAGAACGTCCTGTCCATCCATCCCAAGGTGGCCGACGTGGCGGTCTTCGGCGTACCGGATGAGGAGATGGGCGAGCAGGTCAAGGCCGTGGTGCAGCCCGCCGACATGAACGAGGCGGGACCCGCGCTCGAGGCCGAGCTCATCGCGTACTGCAGAGAGCGGCTGGCGCACTTCAAGTGCCCCAGATCCGTGGACTTCCGGGAGGAGTTGCCCCGTCATCCCACCGGCAAGCTCTACAAGCGGTTGCTCCGTGACGAGTACTGGCCGAAGCCAGCCTGAGAATCGCATGAGAATCTCACCGCCCCTGACTCATCCGACCAGGGCGGATAAGGCCCGCGTCAGCCCGTTCAGAAGCCTCTGATCACCGGCTTAAGCTGCCTTAACAGCGACATTGGCACCCTTGAGGCATCGGGACTTGAGGAGATGACGATGGACGCGAACGAGCCTCGCGAGCAGGGCTGGACCCAGTTCGGCGCCAAGCCGCCGGCCGCCGGGGGCTTCCCCAGCCAGGACACGGCGATCCTGACGCCGCCGCCCCCGCCACCGCCCGTGGCCAAGAAGCCGGGCTTCACCGGGGGGCAGAAGGCGATCGCCGGCCTGGCGCTGGCGGCCATGGCGATCGGCGGCGGCGTCGCGGGGGCGGCCATCACGAGCGCCTTCCAGACGCCGCAGATCGTGCAGTCGGCGCCGAGCCCGGCCTTCAAGCCGGCCTCCAACCCGATGACGATCAGTGAGGTGGCGACCAAGGTACAGCCGTCGGTCGTCATGATCCAGGGCCAGAACGCCGGCGGATCCGGCGTCGTGCTCTCCGAGGACGGCCTCATCCTCACCAACAACCACGTCGTCGCCGCCAACGGGAAGGGGAGCCCGCTGTCGGTCAAGTTCAGCGACGGCAAGACCGCCAAGGCAACCGTCGTCGGCACCGACCCGTCCACGGACCTGGCCGTCATCAAGGCCGACGGCGTCTCCGGGCTGACCAAGGCCGAGCTCGGCGACAGCGACCAGCTGAAGGTCGGCGACGCCGTCCTGGCCATCGGCAGCCCGCTCGGCCTGGAGGGGACGGTCACCTCCGGCATCGTCAGCGCGCTCGACCGCACGCTCAACGTCGGCGGCGAGCAGGAGCAGCAGGTTCCGCCCGGCTGGGGCCGCGGCGGTCAGGACTCGGCCCCGCCCACCAGCATCGGCGGCGCCATCCAGACCGACGCCTCGATCAACTCCGGCAACTCGGGCGGCGCGCTCGTCAACGCCGCCGGCCAGGTCGTGGGCATCAACACCGCGATCGCCACGAACGGCAGCAACGGCAGCATCGGCCTGGGCTTCGCCATCCCGGTGAACACCGCCAAGCAGGTGGCCGACCAGCTGGCCGCCACGGGAACCGTGAAGCACGCCTTCCTCGGCGTGAGCGTGACCGACGCCAGCGGGGACGTGCCCGGGGCGCTGGTCCGCCAGATCACCGAGAACAGCCCCGCCGCCAAGGCCGGACTGAAGCAAGGCGACCTCATCACGCGAATCGGCGACAAGCCGGTCGATGGTGGGGATACGGTGGTCGGACAGGTCAGAGGTTTCAAACCAGGCCAACAGGTCAAGATCATATACATGAGGGACGGCAAGCAGAGCGAAGTGACCGTTACCCTCGAAGAGAAGAAATAGGACCCCCTCACGGACGGGTGCGCCGTCGAGATCGCTGCGGACTCGGCGGCGCACCCCCGTTCGTACCCGGGGCGGCGGCTAGGAGAAGCGGCGCCCCTCGTCGCGGTGGTAGGCCCAGGCGGCCAGCACAGCCGTCACAACGATCCAGCCGGCCAGCGTCACCAGGGCGGTCACGTTCGGAGCGGCGCCCGCGACGGCCCACCACATGAGCTCACCGGCGCCCCTGCTGGGCAGGAACAACGACAGCGTCTGGACGAACGACGGCATCATCTGCAGCGGCAGCAGGAGCCCGCCCAGGATGGCCAGCGGGAAGAACGCCACCTGCGACACCGCGATCGCCCCCTTCGACGGCATCATGTAGCCGATGAACAGGCCCAGCAGCATGAACGGGATCGTCGCGACGACCAGCGCGCCCAGGGCGAGCGCCAGCCGTACCGGCGTGATCTGTGCCGTGGTGAGGACGGCGGCGATGATCAGGACGGGGATCACCGAGATGACCATGGCGATCACCGTCGTCACGATCCGGCCGGCGAAGGCGGGCAGCGGCCCGGCGGGCAACGTGCGCAGGAAGGGGTTCCAGGGCTGCTCGCGATCCTGTGACACCGAGATCGACAGCGAGATCAGCGCGGCGGAGATGGCGCCGAAGAGCATCATGGAGCCCGTGGACGCCGTGGCGGCGACCGGGTTGTCGCCGGCGAATGGCACCACGAACGCCAGCATCGTGGCAGCGGGGAAGAAGGAGCTGGCCACGAGGCCGATCGGCACCCGCAACTGCTCGATCATCAGGTAGCGGGTGTGGGCCAGGATCAAGCTGGACATGCGCACTCCTCAGGCGGTGACGGGCTCGGGGGCGGTCAGGTGGAGGAAGGCCTCCTCCAGGGAGGTCGGCCGGATCTCCAGGCCGGTGAACGGCGTCCCGCTGCGGACCAGCGCCACCACCAGGTGGTCGGCGTCGGCGGTCATCAGGTGGGTGCGCTCGCCGTCCCGCTCGCTGGACAGCACGCCGGGCAGTTCCGGCAGGGCGGCGGCGGTCAGCGAGACACGCTGCACGCCGACCATGTCCCGCACCGCGCGGACGGTGTCGTCGGCCAGCACGCGGCCCTGGGCCACGACGACGACCCGCTGGGCCAGCGCCTCGATCTCCTCCAGGTAGTGGCTGGTCAGCAGTACGGTGCCGCCGTCCTCGTGGAAGGCGCGGATGCCGTCCCAGAGGGTGCGCCTGGCCTCGACGTCCAGGCCGGTGGTGGGCTCGTCGAGGAAGACCAGCCGCGGGTCGCCGGCGAAGGCGAGGGCCACGGCCAGGCGGCGCTTCTGGCCGCCGGACAGCCCGCCGATCTGGCGCCGGTCCAGGTCGGCCAGGCCGAAGCGCTCCAGGAGCTCGCCCTTGGGACGGGCCTTCGGGTAGTGGCTGGTGACGAAGCCGACGACCTCGCCCACGCGCAGCGCCTCCGGCAGGCCGGTCTCCTGCGGGGTGACGCCGATGCCGCGCCGTACCAGAGGGTCGGAGGGGGAGCCGCCGAGCAGCTCGACCGTGCCGGAGGTGGGGCGGCGCAGGCCGACGAACAGGTTGATGAGGGTGGACTTGCCGGCGCCGTTGGGGCCGAGCAGGCCGACGAGCTCACCGGCGCGGATCTCCAGCGAGACGCGGTCGAGGGCGAGCACGCCGCCGTAGCGCCGGGTGAGGTCGATGGTTCGCGCGAGAACGCTCATGTGGTGCCTCCAGCGGTGTCGAGCAGGGCGCGGATCGCTTTGGTGTACTCGTCGAAGGCCGCCCTGCCGCGCTTGGTCAGCGCGACGTAGGTGACGGGGGTGCGGCCCTTGTGTGTTTTGGTGATCTCCACGTAGCCGGCCTCTTCGAGCTTGGACAGGTGAACGGACAGGTTGCCGGCGGTCATGCCGAGCACGTCCTTCAGGCCGGGGAAGGCGAGCCGGTCACCGTCGGGCAGCGTGTTGAGCGTCGCCACCACCCTGAGCCTGGCCTGGGCGTGGATGACGGGGTCGAGCTCGTTGTTCACCGCCGCCACCGCAGCCACAGGCCGGTGGCGACGGCGCCGCCACCTCCGAGGACCGCCAGCAGCAGGTAGATCCAGCCGCCGCCCAGCACGGTGCCGACCACGTCGACCACCACGACCCAGACACCCAGCAGGAACTGCGGCCACAGCCGGTAGATCGCGCCGCCGGCCATGTAGAGCAGCCCGGCGACCAGCATGAACAGAGCGGTGTAGAACGGCCCGATCGTGTCTTCCTGCAGATGCGGGACGAAGCGCGTGGCGATGATGCCCATGGCGTTGAAGCCGATGAACCAGGCCAGCCCGTACATCGCGCCACGGGTCTCGGACTCGCCCTTGATGTGGCCGCCGGAGCGGAGCACGGCGATGACCATGAGGACGAAGGCGATGATCTGGGTGGCCCAGAGCACGGACAGTCCCACCTGCCAGGTGATCGGCAGCAACCCGTTCCCGTCGCCCTGGAGTCCCTGGCCGAGGAAGAGCGTGCCGAAGCCGATGAACCAGGCCGCCCCCCACGGCACGTACATGAGCAGCGGGTCCGGGAGGAAGCGGCGCATCGCCGCGGTCTGCTGCTGCTCGATGAGCCGGAGCATCTCCTCCGGGCTCGGGGCGGGCTCGTCGTCGTTCATCGCCAAACTCCTCGATAGCTCAAACTGGTTTGAACTATAAACCAAAGAGGTTTGCGATGTAAACCTGTCGGCGGGGAAGCCGGAATCAGCGGCGGGTGAGGGCCTCCGACTGCCAGAGGTCGCTGTAGTAGCCGGGGACGGCGACCAGGTCGTCGTGGCGGCCGCGCTGGATCGCCCGGCCGTGCTCCATGACGATGATCTCGTCCACCTGCTCCAGGCCCTTGAGGCGGTGGGTGACCAGCAGGGTCGTGCGGTCGTGGGTGACGTCCAGCAGGTCGGCCATCAGGGCGTCGGCCGTCTCCTCGTCCAGCGCCTCGGCGGGCTCGTCGAGGAGCAGCACCTGCGGGTCGTACAGGAGCGCGCGGGCCAGGGACAGGCGCTGCAACTGGCCGCCGGAGACGGTCCTGCCGTCCTCGCCGAGCTCGGCGTCCCAGCCGGTCCTGCTCACCCACTGCTCAAGCCGGGCATCGCGTACGGCACGCGCCAGATCGTCGTCCGTCGCGCCGGGACCGGCCAGCCGGAGGTTGTCGCGCAACGTGGTCTGGAAGATGTACGGATCCTGGGTGAGCCCGGTCATCAGCGTTCTCACCTGGCCGGAGTCGAGCTCCGCGGTGTTCACGCCGTTGACGCGGACGCTTCCGGACTCCGGCTCCAGCAGGCGCATGAGGGCCGCCAGGACCGTGCTCTTGCCCGCGCCGCTCGGGCCCACCAGGGCCACCCGTTTGCCGGGTTCCAGCGTGAACGAGATGCCGTCCACGGCCGCGGGCGCGCCGGGCACGTGCCGTACGACGAGGTCGTCGACCTCGACCGTCACCGGCCCCTCGGGCAGCGCGGCCGGAGCCGGCGGCTCGGTGACGGCCGGGGGAGCCGAGCGCACCTCGCGCAGGCGGCGCAGCGCGGAGGTGATGCCCGCCATGCGCTCGCCCGCCGCGGCCAGCGGCAGCACCGGCTCGAACGACACCAGCGCGGTCAGCGCCAGCACCGCCGTCGCCACCGTGTCCGCGCCCGCCGCCCGGGCGGCCAGTACGATCCCGGCCACCGTCAGGCCCTGCACCAGCGTGCCCACGCCGAGCGAGGCCGCGTGCACGCGGGACTGGCGGCGTTCCAGGGCGGCCAGTTCGGCGTCGGCCTCCATGGCCTTGGCCAGGGCCCGCTCACCGGCCCCGTACGCGGCCAGGTCGGCCGAGCCGTGCACCAGGTCGGCCACCCGCTCGGCCAGCGCGGCCCTGGCCGGAGCCAGGCGGGCCGACCAGCGGCGGGCGGCGGCGGCCGTGCCCGCCGGGAGCAGCACGCCCGCCACCACCAGGCCCGCCAGCAGTACCAGCGCGGCCAACGGCGCCAGCGTCAGCGCGATCACGACCGCCGCCGCGCCGGTGATCAGGGCGGCCGTCGCGGGCAGCAGGACGCGCACCAGCAGGTCCTGGACCGCCTCGGTGTCGTCGACCATACGGCTGAGCAGGTCGGCGCCGCCGTGCCTGGGCTGCTGGGGCGCGATGAGCGCGCCGTAGAGCCGTTCGCGGGTGTCGGCCTGGGCGCGCAGGGCGACGTCGTGGCCGGTCAGGCGTTCGGCGTAGCGGAAGACGCCGCGGCTGGTGGCGAAGGCGCGGGTGGCCACGATCGCCAGGCTCAGCGCGGCCAGCTCCGGCTGCTCGGCGGCCCGCGTGATCAGCCACGCGGCGGCGGCGATCAGCCCGAGCCCGGCCAGGTCGGCCGCGGCCCCGGCCAGCACGGCCCAGACGATCCGCAGGCCCATGCGCCGCTTCACCGGATCTCCCTCACGTCGTCGCCGGCGCCCGCCACGGTGGTGGCGTCGCGGCGGGTGTCGGACAGGACCCGGCCGGCGTGGATGCGGATCACCCGGTCGGCCAGGTCGATCATGGCGGGCCGGTGGGCGACGATGACCGCGGTACGCCCCTCGGCCAGGGCGGCGGTGGCCTCCACGACGGCGGCCTCGCTGCGGCCGTCGAGGCGGGCCGTGGGCTCGTCCAGGAGCAGGACCGTGGCGCCGGGGCGGCAGAACGCCCTGGCCAGGGCGATGCGCTGGCGCTGGCCCGCCGAGAAGTTGGCGCCTCGCTCGCCCACCAGCGTGTCGTACCCGTCGGGCAGGGCCTCGACGAAGGCGTCGGCGTGGGCGGCCTTGGCGGCCTGCCGTACCTCGGTAAAGGTGGCGCCGGGGGCGCCGAGGCGGATGTTGTCGGCGACGGAGGCCGCGAACAGGTGCGGGCGCTGCGGCACGAACGCCAGCTCGTCGGGGGTGTCCGGCGGGCGCCCGCCGACCAGCACGCGCCCGGAGGCGGGGGAGACGAAGCCGAGCAGCAGGTGCAGCAGCGTGCTCTTGCCGCCGCCGCTCTCGCCGACCAGCGCGACCCGCTCGCCGGGCGCGATCACCAGCGAGACGTCCTCGAGCGCCGCGTCCTCGCGGCCGGGGTAGCGGACGGTGACGTTCTCCAGCCGGATCTCCGGCGGCCCCGCACCGCGCTCCGCGTGAGCGGGCGCGGGCTTCACCTCCTCATCCGGTACGGCTTCATCCAGTACGGCGAAGGCCGCGTCCGCCGCCGCCACACCCTCCATCGAGGCGTGGAAGCGGGTCCCCATCATCCGGAGCGGCAGGTAGGCCTCGGGCGCCAGCAGCAGGACGAGCAGCGCGGTGGTGAGGTCGAGGTTGCCGCCCAGCAGCCGGAGCCCGATCGGCACCGCCACCAGCGCCAGTGACAGAGACGCGCACAGCTCCAGCACCAGCGACGACAGGAACGCCACCCGCAGCGTGCGCATCGTGGCGCCCCGGTGCGCGTCGGCGACCTGCTCGATGACGGTGGCCTGGTAGCGGGCCCGGCCGAAGGCGCGCAGCGTGGGCAGCCCGCGCACGACGTCGAGGAAGTGCCCGCCGAGTCTGGCCAGCGCGTGGAACTGCCGCTCGGTGGTCGCCTTGGTGTGCATGCC
>NZ_JBHYJD010000076.1:7842-39846 GCF_042740555.1 Nonomuraea sp. NPDC059007 | reverse complement strand
CCTGCCTCACCCGCACATCCCGATCTTGCCTCTCCAGGCTCAGCAGCGCGCTCAGCCCCTGGCGTAACGGGAGTGCCTACTCAGAAAGGTAGGGCCGCATGACCGCCTCGGTGTCCACGGCGCGCGGCCGTACCGGATCGAGAGGGGTGAGCGACCACCTGACCGGCACCGGCGCCATGGTACGGCTGGCGCTGCGCCGCGACCGGATCAAACTCACCCTCTGGCTGGTCGCCATCACGGTTCTCGTCCCACGCTTCCATTCCGCCGCCGTGAACGCGGTCGTCCCGACGCCAGAGGCCTTGGCCCAAGCCGCGCAGATGATCCGCGTCTCCTTCATGAGAGTGCTCGGCGGGCCCCTCTTCGGCGAGGTCACCACGCAGAGCTACTTCCTCGCCGCCTACTGGGTCGAGTTCCTGCTGGCCGCCGCGATCATGAACATGATGCTCGTCACCCGGCACACCCGGGCGGAAGAGCAGTCGGGCCGGGCCGAACTCATCCGGGCGGCCGTCGTCGGCAGACACGCCCAGCTCACCGCGGCGCTGATCGTCGCCTTGATCAGCAATGCCGCGCTGGCGGTCCTCACCACCGCCGCGGCGAGCAGCATCGGGTTCCCCGTCGGCAGCGCCCTGCTGTTCGGCGCGTCCCTCGGCGCGGCCGGGCTGGTGTTCGCCGGGGTCACCGCGGTCACCGTCCAGGTGTCCGAACACCCCAGAGGCGCCAACGGGCTCGCGGGCATCGTGCTCTTCGCCGCGTGGCTCCTGCGCGGCGCGGGAGCGATGCAGGGCCAGGAGGGCGGTCCGCTGTTCTGGCTGTCCCCGATCGGCTGGTCACAGCAGACCCGGACGCTGGCCGACGAGCGCTGGTGGCCGCTCGGCCTTTCGGTTGTCCTCGCCGGGCTCCTGGTCGTGGGCGCCTTCTCACTGTCGAGCCGCAGGGATCTCGGCGCCTCCATGGTGGCCTCCCGCCCGGGCCGGGCCTCGGCGCCTTCGTGGCTGCGCACGCCGTTCACGCTCGCCCTGCGTCTCCAGCAGGCGACCATCGCCGGGTGGGGAGCCGCGTTCCTCGCCATCGGCCTCGTCCTGGGCGCCATGACCGGGGGAATGGAGCAGACCAATCTCCCCATCTTCTCCGCCGGCGCGGACTTCGGGCGAGCCTGGCTCAGCCTCATGGTGTTCACCGGGTCCCTCTACACCGGCGTCTTCGCGGTCCTGTCGGTCATCCGGCTCCGGGCGGAGGAGGTACGCGGCCGGATCGGTCCCGTACTGGCCGGGCCGACCGGCAGAGCGACGTGGTACTTGTCGTCCCTGCTGGTCACCGCGCTCGCCGTGGTGGTACTGCCGGCGGTCTACGGCGCCGCGCTCGGCATCGGCGCCGCCCTGTCCACCGGCGATCCCGGCCTCGTGGGAGAGGTCTTCCGGGCGAGCACGATCCGCGCCCCGGAGGTGCTGACGCTGCTCGCCATCCCCGCCGCCCTGCTCGGGCTCGCCCCACGGGCCGTGAGCGCGGCCTGGGCCGTGCTCGTGTACAGCGGATTCGTGCAGATCCTGGGGTCCTACATGAGCCTGCCGGAGTGGGTGGTGAACACGTCGGTGCTGTCTCACCTGCCCTGGCACCCGCTGGGGGCGTTCGCCCCGGTGGCCACGGTGCTCCTGGTCGCACTCGCCGCCGCGCTGACGGCCCTCGGCCTGTACGGCTTGCGCCGCCGCGATCTCGCCTGCGGCTAAGCCGTAGGCCGCCCGTGCCCGTCACAAAGTCGGGGCGAGGTGAGCTAATCGAGCCGCACGGGGAGTTCCTTGATGCCGTTGATGAAGTTCGAGCGCAACCGCCGCACCTCCCCCGTCTGCCGCAGCCGCGGAAACCGCACCGCCAACTGCTCGAACAGCACCCGCAACTCCAGCTTCGCCAGATGGTTCCCGAGGCAGAAGTGCGCTCCGCCGCCCCCGAACCCGATGTGCGGGTTGGGGTCACGCCCGATGTCGAACGAATAGGGCTGCGCGAACGCCGAAGAGTCCCGGTTGGCCGACGAATAGAACACGACGACCTTGTCGTCCTCGCGGATCTGCTGCCCGGACAGCAGCACATCCGCGGTGGCGGTGCGGCGGAAGAGGTTCACGGGCGAGACCCAGCGCACGATCTCGTCGGCCGCGGTGCGGGACAGGGCGGGGTCGGCCACCATGCGGGACCACTGCTCGGGGTGGTCGAAAAGGGCGAGCATGCCGCCGGACGCCGCGTTGCGGGTGGTCTCGTTCCCTGCCACCACCAGCAGCAGCACGAACAGGTCGAACTCGTTCTCGTCGAGCGTCTCGCCGTTCTCGTCGGGCTGGATGAGCTTGGTGACGATGTCGTTGCGCGGCGCGCCGCGGCGCTGGGCGGCGAGCTGGTTGGCGTAGGCGTAGACCTCCATGGCCGCTGCGCCGCCCTCGTCGGGAGAGGCGGCGTAGTCCGGGTCTTGGGCGCCGATCATCTTGTTGGACCAGGTGAACACCTTGTCCCGGTCGGCCACCGGCGCGCCGAGCAGCTCGCAGATCACGTACAGGGGCAGGGGCGCGGCGATCTCGGTGACGAAGTCGACCTCGCCGGAGCACTTGTCGAGCAGGTCGTCGCAGATGTCGCGGATGTGGGGTTCGAGGGCGTTCATGGTACGCGGCGTGAACCCCCGGTTGACCAGCGAGCGGCGCCGCGTGTGCTCGGGCGGGTCCTGGTTGAGCATCATCAGGCGCTGCATGGCCCGCTGCTCTTCCGGCATCTCGTTGAACAGCGCCAGCCGCCGCGAGGAGGAGAACAACTCGGAGTGCCGCGAGACGTGCACGACGTCGTCGTACCTGGTGACCGCCCAGAAGCCGGGTTCGCCGGGGTGCCAGTGAACGGGATCATGTTCACGCAGCCACCGGAGCTGCTCGTGTGGCGGTCCGGAATCGGCGTACCGGTCCTGGTCAACGAGGTCAACGAGCACCCGTTCCACCCCTTTGATCTAGCGCTTGGTCAATCACCGCACTGAAACGTGTTCTATTACGCGACGCCCGCCACGTCAACCCACCCTCATGAGGTACGGCCCGCCGAAACGCCCGGCAAGGTAGGAGGTCTGCCCTCGCCCAGAGAACGGGCCACCTCCGATGTTTCCGGGTGCATCAGGGGCAGCTGCGACACAAGAGACGCACGGTGCACGGCAGTGCAACCGGTTGCACACGAACGCGAGAAATCCCGAGGTCACGGATCGGATGTATCCCCCGTCCCCGACTTGACAGCTCCCCACCCGGGTACGAGCATCAGAGGTCGAGACATCCGATGTATAGCTGAGGGATGCGGTGTGAAGCTGCTGCGAGTTGGACCTGTCGGCCAGGAGCGCCCGGTGGTGATGGACGCCGCCGGTGACCTGCGCGACATAGGAGAGCCCGAGATCGACGGGGCTTTCTTCGCTTCCGGGGGAGTGGCGCGCGTCCGCGACGCGCTGGACGGCGGCCGGTTGCCGCTGTTCGAGGGGAAGGGCCTGCGGATCGGGGCGCCCGTCGCCCGGCCAGGGAAGGTCGTCTGCATCGGGCTGAACTACCGTGACCACGCCGCCGAATCCGGCGCGCAGGAGCCGGAGGAGCCGGTCGTCTTCATGAAGGCGCCCAACACCGTGGTCGGCCCCGACGACGAGGTGCTGGTGCCGCGCGGCTCCGTCAAGACCGACTGGGAGGTCGAGCTCGCGGTCGTCATCGGCAAGACGGCGCGCTACCTGGACAGTCGCGAGGCCGCGCTCGACGTGATCGCCGGCTACGCGATCTCCAATGACGTCTCCGAGCGGGAGTTCCAGCTGGAGCGCGGCGGTCAGTGGGACAAGGGCAAGTCGTGTGAGACGTTCAACCCGCTCGGCCCCTGGCTGGTCACCGCCGACGAGGTGGGCGACCCGCAGAACCTGGCCATGCGCCTGTGGATCAACGGCGAGCCGCGCCAGGACGGCAACACCAAGAACATGATCTTCGAGGTGGCGGAGGTCGTGCGGTACCTGAGCCAGTTCATGGTGCTGGAGGCGGGTGACGTGGTCAACACGGGTACTCCGGCCGGGGTGGCGCTGGGGCTGCCCGGCCAGCCGTACCTGCGGGCCGGTGACGTCATGGAGCTGGAGATCGCCGGTCTCGGCCGCCAGCGCCAGAGGGTGGGCCAGGCATGACGGCGGCGCCGTACCGGATCGTGGAGATGGAGACCCACGACATCCGCTTCCCGACCTCGCGGGAGCTGGACGGGTCTGATGCGATGAATCCGGATCCTGACTACTCCGCCGCCTACGTGGTGCTCAAGACCGATGACGGGTTCGAGGGGCACGGGTTCGCGTTCACGATCGGGCGGGGCAACGACGTGCAGACGGCGGCCATCGGCGCGCTGAAGCCGTACGTGATCGGCAGGGACGCCGAGGACCTCGGGGCGTTGTACAAGGAGCTGGTCAACGACTCGCAGCTGCGGTGGCTGGGGCCCGAGAAGGGCGTCATGCACATGGCGATCTCCGCCGTCGTCAACGCGCTGTGGGACCTCAAGGCCAAGAGGCACGGCAAGCCGCTCTGGCGGCTGTTGTCCGAGATGTCCCCCGAGGAGATCGTGGACCTGGTCGACTTCCGCTACCTGAGCGACGCCCTCACCCCGGACGAAGCCCTCCAGATCCTGAAGAAGGCGGAGCCGGCCCGTACGGCCCACGCCGCCAAGTTGCAGGCCGACGGCTACCCCGCCTACACCACCTCGCCCGGCTGGCTCGGCTACGACGACGACAAGCTCCGCCGCCTCTGCAAGGAGGCGCTCGACCAGGGCTTCAAGCAGATCAAGCTCAAGGTCGGCGCCGACCTCGAAGATGACATCCGCCGGTTCCGCACCGCTCGCGAGGTGTGCGGCCCCGACTTCCCCATCGCCATCGACGCCAACCAGCGCTGGGACGTCGCCTCGGCCATCGCGTGGGTGAACGCGCTGCGCGAGTTCACGCCCCACTGGGTCGAGGAGCCCACCAGCCCCGACGACGTGCTCGGCCACGCGGCGATCGCCCAGGGCATCCGCCCGATCCCGGTCGCCACCGGCGAGCACGTGCAGAACCGCATCGTCTTCAAGCAGCTCCTTCAGGCCGGCGCCATCTCCTACCTGCAGCTCGATTCGGCCAGGGTCGGCGGGGTGAACGAGAACATCGCGATCCTGCTGCTCGCGGCCAAGTTCGGGGTGCCGGTCTGCCCGCACGCGGGCGGTGTGGGGCTGTGCGAGCTGGTGCAGCACCTGGCGATGTTCGACTACGTCGCGGTGAGCGGCTCGCTGGACGGCCGGGTCATCGAGTACGTGGACCACCTTCACGAGCACTTCGCCGACCCCGTCGTGATCGAGAACGGCAACTACGTGGCGCCGTCCATGCCGGGATTCAGCGCGGAGATGCACCCCGAGTCGATCGCCGCCCACGTCTATCCGGGCGGCGAAGTATGGAGGGACCAGTGAGCCTCAAGGCCATCGTCACCGGCGGCGGCTCCGGCATCGGCCTGGCCACGGCGACCGCGCTGGCCGCGAAGGGGATGACCGTCGCCTGCCTGGACGTCAATCCGCCCGGCGAGCCCTTTATCGGGATAAAGGCGGATGTGACGGATGATGCCCAGGTACGCGCGGCCATCGCCGAAGCAGCCGACCGGCTCGGCGGCATCGACGTCCTGATCAACAATGCCGGAATCGGGGCCCAGGGCACCATCGAGGACAACCCTGACGATGAGTGGCGGAAGGTCTTCGACGTCAACGTCTTCGGCATGGTCAGGGTGGCCAGGGCGGCGCTGCCGTACCTCAGGAGGAGTGAGCACGCCGCGATCGTCAACACGTGCTCGATCGCGGCCACCGCGGGCCTGCCGAACCGCGCGCTCTACAGCGCCACCAAGGGCGCGGTCATGTCGCTGACGCTGGCGATGGCCGCCGACCACGTCCGCGAGGGCATCCGCGTCAACTGCGTCAACCCGGGCACCGCGGACACCCCCTGGGTGGCCAGGCTGCTCGACGCCGCCGACGACCCCGAGGCCGAGCGCCGGGCGCTCAACGCCAGGCAGCCGATGGGCCGCCTGGTCAGCGCCGAGGAGGTCGCCGCGGCCATCGCCTACCTGGCCGGTCCCGAGGCCGCCGCGACCACGGGCACGGTGCTCGCGGTAGACGGCGGCATGCACGGATTGAGGTTGCGCCCGGCCACCTAGCCAAGGAACACCCCCCAACGAACAGGATCTCTGGCACATGAAGATCGGATCCGTGGTCGCCTCGGCGGCTCTTCTCACGATGGTTACGGCCTGCGGCTCGACCGGCGCCCCGGCCGCGGGCGGAGCCGGCGGCAAGGTCGGCATCGACCACCCCCGGGCCGACTCCGACTTCTGGAACTCCTACATGAAGTACGTCGACCAGATGGCCACCGAGCTCAAGGTCGACAAGCTGAACCCGACCAACTCCCAGAACGACGTCTCCAAGCTGGTCAGCAACGTCCAGGCGCTGACCGGCCAGGGCGCCAAGGCGATCGTGATGGCCCCGCAGGACACCGGCGCCATCGCCACCACGCTCCAGCAGCTGGAGAACAAGAAGATCCCGGTCGTCTCCGTGGACACCCGCCCCGACAAGGGCAAGGTCTTCATGGTGGTACGGGCCGACAACCGCGCGTACGGGACCAAGGCCTGCGAGTTCCTGGGCGAGAAGCTGGGCGGCAAGGGCAAGGTCGTCCAGCTCCAGGGCGCCCTCGGCTCGATCAACGGCCGCGACCGCTCCGAGGCGTTCGCGGAGTGCATGAAGAGCAAGTTCCCCGGCATCACGGTCTTCAGCGAGCCGACGGAGTGGGAGGGCAGCAAGGCCGCGTCCATGCTGCAGACCCGCCTGGAGCAGAACCCCGATATCAAGGGCATCTACATGCACGCGGGCGGTGTTCACCTGGCCCCGACGCTGCAGGTGCTGAAGACCAAGGGCCTGCTCGTCCCGCCGGCCGACCCCAAGCACGTCTTCGTCGTCTCCAACGACGGCATCCCGCAGGAGTTCGAGGCGATCCGCAAGGGCGACATCGACGCGACGGTCTCGCAGCCGGCCGACCTCTACGCCAAGTACGCGCTGTTCTACGCCAAGGCGGCGACCGAGGGCAAGACGTTCAAGCCTGGCCCGACCGACCACGACAGCACGATCATCGAGCTGCCGAACGGCCTGGAGGACCAGCTTCCCGCCCCGCTCGTCACCAAGGAGAACGTGGATGACCAGAAGCTTTGGGGTAACCAGGTCAAGTAATGAGATTTCATGTTGAAGCCCGAAATATCACGAAGCGTTTCGGACCCACCACCGCGCTGAACGACGCGGGCATCGAGATCGCCCCAGGCCAGACCCACGCGCTCGTCGGCAGGAACGGCGCGGGCAAGTCCACGCTCGTGTCGATCCTGACCGGGCTCCAGCGCCCCGACCAGGGCGAGGTGCTGTTCGCTGGTGAGGCCGCCCCCGCGCTCGCCGACCGGGACGCCTGGCGGCGGCGGGTGGCCTGCGTCTACCAGAAGTCCACGATCATCCCCGCCCTGACGGTCGCGGAGAACCTCTTCCTCAATCGCCAGGGCCGCTTCGTCAAGTGGCGCGAGCTGCGCTCCAAGGCCCGCGACCTGCTGGCCACCTACGAGGTGGACGTCGACGCGGAGGCGCTGGCCGGCGACCTCGGCGTCGAGCAGCGCCAGCTCGTGGAGATCGCCCGCGCGCTGTCGTTCGGCGCCACGTTCATCATCCTCGACGAGCCCACCGCCCGCCTGGACGGCCCGGCCATCGAGCGGCTGTTCACCCGCATGCGGACGCTGCGCGAGCAGGGCGTGACGATGATGTACATCTCCCACCACCTCGACGAGGTCTACGAGATCTGCCAGAGCGTCACCGTCTTCCGCGACGCCCGGCACGTCATGACCAGGCCGGTCGCCGACCTCCCGCACGACGAACTCGTCTCGGCGATGACCGGCGAGGCCGCGGCCGCCGCCCAACGGACCGGGCGGCGCGGGGCCCGTGACCTGGTGGTCCTGGAGGCGACGGGCCTGTCCCTGCGCGGGCGCTACGAAGGCGTCGGCCTGAGCGTGCGCGCGGGCGAGGTGGTCGGCCTGGCCGGCTCGGCGAGCAGCGGCAAGATCGGCCTGGCCGAGACGCTGGCCGGGCTGCGTAAGCCCGACACCGGCCGGATCACGGTCAACGGCCGGCGGCCCAAGCCCGGCGACGTGCCCGAGTTCCTTGCCGCCGGGCTCGGATTCGTGCCGGAGGACCGGCACCACGAAGGGTTCGTCCCCCTGCTGTCGGTGGGCGAGAACAGCACCATGCCGGTCATGCGCAGGCTGGGCAGCTTCGGCCTGGTCTCGCCGGGGCGGCGCCGTACCCGGGCGAAACAGATGATCAGAGAGCTCGACATCAAGACCGGCGGGCCCGACCAGCCCGTCGCCGAGTTGTCGGGCGGGAACGCGCAGAAGGTCGTCTTCGCCCGCGCGCTCGTGGACGATCCCACCGCGCTGGTCGTCATGAACCCCACCGCGGGGGTCGACGTGAAGTCCAAGCAGGCGCTGCTGGGCGCGGTCGAGGACGCGGTCGAGCAGGGCGCCGGGGCGGTGCTGGTCTCCGACGAGCTCGACGACCTGCGGATCTGCGACCGGGTGCTGGTGATGTTCCACGGCAGGATCGTCAAGGACGTGCCGCGCGGCTGGACCGACCACGAGCTCGTGGCCGTCATGGAGGGTATCGAACAGTGAGCGTCAAACCCTTCTACAAGCCGGACGTGAAGCCGGGCGCCCACGGGCCGGCCCTGCGGCTGACCCGCTTCCGCGACCTGACCCTCGTCCCGGTGATCGTGCTCCTGCTCGTCGTGGGCGCGTTCACCGACCCGGTCTTCCTGACCGGCGGCAACATCAGCAACATCTTGCAGCAGCAGGCCTCGATCTCGCTGCTGGTGCTGGCCGAGGCGATGATCCTGATCGCCGGGAAGTTCGACCTGTCGCTGGAGTCGACGGTCGGCACCGCGCCGGCGATCGCGGTGATGCTGGTCATCCCCGCGGCGGCGGGCGGATTCGGGCTCGGGCTGCCGGGCGCGCTGGTGATCCCGCTGGCGTTGCTCGTGGGCGCGGCCATCGGGGCCTTCAACGGGTTTCTGATCATCAGGTTCCAGCTGTCGGCGTTCATCGTCACGCTGGCCATGCTGATCATCGTGCACGGCCTGCTGCTCGGCCCGACCGAGGGCAAGACGCTCTTCCAGCTACCCGACTCCATCCTCTACCTGGGCAGCGTCACCTGGCTGGGGCTTCCGGCGGCGATCTGGATCGCCGGGGTGCTGTTCGCGGCGGGCATCTTCGTCCTGGGCTACACCCGCGCCGGCCGCTCGCTCTACGCGATCGGCGGCAACGCCGACGCCGCCCGTGCCGCGGGCATCCGGGTGCACCGGGTGCTGTTCGGCGTCTTCGTCATCGGCGGCATGCTGGCGGCGCTGGCGGGCATCCTGGAGACGGGCCGCCTGGGCGCCATCGGCAGCAACATGGGCGTCGGCTGGATCTTCATGGTCTTCGCCGCCGCCGTCATCGGCGGCGTCAGCATGGACGGCGGCAAGGGCACGATCCTCGGCGCGCTCACCGGCGTGCTGGTGATCGGCCTGGTGCAGAACATCCTCACGCTCAAGGGCGTCTCCGGCTTCTGGCAGCCGGTCGTCTACGGCGCGATCATCCTCATCGCTCTCATGATCAGCCGCATCGCCGGCGGAAAGGCTCAAGACTGATGGAACGGCTCGCGCTGCGCTCCCGGCTCAAACCCGGCGCCGAGCAGCTTTACGACCGCGAGCACGCGGCCATCCCGGCCGAGCTGGAGGCGGCGATGCGTGAGCACGGCGTGCGGTCCTGGCGTATCTGGCGCGAAGGACTGGACCTGTTCCACCTGGTCGAGGTCGAGGACTACGCCGCGTTCCAGGCGGCGATGAAGGACCATCCGGCCGACCGGGCGTGGCAGGCGAAGATGAACAGGCTGCTCGACGGCGATTTCGACAAGGACTCCGGCGGCCTGCGCCTGGTCTGGGAGATGACATGAAATTTCCTGACTTCGGGCTTGGTGGCGCGCCGCTCGGCAACCTGTTCACCGCCGTCACGGACGAGCAGGCCCGCGCCACGGTCGACGCCGCGTGGGAGGCGGGCGTGCGGCTGTTCGACACCGCGCCCCACTACGGCCTGGGCCTGTCCGAGCGCCGCCTCGGCGCCGCCCTGGCCGGACGCGACGGCTACGTGCTGTCCACCAAGGTCGGCCGCCGCCTGGTGCCCGCCGGCCCGGCCAAGGACGACGAGGGCTTCGACGTCGTCGCCGCCGAGCGCCGCGTGTGGGACTTCTCGCGCGACGGCGTGCGCCGTTCCCTCGACGAGTCTCTGGTACGGCTCGGCCTCGACCACGTGGACGTCGCCCTGATCCACGACCCCGACGCCCACGAAGGCCAGGCGCTGGCCGAGGCGTACCCGGCGCTGGAGGAGCTGCGCGCCGAGAGCGTGGTCAAGGCCATCGGACTCGGCATGAACCAGTGGCAGGCGCCCGCCAGGTTCGTCCGCGACACCGACGTCGACGTGGTCATGCTGGCCGGCCGCTACACCCTGCTCGACCGCTCCGGCCTGCCGCTGCTGGACGCCTGCGCGGCCAAGGGCGTCAAGGTGCTGGCCGCGGGCGTCTTCAACAGCGGCATGCTGGCCACCGACGAGCCCGGCGGCACCTTCGACTACCAGCCGGCCGCCGCGCCGCTCCTGGAAAGGGCCCGGCGGCTGGTCGCGGTCTGCCGGCGGCACGGCGTCACGCTGCCCCAGGCCGCGATGGCCTTCCCCGCGCGGCATCCGGCCGTCGCGACCGTCGTGCTCGGCGCCCGCTCGGCCGATGAGGTACGCCGCAACGCCGCTTTGTGGGCCGAACCGGTGCCGGAGGAGTTGTGGGCGGAGCTAGAGCTCGTATGAGGTGATCCACAGGCCCGGGATCACCTCGGCGTCGCCGGTGTTCGTGAACCCGAGGCGCTCGTACAGGGTGCGCGCCGGCGTGTTGTCCCGGCCGGTGGAGACGATCACCTTGCGGCCGCCGGCTCGGGCCAGCACCTCCTTGACCAGCGTGCGGCCGATGCCCTGCCGCAGCGCGCCCGGGTCCACGACCAGCCGGTTGATGTCGACCAAGTCGGCGCTCTCCTCCCAGGCGACCGCGCCGGTCAGCGTTCCCTCGTCGTCGAAGGCGCCCAGCCAGGAGAGCGGCGCCTTTCCCAGCGCCGTCAGGTCCTCGTGGAGCGGGGGGATGCGGTCGTCGCCGATGATCTCGGCCTCGATGGCGTAGGCGGCGTGCTGCAGGTCGAGAAGCCGCTGGTCGGGCGTGATGCTGGTGAGGTGCACGTGCCGATTATGGCTGTTATGTGGGGATGAACGCCCACCATTTTGAGTGGCCTGGTTCGTAGGGGGAGTCGAGGCGCTTGCCGACGATTCCCGGCAGGCCCTGCTCGCGGGCGGCCTGCCGTACGGGCTGGGCCTGGGCGGGCCAGGTCGGGGCGGTCTGCCAGCGCGCGCCCGAGAGGTCCAGCGCGTCCAGGGCCGCGCGGCGCTCGGTGAACGGCCTGGCCACCAGCGAGTGGCCGTCGTCGTAGAGCAGATCGGTGCAGACCAGGATCTCCGAGCCGCACAGCCGGACGATCTCGCCGTCGAGGACCGCGCTCCTGCTGCCGAACGCCTCGGCCATCGGGCGCAGCCAGGGGAACTCGTGGGCCAGGTCGGTCCGCCCGCCGTCCACGTGGACCAGCACGCGGCTGCCGCCCCAGGCGAACTCGAAGGCGTAGGCCTCCTGGTCGCGGGGGAGTTTGGCACGTCTGACCGGCAGCATCGGCTCCAGCGGCGGCAGCGGGTCCACGGCGGGCGGGTCCATGCGGTGGATCATCCAGTTCTTGCCGTCGGTCCTGAACAGCACGTACCGGCCCTGTGCGCGCTCGCCGTGCAGCACCACCTTGACCTCGCGCTCCGACCATTTCTCCGTGTCGTAGGTGCCGGTGTCCCAGATCGTCATGCTGCCCGCGCCGTACTCGCCGGTGGGGATCTCGCCGTGGAAGCCGAGGTACTCCATCGGGTGGTCCTCGGTGTGCACGGCCAGGTGGTTGACCCGCGGATCGGCCGGAAGTCCCTTCGGCACCGCCCAGGAGACGAGCACGCCGTCGCGCTCCAGGCGCAGGTCCCAGTGCAGTGACCGCGCGTGGTGCTCCTGGATCACGAACGCGCGGTCGTCCCCCTGCTGGGGTGGTTGCTGGGGGACGGGCTCGGGGGTACGGCTGGCGTCCCGCTTACTCCGATATTTCGCGAGTTTGTCGGCCACGCACCCTACCTACCCGGCGCTCGTCCCCCCGATCCTTCAGTCGAGCGCCTTGCGCAGCCACGCCTCGACACCGGCCACGTGGACCGTGGCCCAGGAACGTGCCACATCCGGCTGGCGGGCGGCGATGGCGTCGTAGATGGCGGTGTGCTGCTCCATCGTCTTCTCCAGCGCCCCCTCCTGGGTGAGGCCGCGCCAGATGCGCGCGCGGTGGGTCGGACCGGCCAGGCTCTCGATGAACGAGCACAGCACGTTGTTGCCGGAACCGCGGGCGATGCGCTGGTGGAATTTCAGGTCGTTGTCGACCAGCTCCTCGATCGTGGGGTCCTTGGGCAGCGAGCGGAGTACCTCGCCCAGTTCCTCGATGTCGGCGTCGCTCATCTGGACCGCGGCCATGGCTGTGGCGGCGGGTTCCAGGATGCGGCGTACCTCGAAGAACTGGATGACGGTGTCGTCGCGGTGCAGGTCGAGCACGAACGACATGGTGTCCAGCAGGAGCCGGGGCTCCAGGCTGGTGACGTAGGTGCCGTCGCCCTGCCGTACGTCCAGGACGTTGATGAGCGCCAGCGCGCGTACGGCCTCGCGCAGCGAGTTGCGGGACAGGCCCAGCCGTTCGGCGAGATCGGCCTCTTTGGGGAGCCGGTCGCCGGGGGCTAGCTCGCCCGAGAGGATCATCTGCTTGATCTTGTCGATCGCAGCGTCGGTGACCGCCACGCTTCTCTCCCTAGACATCGGATGTCTACGAGTCTAGAGCCTGGAAGCGTACGGGATCGACCCCGGACACGCGGCGGATCTCGCCACGTGCCTCCAGGGTGCGAAGGTGGGCGGCGGCCTCTCCGGCCGCCAGTCCTCGGAGCATAGGGGACAGATCATCCCATGCTCGGTTCCACGTCATCATCGCGGCGATCTCCCAGATGGTCAGCGGCTCGCCGGTGCTGGTCAGCAGTGTGGCGAGCGTGTGGAGTCTCTCCTCGTGATGGTGGCGGATCTGGACGGCGCGTGCCGCCACATCCGGAAATATCCACTCATGCGCGGGCAGGGCGGTTAGGGGCCCCTGCTCGGCCACCTTCTCCAGAGATTTCAAGAAATCGCCGAGCGGGTCTACATCGACGCGGTCATAGGGATAAATACCGACATGCGGGGTGATGTCCGGCAGCACGTGGTCGCCCGTGAACAGCCGGTCCCCCAGCCGCAAGCACAGATGCCCAGGCGTGTGCCCCGGAGTGTGAATGGCCCGCAACTCCCGCCCCGGCACGTCCACGACCTCCCCGTCGCGCAAGGTCCGGTCCGGCTGCGCGGGCGCCACCGGCCTCTGAGCCACCGGCACACTCACATCCAGCCCCTCGGCGCCGGCCCGCCTCAGCATCTCGGCCTGGAAATCCCGGTGCTCGTCGTCGGCCAGCCCCCGTATCAGCGTGACGATGGCCGCGTCCGCCTCGTGCATCGCGATCCACGCCCCCGACACCTCCCGCACCTGCCCCGCCAGCCCCGCATGATCAGGATGGAAGTGCGTCACGACGACCCCGTACACCTCGGCCACGTCGATCCCCAGCGCCGCGAACCCGCCGCTCAGCGCCTTCCAGGCGTCCGGATGATTCCACCCCGCGTCGATGAGCACCGGCCCACGCGGCGACTCGATCGCGTAGACCAGTGTGTAGCCGAGCGGATTCCCGGGAATCGGCACCGGCACACTCCACACCCCGCCACCCAGATCCTGCGGCTTCTGACTGCTGTACGGCTGCCGCCGCGTCTTCCCCCGCGCCCGCTGTGCCTGCTGTGTCCGCTGTGTCTTCCCGCTCGGTCGGCCATCGCCTTGCGTCGTGACATGAGGCGGCCCGTCCTGCCGCGTGCTTGCCGGACCTTGCAGCCCGCGTCGCGTGTTCCCGGTTGGCTGGTTGTCGTGTGGCGTGGTTGCCGGAGGTGGGTCGTCGGGTCTGGGCTTTTCGGGAGGTTGGCCGTCGGGTTGGGGTGTCACGTGAGGCGCTCGAGGACGGTGGCCGTGGCCAGGGCGCCTCCGGCGCACATGCTGACCAGGGCGGTGGCCGAGTCGGAGCGTTCGAGTTCGTGCAAGGCAGTGGTGATCAGCCGGGCGCCGGTCGCACCCACCGGATGGCCCAGCGCGATGGCGCCGCCGTTGACGTTGACCCGGTCGAAGTCGGGCTCGTGCACGCTCGCCCAGGACAGGACGACCGCGGCGAACGCCTCGTTCACCTCGAACCTCTCGATGTCGCTCATCGCCATCCCCGTCCTGGCCAGCACCCTCGCCGTGGCGTCCACCGGCCCATCCAGGTGATAGTACGGCTCTGCCCCGACGAGCGTCTGGGCCAGGATTCTGGCGCGGGGACGCAGGCCGTACCTCTGAGCGGCCTTCTCGCTCATCAGCAGGACGGCGGCGGCGCCGTCGGAGATCTGTGACGACGTGCCCGCGGTGTGCAGGGCGCCGGGCACGACCGGCTTCAGCTTGGCCAGGCCGTCGGTGGTGGTCTCGCGTAAGCCCTGGTCCTTGGTGACGCCGTGGACGGGCACGATCTCCCTGTCGAACCGGCCGTCGGCCCACGCCTTGGCCGCGAGTTGCTGAGACCGGGCGCCGAACCAGTCGAGCCGTTCCCGGGTCAGGCTCCGCCGGGCGGCGATCCGCTCGGCCGCGGTGAACTGATCGGGCAGATCGATCGACCAGTCGTCGGGACGCGGCCGCGCCGGCTGGACGTTGCTGCCCAGCGGCGCCCGGCTCATCACCTCGACCCCGCACGCCACGCCCACCTCGATGACGCCCGCCTGGATCAACGCCGCCACCAGGTGCACCGCCTGCTGCGACGACCCGCACTGCGCGTCGATCGTGGTCACGCCGGTCTGGTGCGGCAGCCCCGCGTAGAGCCAGGAGTAGCGGCCCACATGTCCGCCCTGCTCGCCCGCCTGGGTGACACAACCGGCGAAGACCTGCTCGACGGTGGCCGGGTCGATGCCCGACCGTTCGACAAGGCCGGTCAGCGCCGCGGCTAGAACTTGTTGCGGCTTGAGCTCGGCCAGCCAGCCGTTGCGCTTGCCGATGGGAGTCCTTACGGCTTCTACGATCACGGGTGTGCCCACAGCGCCTCCAGAACGATGCTCTGGAAGCGAATGTAACGCGTTCTAGTTTCGACCCGCAATGCACCCGGCCCAGCGACCACCCCCTCGACCGGCCGTCCGGCATCCCCGGCGCGCAACCGGTGGGGTCAGGCGGGCAGGGTGGTGGGGAGGCCGAAGGTGTCGAAGAGTTTGAGGTCGAAGAACTGGCACACGTGGGTGACCCCGGCCGCCGACAGCGTGAGTACCGGAAGGCCGAAGGCGTGGTAGAGCCCGTCCTCGCCCAGCAGGTACATCCCGAACGCCGGCTGCCCGTTGGCGTGGCAGGGCACCAGCTTGAGGTCGCCGGGCCGCTTGGCCGGGCAGTGGGTGGCGATGAGCCGCCCGATGTTCTCCGCGCCCTGGTACCACCCGGGGAACGGCGGCATCTCGAAGACCGCGTCCTCGGTGAACAGCTTGACGATCGCGTCCACGTCGTAACTCTCGAAGGCCTGCATGTAGCGGTCGAGCAGTTCGCGTTGCTCCCGCTCGTCAGGCTCGCCCATCTGGTCCTCGGCCGGGGAGACCTCGGCCAGCTGCGCCCGCGCCCGCTGCAGGCTGCTGTTGACCGCGGCGGTGGAGGTGTCGAGCAGATCGGCCACCTCGGCCGCCCGCCACTGGAGCACGTCGCGCAGGATGAGCACCGCCCGCTGCCGGGCCGGCAAGTACTGCAGAGCCGCCACGAGGGCCAGCCGTATGCTCTCCCGCGAGGTGACCACGGTCGCCGGATCCCGCCCGTCCGCCCCGACCGCCTCGTCAGGGACGGGTTCGAGCCACTCCAGCTCCATCGTCTCGCCCAGCGGCCCGTCACCCCTGGCGCTCGGCGCCCCGAGCCCGGTGGGCATCGGCCGCCTGCCCTGCTTGTCGAGCGCGGTCAGGCAGCGCGTCGTGGCGATCTTGTAGAGCCAGGTGCGTACGGAGGAGCGGCCCTCGAACTTGTCGTAGGCCCGCCAGGCTCGAACGTAGGTCTCCTGGACGGTGTCCTCGGCATCGTGAACCGAGCCGAGCATGCGATAGCAGTGCGCGAGCAGCTCCCGCCGCAAGGGGTCGGCAAGCTGGGCGAAGTCATCGCTGACTGTCATGTTCCCTGTTTAGCCGATGCGTGTGACAAAAACCTGTCCGCGTGGCGATGAGCTGTGAACATGCCCGGGGTCTAACCCTGTGGCCGCACCGGATGGCGAGCCTTTTCCAGGTTTTCGATCCGCGGCCTCAGGATGGGGCGGGTCCGGGCTCGGGCTCGCCCCTCTGGCGCGTGCAGCGGCAGGAACGAGGGGCCCTGCCCTGCACGCGCCCTTTCTGTGGGTTCCACACCCTCTGAGAGGTCACGGGGTGAGGACGATCTTGCCGGTGGTGCGGCCGGTCTCGCCGAGTTCGTGGGCCTTGGCGGCTTCCTCCAGTGGGAGGACGGCGGCGATTTCGGCGCGTAGGCGGCCGGCCGTCGCCAGGGCGGCGATGGCCTTCATGGCGGCGAGGTCCGGTTCGACCAGCATCGCAGCGGTTCGGATGCCGCGTGCCGACGCCTCTTCGGCGAGGGCGGGGTCGAGCTTGGACAGGACCAAGGAGACGATCGTGCCGCCCTCGCGCAGCGTGCGCAGGGAACGGGCGCCGTAGTCGCCGCCCATGGTGTCGAGGACCATGTCCACGTCCCGGACCACGTTGGCGAAGTCGGTGCTCCGGTAGTCGATGAGTTCGTCGGCTCCCAGGCGGCGGAGGAAGTCGTGCTTGGCAGCGCTGGCCGTACCGATGACGAAGGCGCCGCGCGCCTTGGCGATCTGCACGGCGAGATGTCCCACTCCGCCCGCCGCGGCGTGCACGAGCACCCGCTGTCCGCCCCGCACGCCCGCGGTGTCCACCAGCGCCTGCCACGCCGTGAGCGCCGCGAGGGGCAGCGCGCCTGCCTGCACGTGATCGATCTCGGCGGGTTTGCGGGCGAAGGTACGGGCCGGCGCGGTCACGTACTCGGCGTAGGCGCCGTGCGCCTGCGGGTACCGGAGCATGCCGAACACCTCGTCGCCCGGCTGGTACAGCGTGGTCCCCGGCCCAACCGCCTCAACCACACCCGAGACATCCCAGCCCAGCGTGAAGGGCGGGGCGCCGATCAGACCGCCGTTGGCGCGATGCTTCCAGTCGGTGGGGTTCACACCTGCCGCCCGCACCCGCACCAGCACCTCGGTCGGCCCCGGCTCCGGCCTGGCGACCTCGGCCACCCTGAGCACGTCCGGACCACCGAGCACGTCCTGTGTGACCGCCCGCATCATCATCTCGCCAGTCTCGCAGGTACGCGTTACCCGTCGTCGGCGGGTCGTGGGCAGGCGGTCCGGCGGGGTGGGCTTCGCCGGTGGCCGGCCATGTCCGGTCAGCCGCTGTCGGCCAGGAGGAGCTGGGCGCCGCGGAGGAGTTCGGAGCGGAGTTCGGCGTCGGGGATCGGCAGCGACAGAACCATCGGGTCGGCGACGGCGGCGAGGGCCTGGGCCGCGCGGACGGTGCGGCGGCGGGTCGGCGTGGGGCCCGCCAGGAGGGCGTTGGCCCGGTCCATCCAGGTGACGACGCGGGTGGCCAGGTGTTCTTCCTCGGAGTAGACGGTGGTGTCGCGCAGGAGCAGCGTGAGCACGCGGCGATGGCCGACCATCGTGTCCACGCATCGTTCCAGGAAGGTCTCCGGGTGTTCGAGGGCGGCGTCGAGGTTGTCGAGGAAGGGATCCAGGAGCTGCTGGATGATCTCCGACTTGGAGCGGAAATAGTGGTAGAGGGTGGGCTTTGTCAGCCCGACCTGTTCGGCGACCTCGCGCATGGAGGTGGTCCGGTAGCCGCGTGCGGTGAACAGCTCCAGGGCTGCCGCCAGGATCCGTCCCTTGGTGTCACTCTGGATCACCAACCCACCCTACCGCCCGGTCGGTAGCCTCCCGCCCACAAGGACACCCCACCGGGCTTCCGAGCACTCCCAGCAACCCGCCCACGCCGTGCCCACGCCGTGCCCACGCCCTGCCCACGCCCCTTGGCCGGGTCAGCCCACGCTCTTGGCCGGGCCAGGCATGGTGGCCGGTCAAGGGGGGCCGTTGCGGTGGGGACCACGTCCGACGTGAGAAGCGATCCCCACGATCGGCGCCCGCGCACGACGGCGGGTGGCGGTGGGGCGGCTTGCCGTAACGGAAAAGCGCCCTTGGCGACCGCGCGGAGCATCCGGTTAGAGGTCGGACACCAGCCGGGCGGCGGCGATTTCGATGCGGCGTTGGATTTGGTCGTACGTGCGGCGGCCGCGCAGCATTTCGAGGAGTTCGTGCACCCACACGCTGGACAGCGACCCCGCCAGCGCCAGTTGCTCCTCGCTCGCCTCGTCGCGGGTCAGCCCGCCGGCCGACACTCTCAGGATCAGGCCGGTCATCCGGTCGCCGAACGGCGTCTCCACCTCGGCCATGATCAGCGACCGGATCAGCGCGTCGGCCAGTTCGGGCTCGCGCATGAGGCCGCGGGTGGCGCGCATCAGGACGTCGACCGCGCGGCCCGCGGGGGTGCCGGCGCTGGGCGGGCGGCGTTCGATGCTGTTTTCCAGCAGGTCGATCTCCTCGCCCACGACCGCCACGACGAGGTCCATCTTCGAGGGGAAGTATCGGTACAGGGTCCCCAGCGCCACACCGGCGCGTTCCGCCACCGTGCGCATCTGCATCGCCTCGACACCGCCTCGGGAGGCGAGGGCGGCGGCGGCCTGGACGATGCGCTTGCGGCGCTGGTGCTGGCTGCGGGTGCGCACGCCGGACCCACCGGCGCTCGGAAGGGGGGCCTCGGGGTCGGGAGGTGGCGCTGCGACTGTCGCAGGCGGGGTGCGCATAAGAACACGTTATCTGATTTCTCCGTAACTCGGCTTGTTACTCGCGAGTCACAAAGAAGGGGCATAGCCGCATGTCCATCCGGTTATGAGGAAAAGTCGTGTTTCCTGGGCGGGAACGGTCGCTGGACAGATATTAGAATCTGTTCTAGTTTTGCGGGCAGTTGGTGACCGAGCGCTTGGTGGAGGCCGGATGACCGCGGACACGTTCGCCGCCCTGCTCGCGGCCCGCGCCGACGACGACCGGCCGTCGCTGCACTACGCCGACCGGGTCTGGTCGTGGCGGGAGCAGGTCGCGCTCTGCCGTACCTATGCGGGGTGGTTGCGCGGGGCCGGTCATGTAGGCGTATTGCTGGACAACGTGCCGGAAATGGTCTTCCTGGTGGGCGCGGCGGCGCTGGGCGGGCCGGTGGTGGTCGCGCTCAACCCCACGCGCTCGCCGGTCGAGCTGGTTCGTGACGCGCGGGCCGCCGACGTCGAGCTCATCGTGTACGACGGCGTCCACGCCGAAGCCGCGCGAGCGATCTCCGAGGACCTGGGCATCCGGCGGATCTCCTTGGACGAACTCCAGGCGACCCACGATCGCGAGCCCGCGCCCCCCGGCGACCTGGTCATGCTCGTCTTCACCTCCGGCACCTCGTCAGGCCGTCCCAGAGCGGTACGGATCACCCAGCGCAAACTCGCCGTCCCCGGCCTGTCGCTGGCCCGCATGCTCACCCGGGACGACGTCGTCTACTGCTCGATGCCCCTCTTCCACTCCGGCGCGATCATGGCGGCGTATGCGCCTGCCGTGGCCTCGGGGGCCGCGCTGGTGCTCAGGAAGCGCTTCTCGGCCTCCGGCGTTCTTCCCGATGTCCGGAAATATGGCTGCACGTATCTGCACTATGTCGGCAAGGCCCTCTCCTACGTCCTGGCCACCCCGGAGCGCCCCGACGACGCCGACAACCCGCTCAAACTCGCCTTCGGGAACGAGGGCAGCGCCACCGCGACCCGCCGGTTCGGGGAGCGGTTCGGGTGCTTCGTCATCGACGCGTTCGGGTCCACGGAGACCGCGGTCTCGATCACGCCGGATCCGTCGGGGCCGCCCGGCTGCCTGGGCCGCCTGCCCGACGGCGTCGAGATCCGCGACCCGGCGACCGGCGAGCGCTGCCCGCCCGCGATCGTCGAGGGCGGCCGTCTCCTGAACGCGGAGGAGGCCGTCGGGGAACTGGTCAACGTCCAGGGGCTCGGGCTGTTCGACGGCTACTACAACGACCCGGAGGCCGACGCCGAGCGGATCAGGGAAGGCGCCTTCTGGTCGGGTGACCTGGCGTATGCCGACAAGGAGGGGTACGTCTTCTTCGCCGGCCGGGGCACCGAACGCCTGCGCGTGGACGGGGAGAACCTCGCCGTCGCCCCCATCGAGGCGGTGGTCCGCGAGGCCCCGGGGATCGTGGAGGCGGCCGTCTACCCGGTTCCCGACGCGGCCGCCGGTGACCAGGTGATGCTGGCCCTGGTGCCGGACGAGCGGTTCGAGGTGGCGGACCTCGCGGAGTTCCTGGGCGCGCGGGCCGACCTCGGGGCGAAGGCCGTACCGCGATATATCCGGATCTGCCGGGAGCTACCGCAGACCCCCTCCCACAAGGTGCTCAAGCGCGTCCTCGCCCGCCAGGCCTGGCACGGCGCCACCGACCCCGTGTACCTCCGGACGGCGACCGGCTACCGGCCGCTGACCGGCGACGACGTCGTGAAGATCGAGACCGAGTTCGCCCGGTACGGGCGGCAGCACTTATTGGAGAACTAGTGGATTTCGCATTGGACGAAACGCAGCAGGACCTGCGCCGGCTTGCCGCGGATCTGCTCGCCAAGCAGGCCGGCGAGGACCAGCTCAGGGAGGCCGGCCTGCTCGGCGTCTGCCTGCCGGAGGACGTGGGCGGCGCGGGCCTCGGCGGCGTCGAGATGGCCGTCGTGCTGCGCGAGGTGGGCGCGCGCGAGCTGCCGGCCCTGCCCGTCCTGGTCAGCTCACTGGCGATCAGCCGGTACGGCTCGCGCGAGCAGCAGGCCCGCCTCGGCCAGGCCAGGGTGAGCACGGTCGCGCTGAAGGAGGCGGGCAGGGCACTGGCCGACCCGCCGCGGACGCGGGCCCACTACTCCGGCGGCTGGACGCTGACCGGCCGCAAGTGCGCGGTGCCGTACGGGGCGGTGGCGGACGTGGCGCTGGTCTCGGCGGCGGAGGGACTGTTCCTGGCCCGTCCCGGCCAGGTGGTGCCGGAGTTCGCCTCGACCGGCGAGCCGCTGGCCACGCTCGTCTTCGACCGGACCCCGGCGGAGAAGGTCGCCGACGACGCCGACGGTGTCCGCCTGATCTACACGGCCGCGGTCGCCGCGCAGGCGAGCGGCGTCCTGGCGGGCGCGCTGGAGCTGACCACCGAGTACATCAAGACCAGGAAGCAGTTCGGTCGCGCGCTGGCGGAGTTCCAGGCGGTGACGATGCAGATCGCCGACGTCTACGTGGCCTCGCGGGCGCTGGACGTGGCGATGTGGTCGGCAGTCTGGGGCTTGGAGGCCAGGGACGTCGCGGTGGCCGCGTACCACGTGAGCGAGGCCTTCCGCGCGCTGTTCACCTGCCAGCACCTGCACGGCGGCCTCGGCCTGGACGTGACCTACCCCCTGCACAAGAGCTTCGCGCACGCCAAGCACCTGTCCCACCTGCTCGGCGGCGCCGACGCCCAGCTCGACCTGATCGGAGCGCTCGCCTGATGCTGATCGACCTCACCACCGAGCAGAAGCGGCTGCGGGAGGAACTGCGCGAGTACTTCCGCGCCTGCCTCACCGGCGACGACCGCAAGAAGATCGCCGAGGACCCGTTCGGCGAGGCGTACATGGAACACTGCCGCCGCCTCGGGCGTGACGGCAAGCTGGGGCTCGGCTGGCCCAAGGAGTACGGCGGCGCCGGCTTCGGGCCACTCGAACAGCAGATCTTCGCCAACGAGATCGCGCGGGCGGCGGTGCCGTACCCGATCATCACGGTGCAGACGGTCGGGCCGACGCTGATGCAGTACGGCACGCCCGCGCAGAAGGAGTTCTTCCTGCCGCGCATCCTGGCGGGGGAGTGCCACTTCGCGATCGGCTACAGCGAGCCGGAGGCGGGCACGGACCTCGCCTCGCTGCGGACGACCGCGGTGCTCGACGGCGACCACTATGTCGTGAACGGGCAGAAGGTGTTCACCTCTGGCGCCCACTACGCGCAGTACGTCTGGCTGGCGGCGCGGACGAACCCCGAGGCCAAGAAGCACAAGGGCATCACCATGATGATCGCCGGGACGGACGACCCCGGCTTCTCCTGGACGCCGATCGTCACCATGGACGGCCGCCACCACACGAACGCCACCTACTACCAGGACGTACGCGTACCGGTGGACATGGTCGTGGGCGAAGTGGACAAAGGCTGGGACCTCATCGTCAACCAGCTCAACCACGAGCGGGTCACGCTCGGCCCGGCGGGCAACCTCGGCCAGACCTACGACAGGTTCCTGGCCTGGGCCCGCAGAACGGGCAACGACGGGCATCCCGACGTACGCCGCGCGCTGGGTCGCGTCTACGCCTACTTCCGCACCAACGAGCTGCTGAACTGGCAGGTCGCGGCCAACATGGACCTCGGCTGGCTGGGCGCGCCCGACGCGTCGGCCACCAAGATCTACGGTTCGGAGCGCATGCAGGAGATCGGCCGGATCGTGGGCGACATCCTGGCGCGGTTCGGGGATCCGGCCGACCCGGAGACGGCCGAACTGCTCGACCGGCTGGACCATGGCGTGAAGGGGGCCGTGGTGCTGACGTTCGGCGGCGGGGTGAACGAGGTGCAGCGCGAGCTGATCGCCATGCTCGGCCTGAGCCTGCCGAGGCCGCCGCGATGACCGATCTGCACGAGATGGCGCGCAGGCAGGTGGCCATGGGCGAGTTGCGCGGCCTGCCCGCGGCCGATCCGGTCAACGAACCGATGATCCGGCACTGGCTCGACGCCATGGGCGACCAGAACCCGCTTTATCTCGACAAAGGGGTGGCGCCTCCGGCCATGGCGCAGGTGTGGACCATGGGCGGGGTACGGCGCGACGTACGGGACCGCTCGCCGGTGGACGACATGCTGGCCGAGCTGAACGCCCAGGGGTACACGGGGGTGGTGGCGACCAACTGCGAGCAGACCTACCACCGGTACGCCCGGCTGGGCGACGTGCTGACTCCGGCCACCCGCTTTTCCGGACTTACCGGACCGAAGGCGACCGCCCTTGGAGAGGGATATTTCGCCACCTGGAATGTCATCTGGTACGACCAGTTCGATGAGCCGGTTGCGGAGATGCTCTTCCGGGTCCTGAAATTTCGCCCGCGGGTAAAGGAAAGGCGCGAGCCGTACCCGCTGAAACCTGCGGTGAACCGGGACACCCAGTTCTTCTGGGACGGCGTGAAACTCGGCGAACTGCGCGTCCAAAGCTGCGCCGACTGCGGCGAACTACGCCATCCACCAGGCCCGATCTGCCCCGCCTGCCGCTCGGCGAACCGCGGCCACATCGTCGCCCGCGGCGAGGGAACCGTCTACAGCTACGTCGTCCACCACAATCCGCCCGTGCCCGGCCGCGAAACCCCGTTTGTGGTGGCGGTGGTGGAACTTCCGGAAGGCGTGAGGATTGTGGGGAACATAGTGGACTGTCCCGTGGACGCGGTGGGTATCGGTATGACGGTGCGGGCAACGTTTCGCGCAATGGATGACGAACTGATCCTTCCGATGTGGACGCCACAGGAGTCATGATGCGGACGTTGACCGGAGAGCAGATCGAAATCGGCATGGTTCTGCCAGAACTGTCCATCAGCATCACGCCCACCCTCGTGGTCTCGACCGCGATCGCCACCATGGACTTCACCCCGGTCCACCACGACGTCGAGATCGCCCGCGCGCAGGGCTCGCAGGACATCTTCCTCAACATCCTGACCACGATGGGGCTGGTCGAACGGTATGTCACCGACTGGGCGGGCCCCGAGGCGGTGATCCGGCGGATCAACGTGAAGCTCGGGGTGCCGGCCTACGCGGGGGACCTGCTGGCGTTCACGGGAGCGGTGATCGCGCGCGAGGGCGAGGAGTTCACCGTCGAGGTCCGCGGCAAGGTCTCCCTCGGCAGCCACGCGACCGGATCGGTGGTCCTCTCGCTCCCGTCTTAGCGTCCCATAGCCCTGCGGGATCTTAAGAGCACGGTCCTGCGGACCTTCAAGATCATGGGCTTCATACGTTACGGCGAAGCCACCCCCACGCCACCCGCCGACGTGGGCGGGCCCAGGTCGGGGGGATCGCTTCTCACGTCGGACGTGCTCCCCACCGCAACGGCCCCCTTTACCCACCGCCGCGGTCCCCCGGACCCGATCACCTCCCTCGCCAACCGCCAGCCCGCTCAGCCACCCCGCCCAGCCACCCCGCCCAGCCAGCCCGCTCAGCCACCCCGCCCGCCCGTCTCCGCCCACTCGCTCCTCCGCTCGGCCCCCGCTACCCCGCTCGCCCGCCTTCGCCCGTTCGGCCAATCCCCTCGCCCGCCTTCACCCGCTGGGCCATCGCTCCATCCGGCTCGGTCGTCTCCACCCGCTTGGCTGGCGCCTCGGCTCGGCTCACCGTCACAGTCGATGGTCTCCACCGTTCCTGACCAGATCTGCCCGTCCTTGCCCCCTCTGAGCGCGGTTGTCGTTCGGGTCGGGATGTTGTGAATACCTGAAGGGTTTCCTTATGAAAGCCGCCATCGCCGGGATCGGTGCCACCGAGTTCAGCAAGGATTCCGGGCGCTCGGAGCTGCAACTGGCCGCCGAGGCCGTTTTCGCCGCGCTCGACGATGCCGGGCTCTCGCCCGGGGACGTCGACGGCCTGGTGACCTACACCCAGGACACCAACCAGGAGATCGCCGTCGCCCGCGAGGTCGGGATCGGGGACCTGACCTTCTTCTCGCGTGTTCACTATGGCGGTGGCGCCGCCTGTGGCACGGTGATGCATGCCGCCATGGCCGTGCGGACCGGCATGGCCCGTACCGTCGTCTGCTACCGCGCCTTCAACGAACGATCCGGCCGCCGCTTCGGCCAGCCCGACGCCCGGCTCGGCGGGGAGCCTTCCTCGCAGGGGCTGGAGATGAGCTGGCACGTGCCGTACGGGCTGATGACGCCCGCGGCCTGGGTGGCCATGTTCGCGCGGCGGTACATGCACGTTTACGGCGCGACGTCGGAGGACTTCGGCCGTGTCGCCGTCGCGATGCGGCGGCACGCGGCCACGAACCCGGCGGCGTGGTTCCACGGGCGGCCGATCACGCTGGCCGACCATCAGGCGTCGAAGTGGATCGTGGAGCCGTTGCACCTGCTCGACTGCTGTCAGGAGAGCGACGGCGCGGTGGCGCTGGTCGTCACCTCGGAGGACCGGGCCAGGGACCTGCGCCGTTCCCCCGCGGTGATCACGGCCGCCGCGCAGGGGGCGGGCGCCGGGCAGATGATGATGACGAGCTATTACCGCGACGACATGACCGGCCTTCCCGAGATGTCCGTCGTCGGCCGCAAACTCTGGGAAATTTCCGGCATGGGGCCCGCTGACATGCAGACCGCGATCCTCTACGACCACTTCACGCCGTTCGTGCTGACGCAGCTTGAGGAACTGGGCTTCTGCGGTCGCGGCGAGGCGGCCGGGTACGTCGCGGACGGCGGCATCGAACTGGACGGCCGCCTCCCCGTCAACCCGCACGGAGGCCAGCTGGGTGAGGCCTACATCCACGGCATGAACGGCATCGCCGAAGCCGTCCGCCAGGTCAGGGGAACCTCGGTCAACCAGGTCAAGGACGTGTCGAACGTCCTGGTCACAGCCGGCACCGGCGTCCCCACCAGCGGCCTCATCCTCTCCACCCCCTGACCCCACCCCCGCCGGGCCCGGTCATGCGGGCAGGGGCTCCGGGGCAGGTAGCCGTCAGAGCCATGGGGTCCCGATCGGGACAGGCACACCGCGGTGCCGCTGACCGGTCGGGAGAGGGGGTGGTCAGGGGGAGCCGATTACCGGGACTGCGAAGAACACCAGCATGGCGATCAGCACGCAGATCAGGAAGCCCGCCACCTCCCAAGCCCAGTCGCGGTGCTTACGCTGCTTGCGCTTTCTCGCCTGCTTCTTGGCCGCCGGGCCGGTGCGCGACGGCTTTCGGGGACCGGTGGGCTGCTTGGCGCCCATGTTCTGCCGGGATGCCGCGAGCCGGGGCCTGCCCTGTACGCGGCCGTCGCGTCCTGGCGCCTTACGGCCGTCCAGCGGGTCGCGGCCGTCCAGCGGGTCGCGGTCGGCCCGCGTCGGGCGGTCGCCTGGTGCCCAGGAGTACTCAGGCGCCGGCTCAGGAGGGGTGGCCGGGTCGGATACCCAAGGGGCATTCAGGACGCCGGGGGCCTCGTCGGGCTGGTCCAGCAGGGCGGGGTCGCTGGCGGCCAGGATGTCGGAGGGCATGGGGAGCCGGTAGACGGGCTCGTCGGCCGGGCGGCGGGTCCGGGTGAAGGGCTGGAACGCGGAGAACGTGTCCCCCGCCTCCTGGCCGCCGTCCGTGGTCCTGGCATCCGGGCTTCGGCCGGGCTCCGGGGGGCTGGGCGTCGAGGTGTCCTGCCGGGAGCTGTGGACCAGTACGTCTCCGGGGGAGGGCAGGTCCAGCGGCGGCATGATGTCGGTGGGCGGGTCGTCCAGGACGTCCGCGGGCACCGGAGCCGACATCAGGAACCCGGTCCTCGGCGGCAGCCCGTCCCGGACCCTGGGTCTTGGCGGCAGGCCCGCACGCCGGCCCGGCTCCTCCCCATCGGCGCTGGACGGCTCTTCCTGGGCGGAAGGGCCGGCGGCGGCGGAGGGGCCGGTGAAGGGGGCGAAGGGGTCACGCCCGGAGGTGAACGCGCCGGACGGAGGCGCCCCGGCCGCCGGATCGCGGGTGGGAGCCGCGGTGAACGGGCCGCGCACAGGGGCTTCGCCCTGTGGGTCGCTGACCGGATAGGCGGTGAAGGGGCGGGCGGGCGAGCCGGCCTGCGGGTTGGGAGTGGGCGAGCCGCCCGGCAGGTCACGGGCAGGGGACACGCCCGGCTGATCGCGGGTGGAAGATCCGCCCAGCACATCGCCGCTGGGAGAGCCCCACCTGTCGCCGGTGGGAGAGTCCCACCGGTCGCGGGTGGGGGAGCTGGTCGATCGGTCCCGGGGGGAAGTGGTGCCCAGCAGCGGCGAGAGGCCGGTCAGGGGGTCGCGGGGGGAAGAGGTGCCCAGCAGCGGTGGCGGGCCGGTCAGGGGGTCGCGGAGGCGGGGCATGGGGGCCGTGGTGGCCTCGTGGTCGGCGCGGCCCGTCGGGGGTGTGAGGAGTTCCGTGGGGAAGATGCCCGTCGCCGTCCTGGGGTCCGATTCGGCGAGCGGCTGTGGCCAGCGGGGTGGCGCGGGCCAGCGGGGCTTGACGAAGAGGGGGGCGGCGCCGGCCGTACGGGATCCTGCTACGTGCACGCGCAGTACGGCGGCAGGGGCGGGCCACGGCAGGCGGCACAGGATGTCGCGCAGCGGCGCGACCGACAGGGCGCCGTAGACGTCGGCGACGGAGGCGGGGACGCGCGCGCCCGTGGAGGCCAGGGCGGTGGAGAGCGTCTGGCGGAAGCGGTGCGCGGCGCTGATGGCCAGCTCTTCCGCGGTGTCGGGGGCGACGTCGAGTACCCAGGCGAGTTCGGTCGTGGTCAGGCCGCAGACCTCGCACAGGAGGAGGACCTCGCGCTGGTGGGGCCGGAGTTCGCGCAGGGTCCGTTCGACCAGGGCGGAGGCGGGGTCGACGAGCGGGTCGACGACGGGGGGCGCGTAGACGATGTCGCGCCGGTGGATCTCGCGGCGGGCGAGGGCGTAGAGGGCGGCGCGCGGCGGCGCTTGGGCGGGCACGCTGGAGAGCACGGCGACCAGCGCGTACCCGGCGGAGGCTGGGTCGCCGAGCTGGTCCGCGCAGTACGCGAACAGCCCGGTGGCGTGACGGTCGTAGAGCTCGGCGATCAGGTCGTTGCGGGAGCGCTGATCGGTGAGCGGTTGAGTCACTGGGCCGGATCCTCTGGTGGAAAACGGACGCTGGGGGGTGAGGGGTGCGGCGTCGGAGTTTGTGCTGGCAATCATGCCAACTCCTACAGGTGTTGCGCACTATGAGAACGTCATTTGATATGAATCCTCCCAGGTCGGTGAAGCGTTTAAGCACAGGCCGATGGGACAGAAGCACCCTCATCGCCGTAGTCTGAGGTCCGCAAGAGATCATGCGGCGGACGTGGCAGGGGGGCTACGGTCCCGCCACGAACGGAAGGTCACGCGTGATCACGTTCGACTCTGTCACCAAACGCTATCCAGACGGAACGGTCGCCGTGGACAACCTCAGCCTTGAGGCGCCCACGGGCCAGATCACCGTGTTCGTCGGGCCGTCGGGGTGCGGCAAGACCACCTCACTGCGGATGATCAACCGCATGATCGACGCGTCGGACGGACAGATCCTGCTGGACGGCACCGCCGTACAGACGATCGACCCGCCGACGCTGCGCCGGGGGATCGGCTACGTCATCCAGCAGGCCGGGCTCTTCCCGCACCGGAGGATCGTCGACAACGTCGCCACGGTGCCGTTCCTGCTCGGCTGGGACAAGAAGAAGGCCCGCGACCGGGCCATGGAGCTGCTGGAGGTCGTCGGGCTCGACCCGGCGATGGCCCAGCGCTACCCGTTCCAGCTGTCGGGAGGTCAGCAGCAGCGCGTCGGGGTGGCCAGGGCGCTGGCCGCCGACCCGCCGGTGCTGCTCATGGACGAGCCGTTCAGCGCGGTCGACCCGATCGTGCGGACGAGCCTGCAGGACGAGCTGCTCAAGCTGCAGTCCGAGCTGAACAAGACCATCGTCTTCGTCACCCACGACATCGACGAGGCCATCAAGCTCGGCGACCGCGTGGCGGTGCTGCGCGTGGGCGGGCGGCTGGCGCAACTGGCCGATCCCAAGACGCTGCTGTCGGAGCCCGCCGACGAGTTCGTGCGCGAGTTCCTGGGGCACGACAGGGGGATCCGGCGCCTGCAGTTCATCTCCGCGGCGGGGCTACGGCTGCGCACCGACCTGACCGTCGCCGAGGACGCGTTCCCCGCGGACTCCGATGAGCCCTGGCTGCTCATCGTCACCCCGGACCGGCGGCCCGTGGCCTGGGTCACGCCCCGGCGGCCGGAGGAGCGGGAGCCGTACGGGACGTTCCTGCACGGCAAGGACAACATGCGGTCGGCGCTCGACGCGGCGCTGCTGTCGCCTTCGGGCTGCGCGGTGGCCGTGGACGAGGACGGGAAGGTGGTCGGGGTGGCCACCCGCGAGGCCCTCGACGAGGCGCTCGCGGAGGCGGCCGATGTCTGACGGTCCGCCAACACTCTGGGAGTGGTTCGCCCGCAACTGGGACACCGGGCGGGTCGGCAGCATCAGCAACCTGCTCAGCGACCACCTGGTGATGTCGCTGGTGCCGATCGTGGCGGCACTCGTGCTGTCGCTGCCGCTGGGGCTGGCGTGCGTGCGGTTCCGCTGGCTGTACCAGCCCACGTCCGGGCTGATGAACATCCTCTACGCGCTGCCGTCGCTGCCGATCTTCATGCTGCTGATCTCGGTGACCGGGCTGTCGCAGACCACGGTGATCATCCCGCTGACGTTCTACGCCATGGCCGTGCTGATCCCGTCGGTGGTCGACGGGCTGGGCGCGGTGCCCGACCACGTCCGACAGTCGGCCGTGGCCATGGGCTTCACGCCGGTCCGCCGGCTGGTCCAGGTCGAGCTGCCGATCGCCACCCCGGTCGTGCTGGCGGGCCTGCGGGTCGTCGCCGTCTCCAGCATCTCGCTGGTAAGCGTCGGCGCGCTGATCGGCCAGGGCGGGCTCGGGATGCTGTTCACCCGGGCCTACCAGAACCCGTTCCTGCCGCCGGTCATCGTCGGCATCGTGGGCATCGTGCTGCTGGCGCTGGTCGCCGACGGGCTCCTGGTGTTGGCGCAACGGCTGCTGACGCCGTGGGTGCGGGCGAGGAGGGCGTCGTGAACTGGCTGACGGACTTCTTCGGCAACCCCGAGAACTGGACGGGACCCGGCGGCATCCCCATGCGGCTGCTGGAGCACCTGGAGTACTCGGTGCTGGCCCTCGTGCTCGCGGTGCTGATCGCGATCCCGCTCGGCCTGCTGATCGGGCACACGGGCAAGGGCGGGGTGATCGTGGTGATCTCCGCCAACCTGGCCAGGGCGCTGCCGACGCTGGGCATGCTCGTGCTGTTCGTGCTGCTGCTGGGCACGGCCTCGATCCTGCCGGTGATCATCCCGCTGGTGCTGCTGTCGATCCCGCCGATCCTGGTCAACACGTTCGAGGGCATCCGGGGTGTGGATCCCGAGTTGCGCGACGCCGCGTACGGGATGGGTCTGCGCGGCGGGCAGGTGCTCGGACGGGTGCTGGTCCCGGTGGCGCTGCCGCTGATCCTGCTGGGTCTGCGGCTCTCGGCCATCCAGGTGGTGGCCACCACGACCGTCGCCGCGTACGTGGGCCTGGGCGGGCTCGGGCGCTTCGTCATCGACGGATTCGCCACCAAGGAGTATGCGAGCGTGGTCGGCGGTTCAGTACTGATTGTGCTGTTCGCTCTGGTGGTGCAGCTGGCGTTCACCCTCGTCCAGCGGGTGAGCGTCTCTCCGGGGGTTAGTCAGAGAGTTCGCTAGTCTCCTACTCAACCCCCCGCTAAGAAGGGAAATCTTGATGAAACGCATCTTCAGCACCGCTGCGGTGCTGCTGTCGGCCGGACTCGCGCTGGCCGCTTGCGGATCCTCCGGCTCGGGAGGCAACCCGCTCGACACCACGAGCGCCCAGCCCAGCGGTGCCGCCAGCAGCGCGCCCGCCGGCGGCGGCAAGGCCATCATCGGCTCGTTCGACTTCGACGAGAGCGTCCTGCTCGGCTCCATCTACGCCCAGGCGCTTGAGGCCAAGGGCGTCCAGGTCGAGGAGAAGCCGCGCATCGGCAGCCGCGAGGTCGTCTACGACCAGGTCAAGGCCGGCGGCCTGACCATCGTGCCCGAGTACAACGGCAACCTGCTGGCCTTCATCGACCCCAAGACCACGGCCGGCACCACCGCCGACGTGGACACGGCGCTGAAGGAGAAGCTGCCCGACACGCTGGAGATCCTCACCTCCTCGCCCGCCGAGGACAAGGACAGCCTGTCAGTCTCCGAGGCGTCGGCGGCCAAGGACTCCCTGAAGTCCATCGAGGATCTGGCCAAGGTGTCGAAGACCATGGTCGTCGGCGGCCCGCCGGAGTTCAAGAAGCGCTGGGAGGCCCGCTTCAAGGAGGTCTACGGCCTGGAGTTCAAGGAGTGGAAGCCCACCGGCCCCACCACCGCTGACGCCATCAAGGACGGCACGATCCAGGTCGGCAACGTCTTCACCACCGACCCCAAGATCATCGCCAACAAGCTGGTCCCGCTCGCGGACCCGAAGAACATCTTCCCCGCCCAGAACGTCACCCCGCTGGTCTACAAGGCGGGCGCGAACGACACCATCAAGACCACGCTCGACGCGGTCTCGGCCAAGCTCAGCACGCAGTCGCTGATCGAGATGATGACGAAGATCTCCGTCAACAAGGACGAGCCGGCCACCGTGGCCAAGGAGTGGCTGTCGGCCAACGGGCTCGGCTGAGCTTGAGCGAGTTCACCGAGGCGATGGCCCAACTGGCCGCCGGCGGCGCGGGGGGGGCCCGTGGGGGAGGGCCCCCCGCCCGCCG
>NZ_JBHYJD010000076.1:0-7832 GCF_042740555.1 Nonomuraea sp. NPDC059007 | reverse complement strand
TTGAGCGTGTACACCGTGGCTTTGCCCCCTCGGCCCGCCGGCGTCGCGTCAGACCCGGTTGGAGACCCCCGCGACGACCTCGGGGTCACGGTCTCCGCCCTCATGTCGGTCTCCGCGGACCCGCCGCTGGTGCTGGTCTCGCTGACGAGTCGCGGCTACCTGGCCGAGGTACTGCTGCGCCAGGACCTCTGGGCCGCCTCCCTGCTGTCGTCGGGGCAGGCGGCCGTCGCCAGCCGGTTCGCCACCGCCGGGCGTCCGTCGGCGCGGCATCTGGTGGCCGGTGTGCCGCACCACCGCGGGCCGCGTACCTCCGCGCTGATCGTCGGGGGCGGGGTGGCCGCGCTGGAGCTGGAGACCGTCCGGGTGATTCCGGCGGGCGACCACACGTTGTTCGTGGCTGGGGTGCTCGCCGTCGACTACGTGACCCCCACTGTCGACCCTCTGGTACGGCTGCGCGGCCGCTACCGACCGGTCTGACCCCTGTTCTCCGATCCCCGGCCGGGAGGCCGCATGCCGTTCACCGAAAGAATTTTTGTTCTTGACAAGTTCCTTTGTCGTTAGAACACTGGAGGCAAGCGACCCCCCAGGCAGGGAGAAGACCATGAGCACCGTTCGTTCCCAGGACGGCACCACCATCGCCTACGACCGGATCGGCGAGGGGCCCGCGCTGGTCATCATCGGCGGCGGCGGCGCCACCGACCGCTCCGTCAACGCGCCGCTGGCCGCGCTGCTGGCCGACTCGTTCACGGTGTACAACTACGACCGGCGCGGCTCCGGCGAGAGCGGCGACACCGAGCCGTTCACCGTCGAGCGCGTCTACCAGGACCTCGGCGCCGTCATCCGGGAGGCCGGCGGCCAGGCGTACGTCTTCGGCTCCTCCGGCGGCGGCATCATCGGGCTGGAAGCGGTCCTGAACGGGCTTCCCATCACCAAGCTGGCCATCTGGGAGGCCCCGTACATCGTGGACGACTCCCGCCCGCCGGTGCCCGCCGACTACCTCGACCGGCTCGTGGCGCTGCGCGAGCAGGGCCGCAGGGGCGACATGGTGGAGCTGTTCCTGACCGCCGCGGTCGGGCTGCCGGCCGAGTTCGTCACCCCGATGCGCGGCATGCCGATGTGGCCCGGCATGGAGAAGGCCGCCCACACCCTGATCTACGACGCCATGGTCGTCGGTGACTTCTCCCTGGCCGCCGAGCGTATGGCCGGGGTGGCGATCCCCGCCCTGGTGCTCGACGGCGGCACCATGCCGTGGGCCACGAACTCCGCCGAGGCTCTCGCCGCCGCCCTTCCCGCCGCGCGTCGCGAGACGCTGGCCGGGCAGCCGCACAACGTCGACGCCGCCGCCCTCGCCCCGGCGCTGCGTGCCTTCTTCGCGGCCTGACTTCGAGTTTTTACCCGATGTCGGATCGAGCGGGCAGGGCGAAGGATCGGCACGGCCGTGCCCATCCTGACCTGGGTAAATACTGAAATATCCGGAAGCTTTACTCGCCAGTAGGCGTTCCCCCAAAACGCACAAAGGGGGGTAACGCGTGAGCCTTCGCGCGCGCAGCTGCGTCATCGCCGGGCTGGTGTCCACGGTTCTTGCGCTGGTGTTGTGTACCGGTCTGGCCGTCCAGGGATATCACTCGGAAGTCGACGACGTGACCGACCAACTGGCGACCGCGGCCCGGCGGCTGTCCATACTGGCGAGCGAGAACGCACTGCCGGACCCGGTCCCGTCCGTCAGCGGCCAGAGCGTCCAGGTGGTCGCCGAGGGCGGGAAGGTGCTCGCCAGCACCCCCGACCTGGCCGGGCAGCCACCGCTGACCACGCAGCTCCCGCCCCGGGACGACTTCCGATGGGACGGCGTCGTCCGGCACGACGGCCGCGAGCTCATCGTGGTCGGCTTCACGATCAGCCCCGCGGGCGCCGCCTCCGACCTGTCCGTCTATGTCGCCACCCCCAAACCCGGCTACCTCTACGACTGGCCCACCCTGCTCGGCCTGCTCGTCGCGGCCGCCGTCGGCGTCGCCGGGATGATGGTGCTGACGTGGATACTGGTCTCGCGCGCGCTCAAGCCCGTCGAGGCGATCACGGCCGAGCTGGAGGAGATCACCGGCAGCCACCCCCACCGCCGCGTGCCGGAAACCGGCCGCCACGACGAGATCGCCGCCCTCGCCATCACCGTGAACCAGACCCTCGACCGGCTCGACGGCGCCCTCAGCCAGCAGCGCAGCTTCGTCGCCGACGCCTCCCACGAACTACGCAGCCCCATCACCGGGCTGCGCGCCGAGGTGGACCTGGCGCTCATGGAGACCCGCGACGACGGTCCCGAGCACGCCGCGCTCGAAGCCGTGGACCGCGCGGCCGACCGGCTGCAGCTCCTCGTCGAGGACCTGCTCGCCGTCGCCAGGCTGGACGCCGGGATGGAGCCGCGGCCCGAGCCGGTGGACCTGGCCGAGCTGACCCGCGACGAGCTGGCCAGGCGGCACCCGGCCAAGAAGCTGCTGACCGAGCTGGAGAACGGCGTCGTCGTCGAGGGCGACCGGCTGCAGCTCACCCGCGTGCTGGTCAACCTGCTGGACAACGCGATCCGGCACGCCGACAGCACCGTCCGGCTCGTGGTGCGCGGCGACACCTGCGCCGAGCAGGCCGTGCTGGAGGTCAGCGACGACGGCGACGGGCTCGCGCCGGACGACCGGGAACGGGTGTTCCAGCGCTTCACCCGGCTCGCCGAAGGACGGACCAGGGATCCGGGCGGCAGCGGGCTCGGGCTGCCGATCGCGCGGGAGATCGCCACCCGGCACGGCGGGACGCTCCAGGTCGAGGATCGTTCCCGGTTCGTCCTGCGGCTGCCGCTTCTGACCCGCTCGGCGGTGTCCGCCGGCCGTCACGGCGAGCAACCCCGTCAGACTGCCTGACGACACCTCCCGACCCGCCCGCCGGCGTCGGCGGGGGGTGTGGGGGCGGCTTGCCGTAACTCAGAAGATCAGCGGATCTCGTACCAGGTCAGCGGATCTCGTACCAGGAGGGCAGGGCGAGCGGGCCCTGCGGCGGGAGGCCGAGCTCGGCGGAGAGCCGGGCGAGCGGACCCCAGGCCTCCAGGCGCATGCGCGTCAGGGCCGCGGCGCGGTCCTCGCTGGAGTCCGGCCCGCGCAGGCGCTCCAGCGGGTTCAGGCGCGGGTAGGTGCGCACGGGCGCGTCGTCGGCCAGCCCGGCGCGCTTGCGGGCCAGCACCAGGGCGTCCTCCAGCCCGCCGAGCTCGTCGACCAGCCCGCCTTCGAGGGCGTCGGCGCCGGTCCAGACGCGGCCGCGGGCGAGTTCGTGCGCACGTTCGCGGGTGAGCTTGCGCCCCGTGGCCACCTTGCCCACGAAGTCATCGTAAATACGGTCCAGCCAGGTGTTGACCCGGTCCCACTGCTCCGGGGAGAACGCCCGGGACGTCGAGAACATCCCCGCGTTGGCCCCCTGGGAGATCAGCTCGGAGTTGACCCCGACCTTGTCCAGCAGTTCCGACAGGACCGGCTTGCCGCCGAACACCCCGATCGACCCGGTCAGCGTCCCCGGCTGCGCGACGATGACGTCGGCCGCCATCGCGACGAAGTACCCGCCCGACGCCGCCACGTCACCCATCGACACGATCACCGGCTTGGTCTTGCGGGTCAGCACGACCTCGCGCCAGACCGTGTCAGAGGCGACATACGACCCGCCGGGGCTGTCGACGCGGAACACCACGGCCTTCACGTGTTCGTCCCTGCGCGCCGCCCGCAGCGCCGCGGCGATCGTGTCCGACCCCATCGCGCCACCGCCGCCGCCGAGCGGGCTGCGCCCGCTGCGGCCCATCCTGATCGGGCCGCTGCCGTGCACGAGCGCGACCGTGTCGGCCCCGGGATGCGGCAGCTTCCGTACGGCCGGCGCCTTCGCGTACCGCGACACGAACAGCAGCATCGAGTCGGCGCCCGCGGCCTTCTTGACCTCGTCGTAGACCTCGTCCCGGTAGGCCAGCCGGTCGACCAGCCCGGCCTCGACCGCCTCGTTCCCGATGAACGGCCCCCGGTCGACCAGTTCCCTGACCTTCTCGGGATCCAGCCGCCGGCCGTCCGCGATCCCGGCCACGACCTGCTCGGTGACCGACTCGGCGATCCGGGTCAGCGACTCGCGGTGCGGCTCGGTCATGTGGTCCTGGGTGAACATGTTGGCCGCGGTCTTGTACTCGTGCCGCTGCGCGCCTTCGTAGGAGATGCCCAGCTTGCCCAGGGCGTTCTTGATGAAGCGCGCCTCCAGCGCGACGCCGGTGAGCCCCACGTCGCCGCTGGGCTGGAGGTAGACCCGCTCGAATGCGGAGGCGAGGTAGTAGGGGACGGTGCCGTTCCCGAACTCGCCGAACGTCTCGGAGAAGGCGACGGTCAGCTTCCCCGAGCTGCGGAAGTGGATGACCGCCTGCCGCAGTTCCTGCACCATGGCCAGGCCCAGCGGCTGCCCGCCGATCTTCACGATCAGCGCCTTGACCCGCGAGTCGTGCCTGGCCCGCCTGAGCCCGCCGAGCACGTCGGCCAGGCGGGGCTTGCGCATGGACAGCAGCGCGGAGAGCGGATCCGCCGGAGGGCCTTCGGTGAGCCCCTCGGTGAGATCGAGCTCCAGCACGAGCGGGGCGGTGCGCCGCTGGCGAAGCTTGTCGACGGTTTCGAAGATCGCCTTGCCTGGGTCCATATTTCACACCCTAAGCGACATGTCCCTCTCCGGGGCGGCACCCCGGAGAGGGACGGCGATCAGTCGTTCCCTACTTGTTGACGTGCCGGTAGAGGAAGACGGCCGACTTCTTCAGCTGCGCCGTCGTCGCCTTGCCGGTCCGGTGCTTCTCGGCGATCGTGATCGCCTTCTTCAGCGTGGTCGTGCCGTGCACCTTGGCCGAGGAGTTGTACACGCCGTGCGCGTAGTTCAGCCACGCGGCCAGCAGCTCCCGGTCGAGCAGCGCCTTGCCCGCCTTCGACTTCGTGTTCAGCACCTTGTACGCACGGGCCAGGGTGTCGGCCTTGGTCGCCTCGGGGAAGACCTTGCTGCCGTTCTGCGCGATGGACAGGTAGCAGATCAGCGTCTTGTCCGACAGCGAGCCCTTGGTCTTCAGCATCTCCGTGGCCCACGCCTTGGAGCTGAGCGGCTTGGTGCCCTTGCCGCGCTCGCAGGTGTCGGGGACCGGCTCCGGGTTCGGGTCGATCGAGATCGGGTCCGGGTCCGGCTGCGAGGTCGGCGTCTTGGTCGGCGTGGGGGTGGGCGTCGGCGTGACCGTGGTTGTGGCCGTGGGGGTCGGCGTGGGCGTCACGGTCGGCGTCACCGTGGGAGTCGGCGTGGGAGTCGGCGTGGATACCGGAGGCAGCGCCTTGAAGAGGTCGATGCGCTTGGTAGTGACCGTACGGCCGTCGCTGCTGTACTGGATGGCCTTGCCGGTCTCCTGGAGACGCGCCAGGATCTGCGCGGGCGAGGCGTTGGGCGTGGCCTGCTTCAGCACCGCGAACGCGCCCGTGACGTGCGGCGCCGACATCGAGGTGCCGTTGAAGCGCGCGTAGCCATTCGGGATGGCGGAAAGGATCGCGACGCCGGGGGCGAAGAGGTCCAGCAGGGGGCCCCGGTTCGTGCGGTCGTACAGGCCGTCGGCGTTGTTGGTGCCACCCACGGTCACCGCGGTCGAGATGCACGCGGGCGCCCCGACCGCGTTCTCGTAGTTGTCATTGCCCGAGGAGATGACGGTCGCCACACCCGCGCCCAGCAGGGCGTCGATCTGCGGCTTGATCCGGGCCGCCGAATTGTGGGTGTCGCAGTGAGAGCTGAACCTGTTTGACCCGAGGCTCATGTTGGCCGCCACGACCTTCTGGGCCCCGGCGATGGTCGCGAGGTAGGCGAGGGCCTTCTGCTGGTCGGAGGAATAGGACAGGACACAGGTCTTGCCCTGCCCGCAGTTCCCGCCGGTGACCCGGCTGAAGACCTGGATGGCGACGATGTTGGCGCCGGGAGCCACGCCGTCGGCGGCCATGCCCGCGGTGCGCTTCCCAGCGGCGATGCCGGCCACGTGGGTGCCGTGGGAGCAGATGTTGTTGTCGCCGAGCATGCACCGGGCGACCTCCGCGTTGGCGGCGTCGCCGGTGGTCTGCTGGTTGGCGCCGTTCGGGCAGAGCGACTGCGCGTTGCCGAGCGTCGTGGAGAAGCAGGCCTGCGCCGTGATCCGGCCCGCGAAGAACGGGTGGTTGACGTCGATGCCCGTGTCGAGGATCGCGACGGCGTAGCCCGCGCCGGTCTTGCCCGCGGCGTTGGCCTTGTCCGAGCCGATCACCTTGGTGCTCTGATCGAGGGTCACCTCGCTGGCGATGTCCTCGGTGATCGACTTGAGATTGTTGTCCGTCTTGAGCTCGGCGAGGGACTCCTTGTCGAGTCCCATGACGAAGAAGTCCTCGGCGTCGCTCTTGGGCGCGGCGACGTCCTTGCCGGGCGTGACGGTTTCGGCTTCCTTTGCCGCCGTCCGCGTGCTGGCGTCCGAGTCGACCTCGACGATCACGCGGACCGTCTTGCCGGCGTTCACCTGCGTGGTGACCGACGGGTCCACGACGGGCGCGTCGGCCGTCGTCGCGTTCGCGGGGGCCGTGGCTAACGTCGTCAGCGAAAAGGCGAGCACGGCGGTGCCCGCCAGCAGAGACCGTAGTCTCACTGTTCCTCCGATGGTCGAACCGGTCATGAAGACAGTGGGACCCGGCAAACCGGAAGTCGCGATCCATGCGACGAAGCAGATTTCCCCCACCCGCTCAGTCGAATATCCGGCAATAAAGCCCAGATAAGCCCCACCTATGAGGGCAGAGTGTAACGAGAGGTCACTGAGGCGGGTGAGTCTGAAACGACTCTGTTATCCGGATATTTGGGCTTTCGGTTGGCTCAGAGGAGTTTTGTGGCTTTGGTGAGCTGGACCTTGGTGGACTTGGCGCTCAGGCGGACCTTTTCCGCGGACTGGAGGGCCTGGAGGGTGCCGGTGCCGTTCGACCAGTTCAGCCAGCCCCTCAGCAACGCCGCGTCCAGCTTGGCCCGCGCCCCTGAAGTGCCCTTCAGCACCCGGTACGCCGTTCCCAGCGACGAGGCCTTGGTCACCTCGGGGAACACCTTGCTGGCCTTGCCGACCATGCGCAGGTAGCAGTTGAGCGTGGTGTCCGGGATCGTGCCGCTGCTGCGGTGGATCTCCACGGCCCACTGCTTGCCGGTCAGCTCCTTGCTCGCTGTACCGCGCTTGCAGATGGCCGCGGGCGGGGTGGCCTTCACGGTCACGGTCACGGTCACGGTGGGCAGCGGGACGGGGCTGGGCTGGGGGTTGTCCGGCTGGGGCTCGGGGGAGGGGCCGCTGGGGTCCGGGTCGGGGTTCTCCGGGTCCGGGCCCGGGTTCTCTGGGTCCGGGTTCTCCGGGTTGCCCGGTGTGGGGGTCTGCTCGATCGGCGGGCCGGGGGTGGCGCCGGTCAGCGCGGCCTGGAGGTCGAGGCGCGGCGTGGTGACACCGCCGTAGCTGTAGGGGCGGCCGGTCGTCCTCAGCTTCTCGATCAGCTCCGGCATCGGCGTCTGCGGGTTCTGCGCCTTCAGTACGGCCAGCGCCCCCGCCACATGCGGCGCGGCCATCGAGGTGCCGCTGTAGGACGTCATCTGGTCGTCGGGGACCGACGAGTCGATGTCCACGCCCGGCGCGAACAGGTCCAGCAAAGCCCCGCTGTTGGAGAAGTCGGCGATCCGGTCGCCGTCGTCGTTGGCGCCGACGGCCACGGTCGAGGAGACGCAGGCCGGGAAGGAGGCGCCGGTGAAGGACTCGTTGCCCGCGGCGACCACCGTGG
>NZ_JBHYJD010000075.1:0-40339 GCF_042740555.1 Nonomuraea sp. NPDC059007 | reverse complement strand
GTCTGGCGGGCGTCGCGGAAAGCCTGCGCGAATCCGACCCCACCACCGCCATGCGGCTCAACCTGGCCGCTTGGAAGCTCGCCGACCTTCCTGAGACCCGCTCCGGGCTGCTGACCGCGGCCCACCAGCGCCAGCAAGATGTGTTCCCGGCGCCCGACACTGAACCAGGGGCGATCCACCGGCTCAGTTCGGATGGCGCTACCTTGCTGACCGTCGGCGCCGGACAATCGCACAGCTGGGATGTGGGGACGCGGACCAAGAAGGCGAGCATGCCCGGGCTGGGAACCCGCTTGAAGCAGGCGGGAAGTCCGAGCGATGCCTTCCTGGTGCCCGTCATCGGGGACGATGACGGCGAGACGACCGTGTGGGATCTCCAGACCGGTCGCCACGACGACAGGGCACTGGACACCTTCGATCAGGGCGTGAAGTTCACCGCGAACGGCTCGTTGCTGCTCGGCTACAGCACCAAGGGCTCTCGGTACCGCATCCAGCTATGGGACGTCGCCACACGACAGTTGATATGGCAGAAATACCTGTCACGTGATGGAAAAGCCGCAAGCCGCGCGGCCCTCGCCCCGTGGCAACTCGGTACCAACCCCTCCGATGCCACGCTGAATCGCCGGTTCATGGGGGACGGCCTCGTCCCGGATGCCACGGTCAGCCCTGATGGCCGGCTCCTTGCGCTGTGTATCCCGGGTAAGGCTCTCCAGCTCTGGGACCTGCAGACCGGCAAGCAGCAGCCATTCAAGTCGGCACCCGCGATGACGCTCGAGATCTGCCGGGGCGCCTGGGTGGGCTTCAGCCCCGACAGCCGGACGTTGGCCGTGCCGATGCCGGACAGAGTACGCATGTGGGACGCATCATCGAGGAAGGAGAGGGCCTCCATCCTCCGGCGCGGGATCCAGCACGTCGCCTTCAGCCGCGACGGCGCCTTCGTGGCCACAGCCGATGGCGGGGGGATCCGGCTATGGCGTACGGCCCAGCCTCGCTTTGCACTTCAATGGCATCCCTTACTGGGCGAGCGCATCACCGACTTGCGCCTCGACACCGACGCGGGGTTGATCCGCTATCTGGTCGACCCGGAAACCCCATCGATGGCTGTGCGAACCCTCTACCTGGGCGCCATCGCCGACACCAGGTGGCAGCAAGCGGCCACCTGGCAAGCAGACTTCTCCACCGGGGCCACGGCACTGGCCCGCGCCACCGAGGTCGGCACCGGCAAGATCCAGGTTGAAACGTGGTCACCCCTGAGCGGCCAACGCGACAGCGCTGCGCCTGCGACCCCGTGCCCGCGCGACACAATCGTTTCCTGCTTCCCGCTGCTTTCCATCGACTCAGCGGGACGAAAACTTGCCTATGGCACTACCGGAGAAACAGGAAGGTCGGCGCGGATCTTTCTGTGGGACATCAGCGGCAGGAGGGTCACTGACACGTTGGCCGTCTCAGAGGTGGACGGCATCGGCTTTGCTGGTGAGGCGTCCTCCCTGGTCCTCATGGGGAGAGACACGGCTGCCCGCCTGTGGGATCCAGCACGTCGTACCGTCGTCAAGACCCTGCCGCCTGCCTACGGCAATTTCTTCGCTCGCCATCCTCGGCGCCCGCTCCTGTCGACCTCCGGCGGGCAAGCGCTCGATGTGCGGTCCGGGACCAACGACGCCCAGGCTCGCGACACCGGCCGTGCCTCGGCCTTGAGCTACAGCCCAGAGGGCCGATACCTCGCTGTCGGCAAAGACTCGGGCCGGACGGTTCTGTGGAGCGGAGACCGAACCACACAACTCGGAGAGCTGGTCTCACCTGCCATGACGCCGGACGACTCTGCGTACAGGGGTGTTCAGGCACTCGCCTTCTCCCCCGATTCCCGCGTGCTGGCCGTAGGATCCGCCGCAGGCACCGTGCAACTGTGGGACACAGCCTCGCGGCAACCGATCGGCGCCCCGCTGCTGACCCCGGGCGATATCGTCCTGGCGTTGGCCTTCGCAGCCGATGGCCGCACCCTCTACCTCTCCGGCCGGTATGTCCCGCTCCAGGCCTACGCCCTCGCTCCTGCCGCCACCGCCTCAGCCATCTGCCGACGTGTCACAACCGGCCTGTCGGAACAGGAATGGCGGACCTATCTCCCGGCTCACAAATTCCAACCCACTTGTCGATAGGCCGTAGGCCATCCGGCCGATCAAGGCACTGATGGAACGCCGGGGCCCGAGCAGGAAACGTACGACGGAGTCATCGATCAGTTTTCCTGTGTAGATAACCCTCACACCCCATCCACCTGCGGGAATGTCACAGGTGGCGGCTGGTGGGGCCAGCCTTACCCACAGGCCGTGACACCGGCGCGGTCAGTACGGCATCGCACCCTGAGCACGCGAAGATCGTCATGCGTTCTGTGCACCTTCCGGACGCGATCTGTCGTGATGCGGTGTCGCGGTCAGTGCCTGGTAGGCGGTGGAGTAGATGGCGCAGTTGGTCAGCAACTCGTTGAACTTGATGATCTTCTCGTGGTAGTCCGGGTCGTTGTGGCCGATCAACTTGCCGCCGAACATCAGCCAGTCTGCGAAGCCGTGGAAGGACTCGTGAAGATCAGGTCGTGCCAGTTGCGGATGCGGGGCAGCAGGTCGAAGCCCAGGAGCGCCGCGAGGCCGAAGACCGGCAGCGACTGGCGTGTCGGGGAGGCGGCTCGCGTCACGGAGGAACAAGGTCAGGTCGACGTCTTTGCCGGCGAGCATGCCGATCGTCCACCGGGCGATTCGCCCGCCGACGCCGAGCACCGCGACCTCGGTCATGTCCGATGTTCCTCACGGATCTGGCGTACGGGAGGGATCCTGCGTCACTTGAGGTGCTTGTTGAACCAGTCGATCGGGATCTCGGGGTGCAGGCCGAAGTAGTTGTAGCCGTCGAAGCGGCGGTTGGTGCCACGGATCCAGTGCAGATCCTTGTCCGTGACGGGCAGGGCGTCGTAGATCGCCTGGACGTCCTCCGGCCGGGTCATGGTGTCGTCGTGGACCTGGGCGACGAGCGTGGGAACGGTGACGGCCTTGACGTGTTCGATGGGTGACTGCTCGGCCAGGTGGAAGCCGGTGCGCTCGTGCACCGCCTTGTCGAACTTGTCGTACCCGCCGGGGATACCGACGGCTTTGACGAACTCCTCGATGATCGGCCTGGCCGAGACCGGCTGCAGCATGACCATGGCCTCGATCTCGGAGAACTCCTCCGGGTGACGCGACCAGGCGACGGCCGTGGAGTCGGCGCCCAGGCACACCGACAGCAGCACCTTGCGCATGCCCCGGGTGTCCGGCCGCGCGGCGGCGTAGCGCAGGGAGCCGATGACGTCGCGGTACTCCAGCAGGCCGATGCCGGCGATACCGCCGTTGCCCTGGCCGCTCATCCCGTGGTTGCGGATGTCGTAGGCGAGGACGTTGAAGCCGGCCTCGTGCAGCGCCCGGTACTCGGGCAGGAAGCTGACCTCGAAACCGCCGAGCCCGCCGAACTCGGGCAGGTGGCCGGGGTAGCCGTAGCGGTTGCCCGGCAGGAAGTGGTTGTGGATGACGAGCTTGTCGGAGTCCGCCGGGATGAACCAGCCCTCCAAAGGCACACCGTCCATCGAGGCAAAGGTGACGTCCTCATAGTCGAGGCCGACCTCGTCCGGGCGGCGCAGCACCGGCGCACGGCGGCCTGCGGTCGTGCCCGTGGTCCACAACTGCACGAAGTTGTCGAACGCCGCCTGGGCCTGCCGCTCATCAGACATGTCGATCTCTCCCCGAGCCTTGCTGACACGATCCCCATCGTCCATGCCCACGGGGCAGCACACGATCCCGGAAAAAGGGTCAGGGTTGGCCAAAGGTTGTCATACCCGGCAGGGGCTCACGGGTGGCGGGCGAGCGTCTACTCGGGTGAGGGTGACGGCGCTGCGGCGTTGACGCCGCGGCGCGGGCCCGCGCCCCGCTCGGTGGCGATCCAGCTGGCGAGTAGCTGCAGGGCCTGCTGGTCGGGCGAGCCTGCGTGCGCGGTGTAGCCGATCAGGGTGAGGCCGGCGGCACTGGCGATCTCCAATGCCTCGAAGCTGAGCGTCAGGTCGCCGACCGCGGGATGGCGGAACCGTTTGACGCCGCGTTCGTGGGTGCGCACGTCGTGGGCTGCCCAGCGGGTGCGGAACTGCCTGCTGCGGGTGGCCAGGTCGCCGATGAGCTGAGTGAGTGCCTTGGAGTACGGCGAGCGGGCCGCTTCGATGTGCAGCAGCGCGACCACGACGTCGGCGGCCTGCTCCCAGTCGGGGAACACCTGCGCGGCGTGGTCGTCGAGGAACACGAATCGGGCCAGGTTCGGCTGCCCGGACGCTCGTTCGAAGACGCCCGCGTAGAGGGTACGGCCCAGCGCGTTGGCGGCCACGATGTCGAGATGTGCGTTCTGCACGATCGCCGGGGCGGTGACCATCGCGTCCATGAGCGCCTGAACCCCTGGCGGGACCGGCTGCCCGGCTTTCCTGTCCCACTCCGGCATCTTGCCGCGTTTGACCGCTCGCGCCAGGTCGAACAGATGCGTGGTCTCCGCCTCGTCCAGCCGCAGCGCCCTGGCGATCGCATGCAGGACCTCCTCCGACACCCCCGCGACGTGCCCGCGCTCGATCTGGACGTAGTACTCGGCACTCACCCCGGCCAGGAGTGCGACCTCCTCCCGCCGCAGCCCGGCCACCCGGCGGCGCCCGCCCGACGGCAACCCGACCTGATCAGGCGTGATCTTCGCACGGCGGGTCATCAAGAAGTCTTTGATGTCCTTGGCAACCTGCATAACCCCAGGTTAGGCGCCACTCCGCAGAAGGAGACAGGGGCTGGTGGTCCCCCCGATAGCCAGACTCTCCCCCACATCGGGGCGAGCCGCCAGTCTGGATAGCGAGGACCGAGCCCACCGGCCGGAATCCATCCCTACGACCAGCAACGGAAGCGATCCCGTGGAAACCATCACCTTCGCCAACGGCCCCATCAGCATGGCCGGCAACCTCTACCTGCCCGCCGGCTTCGACCCGCGGGAAAGCTACCCCGCGATCGTCACCGTCCATCCCGGCGGCGGCGTGAAGGAGCAGACCGCCGGCCTGTACGCGGCCAAACTGGCCGAGCAGGGCTTTGTCGCGCTCGCCTTCGACGCCTCCCACCAGGGCGAAAGCGGTGGCGAGCCGCACTTCCTCGAGGACCCGGCGGCACGGGTCGAGGACGTGCGGGCCGCGGTGGACTACCTGCAGTCGCTCGCCTACGTCGACGCCGAGCGGATCGGCGTCCTCGGCATCTGCGCCGGTGGCGCCTACGCCGTCAACGCCACGATGACCGACCACCGCATCAAGGCGGTCACCACGGTCAGCGCCCTCAACATCGGCCCCGCCTACCGCAACGGCTGGTACGGCGCCGACCCCGACTCGGCAGCGGTGGCGACGCTGCAGGCGGCCGCCCGCCAGCGCACCGCCGAGGCACAGGGCGCCGACGTCGCCATGATCCCGTACGTCCCTCCGGCGCCCGACGAGAACACCCCGCGCGACCTGGTCGAAGCGCACGACTACTACCTGACGCCGCGCGCCCAGCATCCCAACGCGCAAAACACGAAGCTCTTCACCAAGAGCATCTCCAAAATCTTCGCCTTCGACGCCTTCCACCTGGTCGAGCAGCTGCTCACCCAGCCGATCCTGATGGTGGCCGGCAGCGAGGCGGGCTCGCTGTGGCACACCACCGCTCTGCACGGCCGGGTGCGCAGCCCGAAGCAGCTCGTGATCGTCGAGGGCGGCGCCCACATGGACTTCTACGACGTGCCGAAGTACGTCGAGCGCGCCATCGCGGAGGCCACGCCGTTCTTCACGCGGAACCTCGCCGCCCCGAGCACCGAACGAGGCTGAGGCACCTCTGCCACCCGCCGGAAGAGCACACCCGAAGAAACGGAACCAACACAGATGAAGATCATTTCCCTGGGCGGACTCGAGGTCTCCCGCATCGGCCTGGGAGCCATGTCGATGTCGGCCTACTACACCGGCGCGGGTAGTGATGATGCCGAGTCCATCCGCGCCATCCACCGGGCACTGGATCTGGGTGTCACCCACATCGACACCGCGGAAGTGTACGGTCCCTTCACCAACGAGGAACTCGTGGGCCGGGCTGTCAAGGGACGCCGCGACGAAGTCGTCCTCGCGACAAAGTTCGGCGGCGGCATCTCCCACAGCGGACGCGAAGGGGCCGGGCTGGACAGCAGCCCAGCCAACATCCGCATCGCCGTCGAGGGCTCGCTGAAGCGGCTGGGAACCGACCACATCGACCTGTACTACCAGCACCGCGTCGACCCCGGCACACCCATCGAGGACACCGTCGGAGCCCTGGCCGACCTGGTGACAGCCGGCAAGGTCCGTCACATCGGCCTGTCCGAGGCCGGCCCCGCGACCATCCGCCGCGCGCACGCCGTACACCCCATCGCGGCTCTGCAGAGCGAATACTCCCTGTGGACCCGCGATCCCGAGGCGGAGATCCTGCCGTTGCTGCGCGAACTCGGCATCGGCTTCGTCCCCTACTCACCACTCGGCCACGGATTCCTCACCGGCCAGATCCGCTCCATGGACGAACTCGCCGACGACGACTGGCGCACGACCAACCCCCGATTCACCGGCGAGAACTTCCAGCGCAACCTGCGCATCCTCGACCAGGTAGAAGCCGTCGCCACCGAGGCGAACGCCACACCAGCACAGATCGCCCTGGCCTGGCTCCTCGCCCAAGGCGACGACATCGCCCCCATCCCGGGAACCAAGCGCGTTGCCCGCGTGGAGGAGAACACCGCCGCCGACACCATCAAGCTGACCAGCGAACAACTCGAACGACTGAACAACCTCACCCCGGCCGCCGGAGACCGCCACGACGACTTCGGCATGTCGGTCATCGACCGCTGACCCGGCCATCGACGCGTTCTGCTGTTCAACCGCACTATCGTCCCGAACGGATCTCTCCACCATGGGCACGTGCCGCTGAATCACGATGTCTCATACCCGGTTCTAAGCGGCCTGCCCAGAGCTCGGTTGGCGGACTTCCTGGTCAGCCTTCGTGACATGAGGGTGATGGTGGCCCAGGTCAGGTGTGCCTGGCTGTGCTCCGGCCGGCGTTCGTGGTCGATGACGTTGCGGCGGGCGTTCATGAGCCAGGCGGTGGGGGTCGGCCGAGCGGCTGGCTCATGCGGCATCGGCGGCCGGCCCGCGACTACGAGACTCACCCGCACCGCTCGGAAGCCATGATCCACCTCATGGCCCGGTGACCGTGCTGGAGCGGCTGGTGGGCAGTGTGCGGGAACGGGCCGATGCGCGGATGTACGCGGTGGTGGCCAAGCAGGTGCGCCGCACTGATGCGGGCCTGCCGGGGGCGTTGTCGGGCCTGCTGGTGGTGCCGCCAGGGTCGCGCGTCTCGGCGGTCGTGTGCCCGCGCGGACCCCGGCCCCAAGTGGGGAGCCGGGGTCCGCTCGTGAGGGTGCCGCAAGAGACATGAGGGTGGTCGTGCCGGCAGAAATCGGCCCCCGCCTGAGGTCTGCCGGGACGCTCTGGGGCTACTGGCCCGGCGTCGCGGCCAGGTCGTTTACGTAGCCCATGGCCTCGTACGTCTGCTGGAGCAGCGGCGTCGCCTTCCCTGTTTCGATGACGTCGAGTTCCAGGAGCTTGGCGGTCTTGTCGTCGAAGATCAACCGGTAGGTGATCCGGCCGGCCGCGCCGGTCTCATCGGGTCCCGTCGTCTCCAGGGCGACCCCGGTACGCCCCTTGCCGTCGGCCACGCCCGTCTGCGACGTCAGCTTGGAGGTGGAATCGGCCAGCACCTGGTACAGGGCTGCCCTGGTGCCTGAGGTGATCGGGGCGGACAGCAGGTCGGCGCCCGTCTGCCACATGTACAGGGCGAGCGGGATCTGCTTGTCGCCCTGCTCGTACAGGCTGTGCAGCTTCGCCTTCAACGCTGCCTTGTCGGTCGGGAGTTGGGCGATGCTGGACCAGGTGAGGCTGTCGTTGCCGATCGAGACGATGCCCTCCGGCGCTCCTTCCTTCGTCTTCGGCCGGTCATCTTCGGACAAGCTGGGCGAGCCCGCCTGCTGCCACTTGGCGCGGTCCTCGGGAGTCGCGAACTCGATCTTCACGTCCTGGTTCTTCACCGAGCGGCCGGTGGCGTTCTTGAGCGATCGCCAGCTTTCGGCGGTGTCGCCACGGGTCGCGGTATAGGGCAGTTCCGCCACCTTCAGGGCGTCGACCTTGTCCTTGAACTCCTTGCGGGCGGCCTCCAGTTCGGCGAGCTTGTCCTTGAACTGCGCCTCCTTGGCCTTCAGTTCGGCGTCCAGTTCCTTGAGCTTGGCCTTGTACTCCAGCGGGGCGACGTGAACCATCTGCACGGTGCGCACCCGCGAGTACCAGAACTTGCCCGAGGTGATGGGCTCCTCGGCGGCCACCTTGGCTGCGGCGAGCAGGATCGTGCGAGTGTTCGCGGCGCCGCCCGGCTTGACCTGCGCCGGAGCCTCTCGCCCGCCGGAGGGCTGCGCGCCGATCGGAGCGCCGGTCGCGGGGTCCGCGGAGACGAACTGCGGAACGACGATCGCCGCGGCGGCGAGTCCCGCCGCGGCAACGGCGAACAGCGTCAAGGGGCGGCGCTTGGCCATGGAAAACCTCCGAAGGTGGTGAGGGGCCCGGGGGGTCTGGAACGCGCGGGCGAGATCGGCCGAACGCCGCCGCCGGTAGGCGTCCTCGGTGAGCGTGTCCGGGCGTAGTGTGGTGATCAGTTCATTGATGGGGTCGTTGTCGTTCATGGCTGTCCCTGAAAGACGAAGTGAGGCGGGAGCTTGAGCGCGTCAGCCAGGCGACGGCGTGCGCGATGCAGCCGGACGTTGTAAGTGCGCGGCGAGCAGCCCGCCGCCTGGGCCGCCTGCGCGGGCGTGAGGCCGTACCAGTTGGCCAGCACTACCGCCTCGACGTCCTGTTCACTCAGACTCGCCAGTACGGCCAAGGCCTCCTGCCGGCCGGTGACCCGCTCGGCCACGTCGCCTTCGACGAAGGAACTCAGCCCGGCCAGCCGCGCGATCAGCTCGTCGCTGCGCAGCCGGCGGACACGCTGGTTACGCAGCAGGTTGCGCATCACGCCGAGCAGCCACGGCAGCGGTGGATCGGGCAGATCGTCCAGACGCCGCCATGCGATCAGGAACGTCTCGCTGGTCAGGTCCTCCGCCATGGCCGGCTCGGCACGCAGCAGGGCGTAGCCCAGCACGTTCCGGTAATGCCGGTCATAGAGGTTGGTGAATCGTTCTTCTGGATCGTCCACATCTAGAACTGTCTTGAGAGGGCCTTCGGATTACCGGCCAGCCAAAAATTTACGTTATGTCGGCACTCCGGCCGCCCGGCGAAGCCGCGGCCAGGCGGCGATCTGCCTGGTCAGCCGTACGCGGGGGCGCAAATGTGGGCCTGAAGCTTCTCGCGGGAGAGATCGCCCGGAGCGCGGTCGATCTGAGCGGCCGCGCCTGGATTGAGGTCTAGAGGAGCATTTGGGGGGCGACTCGGCTGGAGCGGATCGCTCCCCCGCCCCGTCTTTCTAGGACACCACGATGCCCTGGACCACACCGCACGAAGCCGCTGGAGGCGCCCAGCCGATCCCCGAGGCCGCATCGGAGCTGCGACAGCGGAAGGAGGTCGCGTAAGTGACACCGATGATCCGGAGGATCAGCAGGTGGATCGCCGCCTGTGAGCCGACCGGCGAGGAGACAACCGGCCGCCGGGTCGAGGACGCGTGCGCGGGCGCCCAGCGCCCAGACGCCCTGCAGGTCCAGGACCTGCAGGGCGGGATCAGTGATTGCACGGGGTCCATGCTGGTCTGGTAGTTGGGGCACCGGCCCGCGCTTTGGAGGGCAAGAGCGGCCGGCTTTGGCTGGCGCCGAGTTCGCGGAGGTGGCCGATCGCGGTCGATGATCGGCGAGGTTCCGAACGGGGTCTGGGCAGCCTTCCGGCTGATGTGGATGTCGTCGGCGGGGAGCCGGCTGACGGTCGTGATGCGCTGTGCGTAGAAACTCGCGGCGCCGTACGCGCTGTTCTGGCACTGTATGGAGCGCTGAATTCCTGGCCGGGGCCGGGCTGGAGATCGAGGAGCAGTGCGGCGATTGGCACGGCTGTCCGCTGACCCCCTCCGGCCCCGAGATCATCACACTGGTACGTCGCGACGCTAGGTGAGGTCGACGTAGAACAGCGGATGATCGGTCCACACGGTGTCAGGCTCTGAGGTGTCGGGCCATGGGTCGGTCTGTGGTTGTCCGAAGGCTTTGCCGCTGATCACGTGCTGGCGGCCTCCGTCGCCCTTGCGGGTGAAGCCCAGGCCGCAGAGGTTGAGCGCGTCCTGCTCGCGGGGCTTGTCCCACCGCAGGTTCAGATCGCCGGCGATGATCAACGGGCCGTCGCCGGCGAACTGCATGGCCTCCCTCGAAAACTGGAGGCATTGCTCAGCGGTCACCCGCACGGAGCGGAGATAGTCCACGTGGTCCTCTCCTGAGGGGACGGCGTGGAGTTGAGCGGTGCACACCGTGGCCCACGGCATCTTCCGGCAGCCCATGACGCGTACTTCTGAGTCGTTTTGCTGGGCATCCAAAGCCTTCTCCAGACGGAATTCGCTATGGGGCTCGCTCAGCGGTTCCCTGGTGAGAATCGCCGACCCGTAGTCACCGCCCTTGCTGGGGTTTCCCGGCTGGCCACATTTCAACGGCGTCCTGGATCCGGCCGCGCCTTTGAGCACGGTGAAGAATGAATCACCCTTGAATCCGATCTTCTGCTTGAACCCCTCCAGATCGCCCGAGCAGATCTCGTTGATCGTCACCACGGTGGGCTTGATGCGAGCGATCTCCGTGGCGGCCACCTGCATGATCTTTGCTGCCCGTTCCTCGGGCTCGCCAGGCTTCTTGTTCCAGCAATGATCGGCGAGCCCGCTGTTGCAGAGGTTCATCTGCAGGACGCGGATCGGGCGCGGAGGTGCGGATTCGGCGGTTCCGACGTTCCGCTTCCCGCGGGTCTCAGCCTCAGTCGTGGCAGAAAGAGTAGGCGGAGGCGTAGCGACCAGGAGCGCCGTGGCCGTGACCCCGGCCGCGAGTTTCAGAAGCATGATGGTTCCCCTTTCGACTAGGCGAAATACTGCGGGGATCGACGCGAGCGGGGTACCTCGCACATCTGAGGGTCGTCGTCAGCCGCGGGTGCCAGGCGGTGCACCATGAGCCCGGCGTCGCGATCCGGTGGCTTGCATGGTTCCGCCGAGCAGAAAAACTCCCAGGGACGCCCGAGTGGTCAATGTCTTGTCAATGGCATGTCAACCGGTGCGGACTTGTATGCACGGCATGAAGAAGATGACCTTGATCTCCGTGGTGGGCGCGCTCGCGACGAGCGCCCTGCTGACCGTCGGTACGCCGGCGCACGCCGACAGCCCCAACCCCCAAGCGGCGGCGGAACAGCTCAGGAACACCGCACAGTCCAGCGCCCGGGACATCAACGTCGCTGCGGTGGGCGTCTCCATGGAGAAGTACAAGTGGGGGCTCAACGACAACTGGATCCGCCTCAGGTGGAGCAAGCCCACGGCCGTCGGCTACCACGACTACGTCGCTCTCTACGACCACAACCCACAGGACGGCGCCGACGCCCAGAACAACTACCTGACCTACCAGTGGGCCAAGAACGGCTCGGCCTACGAGACGAACTGGCGTACCTCCCACAGGACGGAGTTCTACGCCGCTTACGTCTCCTGGGACTACGACAGGCAGAAGTACGTCGTCCTAGCGCGCAGCGGCCCCTGGTCTGGCTGAGTCGGCGGCCACGTCACCGCGCGTGGACAGCGGCATCTTGCCATCCAAGGCCTTGGGCGCGGTCAGGTCAGCGCGGCGGCGCCGAACGAGACGCTGAACCGCTTGCACCAGATCGTGACGCTCGTGAAGACGTCGAGATCGGTGTCCGCGGGAATGGCGTAGTTCGCGTTGCCCTTGTTGCCCTTGAGATTGCCGAGTTCCACGTTCCGCCCCTTGCCGACGCTGTACCAGTCATCGGTCACCGGCCGGTCGGTGAGCCACACGCGCAGGTCGGGTCCGTCGGAGGTGTCAAGCCTCTCGATCCGCAGAACCCGGCTGCCGTCGGCAAGGCGCAGGACCTTCACCGTGCCCTTGGTCCGGTGCTCGTGGCTGCGGAAGTCACCACTGGCCAGTTCCATGACGGCCGGAGCTGACCTGGGAGCGGCAGCGGACGGCGGTGCCTCGTCGACCGTGACGGTGGTGAACAGCCGCCAGGGCTGGAAGAGGTACAGGCCGACCGACGCGACCCCGACGGCCACACCGGCGGCCAGCCAGGCCACCGGCCTCCTGAAGATGCTCATGTCTCCAGGTAACCGCACCGGCCCGGGCCAGGGTCTTACGGGGCGCTTACGCCTCGCGAAGCAGGGGCAGGGTCAGCGCTTAACGCTCCACTTTCGTACGGTTTTGTCGGTTCCGATGGCGAAGAGCGTCTGTCCGTCCGCCGCGAACGTGAGGTCGGTGACGGTACCGCCGTGGCCGGTCAGCGGCGTGAGGCCCTGACCGGTCGCGCCATCGAACAAGGCCGGTCCGACCTCCTTGGTCACGGCGGCGATGAGCGTGCCGTCCGGGCTGAACACCGGATCGCCCTCTGTCGTCGCGGTCAGAATCGCGCGGGCTTTCCTGGTCGCGAGGTCGAAAAGGCGGACGTTGCCCTTGCTCTCGGTCGCGTACGCCTTGGAGTCGGGTGTGAAGCCGGCGAAGCTTCCGTCCTTGGTGACCAGAGCCAGCCGTTTCCCGTCGGGCACGCGCCTCAGCTCGAAGCCGTCCTTGTCACCCGGCCGCGTGTCGGCGATGGTCTTGCCGTCGGGGCTGATCCACACCGGGAACCAGGCGTTGTCCAGTGTCGCCGTGGCCTTGCCGGCGGCCACGTCCCACACCTTCGTCACACCGCCGGCGGCGCCCGTGACCAGCACGTTCCCGTCCTGGCTGAACCGCATGCTCTGGATGCCGTTCTCGTGGCCGGCCAACGTGGCCAGCGGTGTGCCCGTCGAGGCGTTCCACAGGCGGATCGGCGAGTCGAAGGGCTTTTCGGAGGCGAGCGTGCCGGCCGTAGCGACGATCTTGCCGTCCGGGCTGAACGCCATGACCGCGGAACCCTTGTGGCCGGTGAACGAGGCCATGACCTCGCCCCCGCTCGTGTTACGCAACGTGACGGTCGTCGTGCCGCCCATGAGGACGCCCATCGGCTCGCCGTCCACCGTGGTGACTTCGCGCTTGCCCTCGTAGTGGGCGACGGCGACGGCGCTGCCGTCCGGACTGAAGATGACGCCGCGGTCCGTATCGAACGTCGCCACCTTCAGTCCGGTCGACGCGTCCCACAACCTCGCGACCCGTGCGGCGGCCTGGTCTTTCGGCGCGTCGAGCGTGACCGCCCAGCGGCCGTCGGGGCTCAGCACGGCGGACTCGATCGAGCCGCCGTGACTCAGCGTGACCGACGTCAGCAGTTCCCCGAAGGCCGGCCCGCCGCTGCTGCCGGAGTCTGTGGTCCGGCTCTGGCCGGACACTATGCCGATCGTCACGGCGATCGCGACGACGAGGCCGACCGCGCCGACGACCAGCACGCGCCAGCGCGTCATGACAGGCACCCACACCCCACGGGGCGGCGGTGGCGCCTCAATCGCGGGCGCCTCGACCGCCGCGGGCGTCTCGACCACGGACGTCTCCACCGCGGGCGTCTCGATCACGGACGTCTCGACCAGGGGCGGATCAATCGCAGGCGGAGGTACGGCAGGCGATTGCGCCGCGACGTCACCCAGGGCGGCCGCGGCGGCAGTCCGCACCTGCCTGCTGTCGTCATGGTCGCGTAACCGGACGAGCGCCTCGCGAGCAGCCCGCCGATAGCCCTCGCGACCCCCGGCGAGCAGGTCGGCCAGCGCTCGGACCGCCTCCAGCCGCAGAACGGGCCGATCGCTGCCGAGATCGGCGCGGATCTCCTCCGGCAGCGTGGCCGGGCGGACGCTGCGCGCGACCACCAGCGCGCCGGTCGTCTCGAAGCTCCACTTGCGCGGCACCTGCCCGACCCCGGCCTCGCGGACACGCCGGGCGACGTAGTCGAACAGCTCGTCGACGGTTATCTCGCCGTCGTGATCCAGGTCGGCTCCCCCGGTACGCAGCCCGTGCACCAGCGCTTCCGTGAAAACGGACGGCTGAGCCTCGTAGGAGGTGAGCCGGCCTCCCTCGAACGCGTACTCGGTGGCGCTCGACGCGGTCAGCACCGTACGCCCCGACCCACCCCCGCGGAACTCCTCGCCGAGGTAGACGGTACGGTCGGCGCGCACCGGAGTGTCCCGCGCGAACGCCCCGCTGTAGCAACAATCGAGGACGAGCAGCACCGATCGCGACGCGGACTCGCTCATCTGCTCGGAGACGAACGACGCCGGCAGCCCGGTCGCCGCGAGCGAGCCGAGTTCGGTGTCGGCCGCCGCCAGGTAGAGGCGGCCGCGCTGGTCCTTGAGCCCGTGGCAGGAGAAGTGCAGGAGCAGGACGTCGTCAGGCTCCCGGTCGGCGAAGAGCGCCGCGACCCGGCGGCGCAGCACGGATTCGCCGGCATCGGTGAGCGTTTCGACGTCGAAGGCGCCGATGCCCGGCTCGCCGAGGACCTCGGCGAGCGCCCTGATGTCGGAGACGGGCGAGCGCAGCCGGCTCAGCCCGGGATCCTGGTAGGCCGCGTTGGCCACGAGGAGGGCGCTGCGCCGGCCGGCCGTACCGGAAACACCCGCGGCACGAGGCGCGGCACCGGCCTCGACGGAGACCACGACCCTGCGGCGGCGCGGATGCGCCTCCCGCCATCGCTGGATGTAGTCCGCGATCTGTGCCACGGACGCCGCCGCGGACAGTCCGGTCACCAGGAAGCCGATCCCGCCGGCGATCAGCTCGACCGACCGGGTCCCGTCAGGAGCCGGCCCCTCCACCACGCGCGTGACCCCGGGGATTCCCGACGCCAGCAGGTCCCCGCGGAGCTGGATGGCCAGCTCTTCGACCTCTGCCTGATCCACACCGGCCTCCGCCGGGGTGATCCGCAGTGAGAAATCGTGCCCCTCGGACATCGCGGCTCCGGATCAGGGGGTCAATATGGCAGACATCCTGATGCTGCCCGAGGAACCGGCCGCGCGCCACAGTTTCCCGGGGTCTCGGTCATCTCACCAGTGCCTCGATCAGCGGGCGGATGACCGCCGTCAGGTCGCTCCGGGCGGCGTCCGGGTCCTTGGCGGAGCCGACGTACAGTGCCGCCTCGTCGGCGACGGCCAGCAGTACGTGCGCGAGAGGTTTGGACGGGAGCCGCAGGAGAATGCCGTCGTCCATTCCCTGGGCTAGCACCCCCTCGATCAACCCGAGAATGTGCGCCTGGCAGATGTCGCGCCACCGGACCCACCCCAGCACCGACGGGCCGTCGATCAGCACGATCTGTCGTACCTCTGGCCGCTGGCAGGCGTCGAGCCACGCCCGCAGGCTGAGCATCATCACCTCGACGAACTCGGTGTCGGCGGGCATGGCGGCGGCGAGTTGCCCGGAGATCTCACCTTCGACATGCGCGAGCACCGCGGCGAACAGTTCGGTCTTGTCGCCGAACTGGTGGTAGAGCGCACCTCGGCTCACGGCCGCGGCGCGCACGATCGTCTCCGTGCCGACACCGGCGAACCCGTGCTCGGCGAACAGCTTCCTCCCCGCTGCGATCAGGGCCGCGCGCGTGGCGGCGGTGCGGTCGGCTTGCGTACGGCGGGCAATTTGCATACAGTCTGTCCGTAAGTTACATGCGGGTTGTATCAATCTTAGGGATTGTCGCATGATCACCATCGACCTGCCACAAGGCACTGTCGGGTACCGGGTCGCGGGGCCGGCCGAGGCGACAGCGCCTCCGGTCGTCTTCGTCCACGCGTTCTTAGTCGACGGCTCGATCTGGTCCGGCGTGTCCGGCCACCTCGCCGCGCACGGCATCCGCTCCTACGCACCCGACTGGCCCCTGGGCGCCCATCACACACCTCTACGGCCCGACGCCGACCAGTCGCCGCGCGGCGTGGCCCGGCAGATCCTGGCCTTCCTCGACGCGCTTGACCTGCGCGATGTCACCCTGGTCGGCAACGACACCGGGGGCGCGCTGTGTCAGTTCCTCCTCGACATCGACCCCGGCCGGGTCGGCCGCCTCGTGCTCACGAACTGCGACGCGTTCGACACCTTCCCGCCCTTCCCTTACAGCGTCATCTTCCGTCTCCTCTCCGGCGACCTCCGGATGCGGATCAACATGCAGCCCATGCGCCTGCGAGCGTTCCGCCATTCCCCGCTCGGGCTCGGCCTGCTCGCGAACAAGCTGGATCCGGCCCAGACCAAGGCGTGGATGGAGCCCAGCCTTGGGAGCAGGGAGATCCGCCGGGACGCGGTGCGGTTCCTCCGGGCCGTCGACCCGGCCGACCTGCTCGACGTCTCCACCCGTCTGAAGGACTTCCCCGGGCCGGTGCGGATCGTCTGGGGTACCGCCGACCGTGCCTTCAAGCCCGCGCTCGGCCGGCGGCTGCAGCGGGCGTTCCGCGACGCCACGTTCGTCGAGGTCCCCGGCGCGCGGACCTTCGTCCAGCTCGACGACCCGGCGGCACTCGCCGACCAGATCGCCGCGGCCTGATCTCTACGTGGTCTTCGTCCAGTTCTCACCGGCGGGCCGGCCGGCGACCGGCTTGCCGATGATGGTGAGGGGGATGAAGAAGCAACTCCGGCCGATCGCCATGCAGAGCGTCACGAGGGCCCGTTCGTCGTAGTGGGCGGATGCCCTGGCGAACAACTCGTCGGGCACGCGCTCCCCGTTCGGATTCGGGGTGAACGTGGCATCCACGAGTTCAAGGACGACCTGTTCGGCCTCGGTGAAGTAGTGAGGGGTGTCCTTCCAGGTCGCCACGGCGGTGATGCGGTCCTCCGGTTCGCCGAGCTTGCGGAGGATGCCGGTCTGCCCAATGGTGTGGTACGTACTGTCGAAGAGCTGCCCGAGCCGGAGCTGCGCCAGGGCGATGAGGGTCGGCGAAATCGACCCGTTCTCCTGGGCCTTGGTCATACCGCCGCCGATCTCCCACAGTTCGGGGATGAACTGGCTGGGGTCGGGCAGTCGCGACTTGAGGTTGTCAGACATGGTGCGTTCTCCTTGCCGTAGGGACAACTACACCTCCACGACGAACAACCCCGGTGACCACGGGACCACCCATAGTTGTGATGTACGCCACTCGGCCGCCCGGCGACGTCAGGCCGCGACGTCCTGGGTGAAGAAGGTGTCGACCGCTTGCACGAAGGAGCGGGGTTTGAACATGTGGATCACGTGATTGGCATGAACCTTCCTGTACCGGCTGTGCGGTACGAGCTGCCTGATCCGGGCCGCGTCCTGGTCATCCATGGCGCCGATCAGGCCGTGGCCGGGCAGCCGCCGCCAGTCGCCGTGCAGTACGAGCAGCGGGCACGACACGCGGGTGAGCGCGTCGGCGTGATCGAGCCCGTCGTAGAACCGGCCGTCGACGAAGGCGCGCGCGAAGTCCGGGTCGTACATGGACAGCGACTTGAGCAGCAGGCGGAGTTTGAGGGGGAAGTAGCCGATGTCCAGGGGGCGGCCGGGATGGCGTGTCTGGAACGCCTGGATGCGGCGGGACAGAAAGGTGATGAACCCGTCCGGGACGCGCTTTTCGCGGGTTTCGGAGACCGGGAGGGTCAGACCGCGGAAGTAGTCGGCGAGGTCGCGGTGCTGAAGGTCGCCGAGGGCTTCGGCCAGGTGTTTCAGCCCGCCGTACACAAAACGATCGTGATCGCGGAAGCGGGGCATCTGCGCGGAGAACACCGGGGCGTCCTCGAGGATCACCGCGGCGACCCGCAGAGGCAGGTTGGCCGCACACCACAGCGCGAGGAGCCCGCCGGAGGAGTTGCCGGAGACCACGGCGGGCGATCGGACGACCTCGGAGAGGAAAACGGTCATGTCCGCGCCCAGGTGCCGCCAGGAGTATTCGCCCGGGGTCCAGCTCGACTTGCCGTGTCCGCGTACGTCGAGTGCGTAGACCAGAAACCGCTTCGACAGCGGCACCAGGACCCGCTGGTAGCTCTCCCAGGTGGCGGTCTGCGCCGGCAGCAGGACCAGCGGAGGTCCGTTGTCCGGGCCCACCACGTAGTTGATCCGCAGGGTTCCGGTATCGAGCTGGACCTCCCGGAATCCGGCGGCTCGCACGGCTCTGATGTCGATCGTTCCGGACAGGCCCTCGTACGGGTTGCGGTTCATGGGCGTCCTTCCTGCGCACGGTGGGGAGCACTGCGGACCGGCCCTTCGGCCAGGTCGGACGACACGAGCTCGATGAGCTCCGTCAACGCCTCGGCCAGCGCCGCGCGGCCCGGTTCGCTCATGCGGCCCAGGATGGCCGCGAACCTGTCCGCCGACCGCTGATCCACCGTGCTCAGCAACTGCTCGGCCTCGTCGGTGAGCCGCAGCCGGATCCGCCGGCGGTCGTCCCGATCGCTCGTCCGGTGCAGCAGCCCGGCGCGGACCAGCCGGTTCACCAGCGCGGACGTGGCCGCGAGCCGCCGTCCGAGTGTCTCGGCCAGTTCCGACACCGTGCAGCCGCTTCGCCGCCGAACGGTGAACAACATGCGCAGTTGCGGCATGGTGAGATCGAGGTCCAGCCACGCCTCCGGCCGCTGCAGCGCCAGCATGCGCAGCCGGGACGCCAGCCGCTCGATGTCCACGTGCCCACCGGGTGTACTTGCCATGATGTGAATAGTCTACGTGGTGTTGACTATTTTCGATCAGAATTGGGCGTGGGTCATCGTGTACCACGTCGGAGCGAACACCAGCAGGGCCATCACGGCGAGGACCGCGAGCGACTTGAGCAGGCGTGGGGTGGTCAGGGTCGCCGCTGTGGTGGGCCTGAGGTTCCATCGTCCGAGCGCGATGAACGCCGAGACGCCGCCGAGGACGAGGTTCGCGGGGATCAGGGCGTACTCGCCGCGCATGAGGTGGAAGGCCGTCGCGAGGACCATCGTCAGGGCCAGGCCGGCCGCGGCGAGCGGTGTGAGCTTCGGCTTGACGCCGGTCATCGCAGGCAGGATGAGGCCGATGCCGCCGAGCACCTCGACGACTCCGATGAAGACGATCAGGGTCTGCGGTACGGCCGCGTACCAGGCCACGGCCCGAGGAGCGGCCTCGTAGAGGGCGGCGTCGTACAGCAGGACCTTGCCGAAGCCGCTGCCGGCGAAGAAGAAGCCCCACAGCGCCTGCAGGAACCACAGGGCGCCGTTCAGGGTCAGGATCCTGCTCGGGGAATTGGAGAGGGTGTTGGTGGCGGTCATCGCTGTGCTCCTTCGGAGTGCCGCTTCGCTGACAATCCCGAGGATCTCCGGCGAGGTTGATACATCCGCGATGCGCCGGCGATTCATCGGCGTCGCGGAGCTGGGAGGGGTACCGGCCAGCCTGGTGAAGTATGGATGCGAGGGATTCCGGGTCCTGGACGGGAGGCGCCTTCATGCTGAATCTCTTGATGGGGATCGGCTTCGCCTGCATGTTGATCGGCCTGCTCTACGTCGGCCTCTACATGGCGATCTGGCTGGCGCTGTCGGCGTTCCTGCCCCCTGCGGTCGCACCCTTTGTCACCGTTGCCCTTTTGGTCCTGGGTACGGCGCTCACGCTCTGGCGCTGGAAGGGCGGCTCCGTTCTGCTGGGCAGGTATCTCGTGGCCAGGACGTCCGCCTGGGGATACCGGCGCGTGGTCCCGATTCGGCTGGCCGGTGTCGGCACCCCCAGGGACCGCTTCGACCTCTCGCTCATCGACCGGGAACCTGACGGCGTCATCGGCGGGCTGCGCCTGCACGCGCTCGGCCTGATCAGGGGGCGGGACGCCTACCTGGTCACCACCCCGCATGATCTGCAGGTCTGGGTGCACCACAAGTTGCTCTCGTTCCACCGTGCTCTGGTGCTGGACCTCCATGAGGTGCGGAAGCTGGTGTTCATCCACCACGATCCCGACCGGCTCGGTCGCCGCGACGATCACGCGTTACGTTACGTCGGCACCTTGGAGATCGTCTTCTCGGATCACCGGCGCCTCTTCCTGTACGTCCGCGTCAAACCGAAGTACGGGTCCTGACGCACAGTGGCATGGTCATGGCTCGGGGACGGGCTCCAGCACAATGACGGGGATCTGTCTGCCGGCGGTTGCCTCGAAGTCGGCGAACTTCGGGACGAGTGCCACCTCTTTCGCCCAGAGCCGTTCGCGTTCCGTGCCCTCCGCGAGCCGGGCCACGACCGGCACGATCTGCGTGCCCACTTCGACGGTGGCCCGCGGGTTCGCCATGAGGTTGCGGTACCAGACCGGATGATGCGGACTGCCGCCGTGGGTGCCGAAGATGGCCCAGCCGTCACCGACCGGCTGGTAGAACAACGGGCTGATCCGTTCGCGCCCGGTCTTGGCCCCGGTGTGGTGTACCAGGATGAGCGGCATTCCCTGCTCGTCGAATCCGGGGAACCGGGGCGGGATGGGGCGGCCTGCGGCGAATTCCTCTTCGCTGCTCCAAGGCACATACCCGGCGTTCGCCCGGAACTCGGCGATGATCCGATCGTTCCAGTTGCCGATGGCAGGGGTGGTCGTGGACGGGTCGGACATGGCATCCCCTTTACTATCCGGAGCACTTGCTCCTCAAAGTAGCACAGAGCGGAGCATACGCTCCGTATAAGCGGGTACGCTTGGCCGTATGGATGTGGCTGAATCGGACGGCACTACCCGGCGCCGCGCGCCTCGTGTGGACGCGATCCGTAACCGGGAGGCGATCGTCGAGGCCGCCGCCGATGTGCTGGCCGAGCAGGGTGCCGCGGTGGACGTACGCGAGATCGCCCGCCGTAGCGGGGTGGGTATGGGCACCCTTTACCGGCATTTCCCGAAGAAGGAAGATCTCGTTCATACGGTCCTGCGCAGGGACTTCTTGAACTGGGCGGAATCGGCACGCCAGGCGGCGATCGATGCCGAGGATCCCTGGGCGGCACTGGCCGACTTCTACCAGCAGGCCCTGACCGGCTACGCCCGTCACCGCGCGATCATGGAGAACTTCGCGCTGACCTGGTCGGTCCCCGATCTGGAGGGCATCCACCAGCTTCGCCTCGTCATCGAGCAACTATGCGCCCGCGCCGTCGCCACGGGCGTGCTGCGCCCCGGCGTGACCACTGATGACCTGCTGCTTCTTCTGGTCTCACTGGGGCACGCCGTCCAGATCACCGACGAGTGCCGGCCACAGATGTGGAACAGGTTGTTGCGCATCTCCCTCGACGGCCTGCGCGCCGACCACTGCGAACCACTTCCCGACAGTGAATTGGTCCCCTAACCGCCTGCTGAATCGGACTTCAACCCGGGTACCAATTGTTGTCAGGCTGAGTGGCATGACAACGACAGCGACGCGCTTCGACGGCCGGCTCCTCACCTCCGGCGACGCCGGTTACGACTCCGCTCGTACCGTCTGGAATGCCATGATCGACCGGCATCCACGCATGATCGTCCGTACGGCGAGCGTCGCCGATGTGGTCGCCGCCGTGCGGATGGCCCGGGACCTGGACCTGGAGATCGGCGTGCGCTGCGGCGGCCACAACGTCGCCGGCTTCGCCGTGCCTGAGGATGGTCTCATGATCGACCTGACGCCCATGGGCGGCGTGCGGGTCGACCCGGTCCGTCGCCGGGCCCGGGTTCAGGGCGGCGCGCTGCTCGGCGCGCTGGATCGGGCGTCCCAGGCGTACGGCCTGGCCACCACCGCCGGCAACGTCTCGCACACCGGCGTCGGCGGGCTCACGCTCGGCGGCGGCATGGGCTGGCTGGCCCGCCAGTGCGGCCTGGCCTGCGACAACGTCGTCTCCTACACCATGGTCACCGCCGAGGGGGACGTGGTGACCGCGAGCCGTACCAAGAACCCCGAACTGTTCTGGGGCCTGCGCGGCGGTGGCGGCAATTTCGGCATCGTCACCGAGTTCGAGTTCGAGTTGCATCACATCGGCACGCGGACGCTGGTCGCCGAGTTCGACTTCCGCGCCGAGGACGCCGTCCCGGTCATCGAGGGCTGGCGGGATCTGAACGCCGTGGCGCCCCGGCAGGCGACGTTCACCGCCGATGTCGGTAGCGGGCCCGCGGGCCCGATCGCCACGCTGGGGTTCGTGTGGGTCGGTGACCCGGACGAGGGCCGCCGGTTGCTGCCCGCGATGCGGGCGCTCGGGCGTCCCGTCGCGTCGCGCGTCACGACCCCGTCGTACCTCGAACTGCAGCGACGGGACGACTCCACCGGCGGCCACGCCTACCGTCGTTTTTCCAAGGGGCTCTATCTGCGGGGGTTTCCCACTGCGGCGATCGAGGCGTTCCTGCTGCGCGGCGGCACCGACCTGAGCGCGAGCCCGTACCTGCCGGGCGTCGGCCTGCAGGCGCACGGCGGCGCGATCGCCGATGTCCCGGAGGCGGACGCGGCGTTCAGTCATCGCGGCACGATGTTCGAGTTCGGCGCCGGGTCCCGCTGGACCGAACCGGCCGAGGACGACGCCAGGATGAGTGCCGCGCGCGCCGCCGGCGCCTCGCTCGAACCGTACGCGAGCGGGGTGTACGTCAACTCGTTGACCGCCGACGAACTGGCCGACGGGCAGCATGGGGTACGGCGGGCCTACTCCGCCGCGAAGCTGGCCCGGCTGACCGCGGTCAAGACCGCCTACGACCCGGCCAACGTGTTCCACCTGAATCAGAACATCCGCCCGGCTCCCTGACACGTATCTCCTGGATGGCCGTCGCCAGCAGCGCGACCCCCTCGGCGATGGCGCTCTCGCCGAGGATGGCGTAGCCGAAGATGAGCCCGCCCGGTCCGCTCGCGGCGATCCGGAACGGGCCGACGCCGTGGATGCCCAGCCCGTGCCGGGCGGCGGCCGTCACCACCTCCGCCTCGTCGAGGCCGGGCGGGAGCCAGGCCACCACGTGCTGCCCGGCGGCGATCCCGGCCGGTTCCAGTTCGGGCAGGTGAGTGCGCAGGGCGTTCAGCAGCGCGTCGCGGCGGCGGCGGTACACCGGACGCATCCGGCGCAGATGGCGGTCGAACTCGCCGCGTGCCAGGAAGTCGGCGAACGTCAGCTGGTCGATGACCGGCGAGCCGCGGTCGGCGAGGACCTTCGCCGCGGCGACGTCGGTGACCAGGTGCGGGGGCAGAACCATCCAGCCGAGCCGGAGTCCCGGGGCGAGCGTCTTGCTGGCCGTACCGCAGTAGACGACGTGATCGGGCGCGAGGCCCTGCATGGCGCCCACGGGCGAGCGGTCGTAGCGGTACTCGGCGTCGTAGTCGTCCTCGATCACGATCGCGCCGCGGCGTTGTGCCCAGCCGATCACCTCTGCCCTTGCCGAAGCCGACAGCACTCCCCCGGTGGGCCACTGGTGCGACGGCGTGAGGACGACCGCGTCGGCGTCGGCCCGGTGGAGCGCGTCGACCTGAACGCCGCCCGGACCCACCGGGATGCCGACCACGTCCAGACCGGCGGCGCCGGCCAGCACCCGGGCGTCGTCGTCGGACGACGGGTCCTCCAGGGCGATCCGCTTGGCGCCGCGCTGGACCAGTACCTGGATCAGCAGCGAGATGCCCTGCCCGAAACCATTGCAGATCACCACGTTTCCGGGGACGGCCGAGGTGCCGCGCACCCGGTTGAGGTAGTCGCACAGGGCCTCGTGCAGTTCCGGAACGCCGCGCCCGTCGAGGTAGGCGAACCGGTCGTTGGGCGTGGTGGTGAGCACGGTGCGTACCGAACGGAGCCAGGTCGAGCGCGGGAACTGGGACACGTCGGTGCGACCGTACCCGAAGTCGACTCTGAAGCCGGCGCCGCGCGCCGGCGTCGGCGGCGCGGAGCCCGCGGCGGCGGCCGGCGGTATCGACGCGGCGACATGGGTGTAACCGCCCGATCGGCTGGCGAGGTAGCCCTCGGCCACGAGCTGCTGGTACGCCTCGACGACCACCCCGCGGGAGACCCCGAGGCCGGCCGCGAGGGTGCGGGTGGGTGGCAGCGACGCGCCCGTCCGCAGCCGACCGGCCCGGATACTCGCCCGGATGGACGCCCCGATCTGCCGGTGCAGCGGCACCCCGGCGTCGCGGTCCAGCTCGATGAGCAGGTCCTCGGCCGGCCCGGAATTGGTCCTCGATCGCGCCACAGGAACGGACCTTATCGGCGTGTACCGATTGCTGCCAGGCTGAGTGACCCGCAGACAGTTCACAGGAGGCGACAGATGAACGACACCGAGCCGCAGACCGCCGGTGGGAAAGTGCTCTTTCACTTCGCGATGTCGCTGGACGGTTTCGTGGCCGGGGTCAACCACGAGATGGGCTGGATGACCGGGACGGACAGGCCGGGCATGGAGGACGAGTACGAGCGGACCACGGGAGCCGTCCTGGGCGGACGGGACGGGTTTGACGCCATGCCCGACGCCCGCCCCTACTCCAGCGCCTGGGACGGACCGATCTTCGTGCTCACCCACCATCCGGAAGACGCCCCGCCGGCCGCCGGGATCACGTTCCTGAACTGCGACGTCGCCGAGGCCGTGCGGATCGGGCTGGAGGCGGCCGGGGGCAAGAACCTCGAAGTGTTCTCGCCCACCATCGGGCGTCAGCTCCTCGACCTGGGGCTGATCGACGAGATCGACATCCACATCATGCCGGTCATGCTCGGGCAGGGCATCCGTCTCTACGACAATCCCGGCAGCGAGCCGATCTACCTTCACCATGTCGGCCAGAGCGACCCCACCGCGACGGTCAACGTACGGTACCGGCCCGCGTGAGAAGATCACGTTCGTGCGGATCGCGAGGGTTGGGGTAGTCGGTCTGGTTCTCGCGGCCGCCGCCGCGGGCCTGGTGTTCGGCGACACCTGGCTCTGGCTGGCCGTCGAATGGTCTCCGCTGCCGTCGTACTACGGTGGCTTTGACACCTCGATGGTCGTGACGCTGCTCGTGGCCGCCGTGGTGAAGGCGGCGCTCCTGTGGCTGATCCTGCGGGCCCCCGTGCCGGGACCGCTGAACCTCCGGGAGAAGGCGCTGCGCCGGCTGCTGTATCTGGCGGTGGCGTACGCCCTCGTGCTGTGGTATCCGATCGTGCTGCTTCCCGACGTGGTCACCGCGGCCTTCCAGCTCGCGCTGTGGACCGCGATCGACGTCCTCTACCTGCTCGTCATCCGCTGGCGGTCCCGCACGCTGTGCGCGGCGGCAGGAGCGATCTTCGCGCTCGAGCTGGTCGAGGCGGCCAACGAACTGCTCGACGAACTCGACCTCCCCGAGCTTCCATCAGGCGGCTTCGTCACCATGGGCGTGATACTGAGCGGGGTGGCGGCGACCGCCGTCACGGTCGTGGGGCAGCGGCGCGACGGCCGGTGGAGCCGCGGCACGCAGGTCGCCGGGTGGTTGTCGGTGGGTGTGTACGCGCTGGTGATTCTGCTCAAGGTTCTCTTCGGCAGCCATCTGATGATCACGGTCGCGATGGACGTGGCGGGACTGCTCAGCATCGCGTGGATGGCGGCGACCGCCCGTGAACTGCCCGTTGAGAGCCGCCCTGCCGGCCCTCCGTCCGCGCGCCCGCGCGCGATCCGCGTCGCGGTGTCGGCCGTGGCCGTACTGCCGATCATCGCGCTGATCCACCCGGAGCAGACTCCCCGCCTCACCTACACCGGCTGGTCGATGGTCTGCCATGACCGGCCCAGCTTCGGCGACCTGAAACCCGCCGAACGGGACGCCGCGTTCCTGTGCCGGGCGCGGCGCGCAGAGGGCGGAATTCCGCCCATGTTCCCGGACAGCCTTTCCGATCAGGCGGTACTCGGGTACGCGCGGGCGCTGTGCCGTACGGAGGACCATGAGGAGCAGAAGGCGATTCTGACGCGGGCGGGGAGCGCGCGGCCGGCCGGGGGCGCGGACCCGGGGGACCTCGTCTACGTCTGCCCGGAGATCATCGGCGCGACCCGGCCCGAGCTGCTGCGGTCGGCCGCGGAGCGGAAGGCGGCGTACGACGCCTCCATCGCCGAGGCGAACGCGAAATGCCGCGACCCGTGGCCCCGGACGAAGGGTGTCACCCAGGCCACGGCCAAGTACTTCCTGTACGTCGACGGCGATCCCGGCTATCTGGTCCACGACCCCGACGACGAAGCGGCCGAAGAGGCGGCGGACCAGGCCTACGCCGACGGGAACCTCATCGGGGTGGCCGGCAGCGCGGCGCTGATCGGGCACATCGAAGACGTCAGCGATCTGTGCCTGACGGTGAAGGCCTTCCGCACCGCGCCGCCACAACGGACGATCGGGTGGGAACAGGTCAACGAGGTGCCGATCGTCAGCCGTAGCGGCCAGCTCACCGTGCCGTACATGGGCGAGCACGGAGACGTGGGCGCGGGCGCCCCGATGCCGAACCTGGCGATCGCCGGCAAAGGCCGCTACCGGCTCCGTGTGTACGTGCGGATCGGCGATGAAGGAGAGGAGCACCTGGTCATCGTGTTCCCGGGCGCGTCGAGGAAGCGGCTCGAGCTGAAGCCGTGAGCGGCGCTACAGGCGGCAGCTGATCTCCAGCCCGTCCTCGACCGGGAACGTCACGCACGCGTACCCATTGCCCGGTTCCCGCACGTACGCGAGGTAAGGCTGCACACTCTCCAGCTCCACGTCGTCGGCGACCACCAGCGTGCCCGGGTCGAGACGGGGCTCCAGCATTCGCAGCACCGGAAGGTAGAGGTCCTTCCACCCGTCCAGCAGGACGAAGCCCGGCTTGTCCGGCAGGTCGGCGAGCGTCCGCAGGGCGTCTCCCTCCAGCACGGTGATCACCTCCGCCAACCCTGTTTCCGCGAAGGTACGGCGGGCCGCGGCGATCTTGTGCGCACTCAGCTCCGTGGTGATCACGCGGCCGGTGCCGTTGTCGCGCACGGCCGCCGCCAGATGCAGCGTGGAGATGCCGAACGACATCCCGAACTCCACGACCGTCGCCGGCCGGATGGCCCGCACCAGGCTGTAGAGCAACCGCCCGGCCTCGGGCGAGATCGGCATGTAGATCTCTTCCGCGGCGTCCGCGTGCTCTTGCGGCGTGTTCCCGAAACCGTCCACTCGCGCGGCGATCGTGTCATCCCCGGCCGCCGCCGCGAACATCCGGTCGAGCGCGTCCGCCACGCGAGGTTCCGCCAGTGTGTTTCTCATGGCGGCTAGAGTAGACTAACCGTTGCGTCTAGTCTAGGAGTGGTCATGTCCCGTCCCCATCACGGCAACCGCCATGGGCGAAGTGAGGCAGCGCGCCAGGCCGTTCTGGAGGCGGCCGACGACCTGCTGGCCGAGAAGGGATTCGCCGGGGTCACGATCGAGGGACTCGCCGCGCGGGCGGGCGTCGCCAAGCAGACCGTCTACCGCTGGTGGAAGAGCAAGACCGAAGTCCTCGTGGAGGCGTTCCTGCAGGACCTGGCCGAGGAGCTGACCCCGCCCGACCACGGAGACCTCTCCCTCGACCTGCGCGCCTACCTCCGCCTGCTCGCCCGATTCCTCAGCGAGACCGACTCCGGCACCGTCTTCCGCGCCCTGATCGCGCAGGCCCAGTTCGATCCCGTCTTCGCCGCCGGCTTCCGCGAGCGCTACCTGGCCGAGCAACGCCGCCGCGACCGCCTTCCCCTGGAGCGTGCCGTACGGCGGGGCGAACTACCCGTGACCCTCGACCTCGACGAGGCGACAGATCGACTCGTCGGCCCCCTTTACTACAGGACGCTGGTCACCGATCAACCCGCCGACGGCGAGTTCACCGACCGCCTGGCGGAAGCGTTCCTCACCTCCCTCCAGCGGTAATGGCAGGGGTCGACGTACCAGATCGGCCTGGTTGTTCGGTGCTGGCCATCGCCCTCACCGGCGGCGACGCACAGGTACCCGGGCCGGCAGTCGTTGAGGAGCGCGCTTCGATCCGCGCCGCTCAGATTGCGTTGTCATGCGCTTCACGAGCCAAGCAGGCGACAGCGTCGTGGCGGCTTCAGGTCGGCTTCACCCCTGATCAAAGGGGTTAGATCGTGCGCGTGAAGTATTTGCAGACCGGGTCGGTGGCGTACTTCGTGTCGAAGACGGTTCCGCCGTGCACGTAGATCGCGTCCCCCTTCGGCCGGCGAAGGAAGATGTTCTTGGAGCCGGACTTCGAGACGTCGTTCATCTTGAAGACCTTGAGCAGGCTGTCCCGGCCGCTGCCCTTCTTCCAGAACTCGAAGTAGACGTCGTTGTTACTGCCCACGTCACCGACGATGTTCCAGGTGAGCTTCGTGAAGATGTGCTGGTTTCCGGGGTTGCCGTACGTGATCGCCGCCGCGAGCTTGAAGTTGCCCTTGCTGCAGCGTGCGCTGAGGACGGAGGAAGCCGAGGCGGGAGTGGCCGTGAGCGAGAGGGCCAGGCCCAGGGCGCCGACGATGGCCGCGGTTCGCGAGGTTCTCATGCGCCAGACCCTAGAGATCGGCGGTATGTCGAAAGTATGCCGCGCGGCGGGAGCTGGTACTTCATTCGGTGTAGTGCGTACGGCGAACGGTGCAAGGTCAAGTGACGATCAACGGACGACGCGCTCCCGCTACGGCCCGGCCTAACGTTTCTCGTCGAGACAGCCGATGAGAACGGGAGAAATGGCCATGAGCAAGAAAGTCGTCACTGCGATCGCCGGGCTGAGCTTGACGGCCGGTGTGCTGGGATTCGCCGGCGTACCGGCTGGAGCCCAGGCCGGCGCGGGCGAGACCACCGTCACGGCGGCCGCGCCGAAGCCGCCGAAGGGCGCCAGGGCGGTGGTTCAGGTCAGCCCCAACCCCACCACCAAGCGGGGCCAGGAGGTAACGATCACCGGCCACTGCGGCGGCGGCAAGGGGCTGAAGGCCGTGATCGCCGGCATCGACAGGGAGCGCCCGGTGCTGCTGAACATCCGCATCATCGACGACAACCCCAAGGGGTTCGTGGCGAAGGGGACGCTCCGCCCCACGATCGGCAACGGCGTCGGTCCCGTCTTCGTCGACTGCGGCGGCGAGGCAGGCGTGGTTCTGCTGGTCACCCACGTCTGATCGCGACCCCTCGAGGAAGGGCCGCACATGGCCGAATCACGCCGTGAACCCGCTCTTGTCCGGCACTTCGCCCGGATCACCGACGTCGCGTTCGCCGCTCTCACCCTGGTCTTCTTCGTCGCCGTGGCCCTCGCCACCGGGGTGCGCTCCCCCTGGCAGGCCGCGATTCCGCTCGGCCTGCTTCTCGGGGCGCTCCTGCTGGTCAGACGTCGCTGGCCGATGACCGTGCTGCTGCTGTCGATCGGCGGGATCGTCGTCTATCGCCTGACCGGGCACTGGTCTCCCGCGGGCTGGATCTGGCCGGCCGCGGTCGCCTACTTCACCGCCGCCACTACCCCCCGTGTGCGGTGGGTGGCGGTCATCGGCCTGGCCCAGCTGCTCTACTCGGCGGTCGACATCCGCTTGGTCCTGGACCGGAACCCGACCCGCTTCGTGTTCCACGTCGCGGGGGAAGGAGTGCTCCTGGCGATCCTCATCGCCGCGGGCCTCACCTACGCCGCCGTGATGCGCTGGCGCGAGCGGCTGCGCGAAACCGACAGCCGCGCTCGCGCCGCGGAGGAACGGCTGCGCGCCTCGCACGAGGTGCACGACATCGTCGCGCACACGCTGGCCGTCGTCGGCGTTCAGCTCAATGTCGCCGCCGATACCCTCCAAGAGGATCCGGCCGCTGCCGCCGCCGCGCTACGCCTGGCCAAGGACGTGAGAAACCGGGCGATGACCGATCTTCGCTCGCTCATCGCGGTCCTGCGCGACGCGCCCGGCGACACCACGCCCCAGCCCGATCTGGCCTCCTTGGGCACGCTCATCGCCGACGCCCGCGCCGCCGGGCTTGAGGTCACGCTCGATGAGCGCGGCGACCCTGCGGCCGTTCCGGCTGTTCCCGCCATCGCCGTCTACCGCGTCGTACAGGAGTCCCTCGCCAACACGCTCAAGCACGCGCAGGCGAGCAAGGCCGAGGTGACGATCGGCTACCAGCCGCGCTCGGTCACCGTCGAGGTCACCGACAACGGCCGCGGCGGCGCCGACATCACCGAAGGCCATGGCCTGGCCGGCATGCGTGAGCGGGTGAGCGCACTCGGGGGCGCGCTCAGCGCGGGGCCGGTCCCCAGCGGGGGCTTCGCCGTACGGGCCGACATCCCTGTGGCAGGCTCGGCGGTATGACGATCAAGGTGCTCCTCGCCGACGACCAGGCCCTGGTGCGGGCCGGATTCCGCAGTCTGCTGGCCCGCTCCCGGGACATCGTGGTCGTCGGCGAAGCCCAGAACGGCGACGAAGCCGTACGGCTGGCCGCGAGCACCCGCCCCGACGTGATCCTCATGGACATCCGCATGCCGGGCACCGACGGGATCACCGCCACGCGCCGGATCGTCACCAACTCGGCCTCGCCGAGCTGTCGCGTGATCATCCTCACCACGTTCGACACCGACGAGCACGTCTTCGCCGCCCTGCGCGCCGGAGCCAGCGGCTTCCTCACCAAAGAGGTCGAACCCGCCGATCTGCGCCGGGCGGTCGCCGCAGTCGCCGGTGGCGACGCGCTCCTGTCCCCGGGCGTGACCCGCCGCGTCGTCGAGCAGTTCGCCCTCCGGCAGGACCTCGCGCCCGGCGCGGGGCAGCGGCTGGCCGCTCTCACCTCCCGGGAACTGGAGGCGGTCAAGCTCGTGGCGCTCGGCCTTTCCAACAACGAGATCGCCGAGCGCCTCGTCATCAGCCCGCTCACCGCCAAGACTCACATCACCAGGGCCATCGCCAAGCTGAACGTGCGCGACAGGGTCCAGCTGGTCATCTTGGCTTACGAGAGCGGCCTGATCCGGCCCGGCGGGTAGTGATCAGTCATGCCGGGAGAGGGCAGGCAAAGGGGCGCCAAAGTCATGCCCTAGCGTCGTCACCATGAAGGCGGCCCGGTACCTGTGCTGGCTGGCCTGGGCGCAGAAGGGCCGGGTCGCGCTGGGCGCGATGCTGGGAACCCTCTGGATGGTGGGCCTGACGCTCCCGCCGTACCTGCTGTCCAGGGTGATTGACGACAACCTGGCGCCCGGCTGGGTGCTGGCGCTGCTCGGCGCGGGTCTGGTCAACGCGTGGCTGGCGATGTTGCGGCACCGCACGATGACCAAGATCCGGATGGACGCCAACTTCCGCACGGTGCGCGCCCTGGTCGAGCAGATCAGCAAGCTGGGCGCCGACCTGCCCAAGCGCGCCTCGGCGGGCGACGTGGTGACGATCGGCATCGGCGACGTCATCGCCATCGCCGCCTCGCTGACGGTGACCGGCCCCGGCGTGGGCGCGGTGATCAGCTACGGCGTGGTGGCGGTGCTGTTGCTGCAGGTCTCGGTGGTGCTGGCCGTCGTGGTGCTGCTGGGCGTGCCGCTGCTGGCGATCGTGCTCGGCCCGCTGCTCGGGCGGCTGATGAAGGTGCAGAACGGCTACCGCGAGAACCAGGGCAGGCTGACCACCCGCCTGGTCGACCTGATCGAGGGGTTGCGGGTGCTCAACGCGTTCGGCGGCAAGGCGACCTACGCCGAGCGGTACCGCGCCGACTCGGCGAGCCTGCGCGAGCAGGGCTACCGGGTGGCGTCACTGACGAGCTGGATCGGCGCGCTGGGCGCAGGGCTGCCCGCTCTGTTCCTGGCCGCCGTCACCTGGCTGGGCGCCCGGCTGGCCGCCGAGGGGACGATCACGGTGGGCGAGCTGGTCGGGGTATATGGGTACATCGCCATGCTGGTGGTTCCCGTCTCCTTCTTCATCGAGGGCAGCTTCCAGATCAGCCACGGCCTGGTCGCCGCCCGCCAGGTCACCCGGTTTCTCGCGTTGCGCGCCGCGGACCGGCCCCGGGCCGTCGGGCCGGAGGTCGCGCCGGGGAGTCTCGTGGGGCTGGTTAGTGCCCGGCCCGAGGAGAGCGTGGCGCTGCTCGAAGGGATGGGCGGGTTCGACGGCACCTCACTGATCGCCGACCACGACGCCGCCCTGTTCGCGGGCACGCTGCGCGAGGTCCTCCAGGGCAGGGGCGAGGCGGACGACGAGGCCGTCCATCGGGTCGTGCACGTCGCCGCCGCACAGGACGTGGTCGCCGGGCTGCGCCACGGGCTCGACTCGATGATCGAACCCGGCGGCCGCAACCTGTCCGGCGGCCAGCGTCAGCGCGTACGCCTGGCCCGTGCGCTGCTGGCCGAGCCCGAGGTACTGCTGGCCGTGGAACCCACCTCCGCGCTGGACGCCCACACCGAGTCCCTCCTCGCGGAGCGGCTCCGTACGGCACGCGCCGGCCGTACCACCGTCGTGGCCACCACCTCGCCGCTGCTGCTCGCCCGGGCCGACCAGGTGCTGTTCGTCGAGGACGGTCGGGTGGCCGCCACCGGCACCCACCACGAGCTGATGGACTCCACCCCCGCCTACCGATCGGTGCTCGCATGACCCGCGACCTGCCCGTCGCCGGCCCCCGGCAGGTACGGCGGGCCGCCCTGCGCCTGGTCAGGCGGGACGTGCCGGGCTTCACCGCGACACTGCTGCTCAACAGCCTCGCGGCGGCCGCGGCGCTGGTCAGCCCGTGGCTGCTGGGCCGGATCATCGACGCCATCGGCGCCGGCCGCACGGTCGACCTGCTCGCCGCGATCGCCGTCGGCGCGGCGCTGGCCCAGCTCCTTCTGTCCAGGTACGCCGAGAAGATCGGCACCCGCTTCAGCGAGCGCGTCCAGGAGCGCATCCGCGCCGAACTCCTCGATCGTGTGCTGGCCCTGCCCGCCGCCACGGTCGAGCACATCCGCACCGGCGACCTGACCGCCCGCGGAACCACCGACGTGGCCCTCGTCGGCCGCACCCTGCGCGACGCCGCCCCCGCGATCCTCGTCTCGGCCCTGCAGGCGCTCTTCCTGATCGTCGCCGTCTTCCTGGTCGACCCGGTCCTGGGCGTCTGCGGCCTGCTCGCGCCGGCCGGCATCCTGGCCGTCTCCCGCTGGTACCTTCGCCGCGCCAGGCCCGCGTACCTGGAGGAAGGCGCCGCCTGCTCGGAGCTGGCCGAGCACCTGGCCGCCGACGCCGCGGGAGCCCGTACCATCGAGGCCCTGGGCCTGCAGGCCAAGCGCACCCGAGCGGCGGAGCGGGTGATCGAGCGCGGCCGGACCGCCCAGCTGCGGACCCTCTTCCTGCGCAGCGTGCTCTGGCCGTCGGTGGAGGTCTCCTCGCTCCTGCCCCCGGTGCTCGTCCTGCTGGTGGGCGGGCTGCTCCTGGACCGTGGCCAGGTCACGCTGGGCGCGGTCGTCACCTGCGTGCTGTACCTGCGCCAGCTCGGCCAGCCGATCGAGACGATCCTGATCTGGCTGGAGCAACTGCAGAGCAGCGGAGCCTCGTTCGCCAGGATCGAGGGCCTCGCGACACCGGCGCGCGCGGAGATCGCCGCCCCGCCGCCGCGGGGCGACCGCATCGAGGCGTCCGGCGTGCACTTCGCCTACGAAGCCGGCGACGACGTGGTGAAGGACGTCGATCTCGCGGTACGGCCCGGCGAGCGCCTGGCCGTCGTGGGCCCTTCGGGAGCCGGCAAGTCCACCCTGGGCAAGCTGCTGGCCGGCATCGACCGCCCCCGCCTGGGCACGGTCACCGTCGGCTCGGTGCCGGTAGCCGACCTCTCCCCCGCCCAGCTCCGCGAGCACGTCGTCCTGGTCACCCAGGAACAGCACCTGTTCCTCGGAACCGTCCGCGACAACCTGCTGCTGGCGGATCCGACGGCCGGTGACGACCGCCTGGACAAGGCGCTCGCCGCGGTCGGCGCCGACTGGGTCACCTCGCTCGACGACGAACTGGGCTCCCAGTCGTCCGGCACCACCCTCGGCCCGGACCGGATCCAGCAGCTCGCCCTGGCCAGGGTCATCCTGGCCGACCCGCACACCGTCATCCTCGACGAGGCCACCGCCATGCTCGACCCCCGCACGGCCAGACGCGCCGAACGCTCGCTCGCCGCCGTCCTGGAGGGACGGACCGTCATCGCGATCGCCCACCGCCTGCACACGGCCCGCGATGCCGACCGGGTGGTCGTCATGGACAGCGGCCGGGTGGTGGAGGTCGGCCCCCACGACGAACTGGTCGCGGCGGGCGGCGTCTACGAGGCACTGTGGACATCGTGGTACGGCTCGCTGACCGCTGAAGCCTAGGAAAGACCGCGAATAATAACGGGCGCTCCTACATTTTCCCTATATCGCACAACCCTTGCCAGAATTAAGGAGCACGTCTTTACGCAGCGTGTCATCACCGGCGCAATTCCGGTATTGGCCCACGTTTCTGTCCATGGGAATATCTGCTTGCTTACCGGCTTTCCCCGTTGAGGAGCAGAGTGAATTCACCACGATCGGAAACCGGCTTATCCGGCTGGACGCGCCGTGCGACCTGCCTGATTGCCACCCTGGCCCTACTGATGACGTCGTTCACGGATCCCGCCGGCGCGGCGCCGCCGAACGAACCGCAACCCCTCAAAGCCACCACGGCGGCCGGAGCGACGCTCGCCCAGGCCCAGAGGATGAATAAGCGTATTGAGATAGAAGAGTACCGATCAGAAACCGGTACGTATTACGCCAATCCCGATGGCAAGACCGTTCGCGCGGAGTTGGCCAGCACACCGGTCCGGGTCAAGAAGAACGGCGCGTGGGCGCCGATCGACCTCACGCTCGTGGAGACGGGCGGGGTCGTCCAGCCGAAGGCGAGCTTGGGCGACCTGACCCTGTCGGCGGGCGGTGACACCACCGCCGCGCGCTTCACCGACGCGACGGGCAGGACCGCGGTCGAGGCCCCTGCCACGTTGCCCAAGCCGGTACTCAAGGGCAACACGGCCACCTACCGCGACGCCTACGGCCCTGGGTCCGATCTGGTGGTGACCCTCACCCCGAGCGGTTTCCGGCACGACGTGCTGATCCGGCAGCGACCGGGCAAGGACCTCCGGCTACGGGTGCCCATGCGGTTACCCAAGGGGCTCAAGCTCGGCACCGGCGCTGACCGGACGCCCGGTCTCCTGGACGCCAAGGGCAAGGAGGTCGACGACCTGGCCGCGCCCATGCTGGACGCCGCCGCGCTGGTGGAACCCGACAAGGGCGCCATCGGGCAGGCCAAGGCCGAGGTCGACGGTGACAGCGTGGTCTACACGGCTCCGGCGGCGTTCCTCAACGACCCCGCCACCGTCTATCCGGTCACCGTCAACACCATGTCGGAGACGTGGGAGGGCACCGGCATCGCGGGTGACACGCACGTGTCGAACGTGCTGCCCGACGGCAGCGCCAACGCGACCCTGCCGTGGCTGCTGGCCGGGAAGTCGCACAGCGGCAGCCGTACCCACCGCACGTACATCAACTTCCACATCAAGGGGACCCCGCTGGAGGGCGGCACGGTCCACAACGCCGACCTGCGCCTGCACAACCAGGACTCCCACACCTGCAGCGACACCGACAGCCCCGGCATCGACCTGCAGCGTGTCACCAGCGCCTGGAACACGAGCACGATCAGCTGGAACAACCAGCCCTCCACCGTGCTGTCCGGGCACGTCGCCAACCGCGGCGCCTACAGCGCCACCCGCTGCCCCGAGGGCGAGGGCGAGCTCTACTACTCCATCGAGCTCATCGTCCAGGCCTGGATGAACGGCACGCCCGACCTCGGCGTCCGCCTCAACTCCGTCATCGAACCGGACAGCCCGCAGAACTGGCGCTACTACCGCTCCGACGAGTACGGCGGCTACGACACCTATCCCTTCACCCCGCGCGGCCCCGTCCTGTTCATCGAGTACACGCCTCTTCCCGCGGGTCCGCCGGAAGTCGTCGTCTATTCCTACGAGGGCCCGAAACGGCCCCAGCCCGCCACTTATGAGCAGGCCGTCGCGATGCGGGTCGACAGCGACGACATCCCTTACGTGCCCCCGATGAGCGACGAGCAGGAGCGGGTTCTCACCTCGACCCCCAATCACGTGGCCGAGGTGGCGCCGGAAGAACTCGAGCCCTTCACCGGCGAGTCCGGAGAAGAGTCCTGGGACGGCGGCACGGTCGAAGAGGGCAGCCCGCCCGACGACACCGCCCCCACGGTGGTGAGTACGACCCCGGTGGCGGACGCGGCGCAGGTGCCGACCGATACGTCGATCAAGGCCACGTTCAACGAGCCGGTCTGGGAGCCCGACTTCGTCCTGAAAGATCCCTCGGGAACGGCCGTCGAAGGCGCCGTGACCGTGGACGCCTCTCAGCAGGAATTCACCTTCACCCCGGCACAGCCGCTGAATCCCGCCGTCCGGTACACCGCCGAGCTCGCCGAGGCGATCGACGCGTCCGCCAACCCCATGACCGCCTACCAATGGACCTTCGAGACGGCGTCGGCGGGCAGCGCACGCTGGACGTTCGATGAGGGTACGGGCCAAACCGCCGCCGACGCGTACGGCCGGCATCCCGCGACCCTGAACGACACGGCAGCCTGGATCCCGGGCAAGAACGGCAACGCGCTGACCAACCAGCCCTCCCCCACGCGGGTCACCGCCTCGCGGGAAGCCGCCCGCCAGAAGGGGACCGTCGAAGTCGTCGACGAGACGACCGAAACCAATGTCACCTACGCGCTGCCGGACGGGTCGTTCAGAAGGGAGATCTCATCAGGCCCGGTACGGACACGGCAAGGCGGCACCTGGGTCCCCATCGACACCCGTCTGGCGCGGCACGGCGAGGTGCTGCGGCCGAAGGCGTTGGCCTCGGGGGTCTCGGTGGAGGTCTCGACCGGCGGCTCCGGCGCGTTCGCGAGGATGACGACCGGCGACGGAAAGTCGTACGCGTTGCGCTGGCCGGCGGCTCTGCCGAAGCCGGCCGTGAACGGCGGCACGGTGACCTTCGCCGACGCCGCGGGCAAGGGCGCGGACCTGGTGGTGACGGTGTTGCCCACCGGGTTCCGGCACGACGTGGTGGTCAGGGAACGGCCGGGCCGGCCGCTGGAGATCCGTCTGGGTGTGGAGACCTCCGGGCTGTCGCTGAGCGCGGACAAGAACGGCCGGCTGCTGCTCAAGGGGCCCGACAAGAAGGTCGTCGCGGCCGCGGCACGGCCGGTGATGTGGGATGGCAGCGACCGGGGCCGCCCGCATCGAGCCAAACGGGCGGGCATCGACACATCGGTGGTCACCAAGGGCGGTGAGACCGAACTGGTGCTCAAGCCCGATCACGCCTTCCTGACCGATCCGGCCACAGTGCTGCCGGTCCGCGTCGACCCGACCATCACGCTGCCGCTCAACGCCGACGTCGAGGCAGGCTCCGACTTCCCGGACGACCCGGCCGACCCCGGCACGCCGTACCTCACGGCGGGGCGGCTCATCGACGGCCTCTACCGGCCTCACCTGCGCTTCGACACGACCGGGCTGGCCGGACAGACGGTGACCAACGCCAAGTTGTCCCTGGTGAACGTGGACGCTCCCGCCTGCGGCGGCTCCGTGGGCGCGGGCATCCAGGTACGCCGGCTGACCGGCACGTGGAGCGCCGACAGTCTCACCTGGGGCAGGAAGCCGGCCGCGACCACCGAGGACGCGCAGATCAGCAGGACGGCGGTCAACTCCGACTGCGCGACCTTCCCCGGTGCGATGGAGTGGACCGTCACCGGCATCGCCCAGGACTGGGCCGCCGGCGCCGCCAACCACGGCCTGGTCCTGATGCACCCCAATGAGGCAAGCACCGCCGACAACTACCGCGTCTTCACCAGCGCGGAGAACACCGAGTTCGCCAATCCGGCGCCGAAACTGACCGTCACCATCGGCGCCGCGACCTCCAACCCGTCGGCGAGCGCGCTGGCCGTCACCCCGGCACAGATCGTGAACGGTGTCACGGTGGCCACCTCACTCACCCCGCAACTCGGCGCAACGGTCGCCGACACCATCGGCGGCACCCTGACCGGCGAGTTCGAGATCGAGCACGACCCGGCCGCACCCAGGCAGGGCGTCGGCCAGATCTGGGCGGGCGCCTCCCCCGCGGTCGCGTCCGGCGGCAGGGCCGGTGTGACCGTTCCGGCAGGAAAGCTGGTCGACGGGTGGAAGACCCGCTGGCGCGCTCGCGCCGTCAACGCCGGCGCCTCCACCGCCTCGGCGTGGTCGGCGTGGCAGAACGTCACCATCGACGTCCCCGACACCCAGCCCGACCCGGCCGTGGGCGCCCTTCAGGTCGTTCCCTCGCACCAGGCCGACGGCACGACGGTCACCAGCAGCCGGACCCCGAACCTGCTGGCGCAGGTGACCGATCCGGCGGGCGGAGCGCTGCGGGCCGAGTTCGAGCTGGAACACGACCCGGCGGCGACCGGGCAGGGCACCGGCCAGATCTGGACCGGCGCGGCCGACAACGTCGCATCGGGCAGCCAGGCCGCCGTGACCGTACCCGACGGCAGGCTCTCCGACGGCTGGAAGGTGCGCTGGCGGGCCCGTGCCGTCGCCGGACCGCGAACGTCGGCCTGGTCGGAGTGGCAGTCACTCACCGTGGACGTCGTGGCGCCCGGTGAAGAGCCGCTGGCGCGAACCGCCGGGCCGGTGATCCGTACCGACCAGAGCTTCACCGTCGCGTCCTGGCTGCGCTGGTCGGACAAGGACGGCGACTACCTCGTCGCCGAGCAGCGCGGCGGCGCCCAGGCGCCCTTCCGCCTGGGCAACACTCCCGACCGTGGCCTGGTCTTCACCCTCACCAGCGGCGACACCGCGGGCGCGACGTCCTCCGGCGTCCTGTCCGATGTCGAAGCGCCGGTCAACGAATGGTTCCACCTCGCGGGCGTCTACGACGCGGCGGCCGGTACGGCGGCGCTGTACCTCAACGGTCAGCTCGTCACCTCGGCGCCGGTCGGTTCCAGGCCTGGAACGGCACGGGCCCGTTGACACTGGGCACCCGCATGCGCGGAGACCTGGACGACGCGCGCACCTACCAGCGCCCCTTGACCGCGACGGAGATCGGCGCGCTTGCCGGAGGCACGGGTACGCCTCCCGCCGCGAAGGCGACGGCGACCCAGCCCGCGCAGCAGGACGAACCCGATCCCTACGAGGTCAACTACCGGCACTACACCCTCAACACCTGCCGTGCGGAGGCGCCGACGGACGGGAGGCTGGGGATCTGGACCGACGCCACGGTCTTCAGCGGTTGTTCCGTCCGATGGTTCGGCCTCAGCACCTGGCTCGACGACTGGGACCCGGACACGGGCTCCAGGGGGAAGGTCCGCGTGAAGCTGCCCGACGGCTCCGCCGGAATCGACCTGATGGTGCGAGCCACCACGGTCATCAACACCTACCTGGGAACTCGGGACGGGACGGGGATCCGCAACGCGGGGAGCGACGGGACGACCGGTCCGATCACCCCGACGGAGTTCTCCATGTGGGTCGGGATCGACGAAGCCCAGTACGCGCTCGAAAGCGGCTTCGGCAACGCCCGTATGCAGCTGACGACGACCGCCGAGTCGAGCAGCGGGAACTCCTCCTGCGCCAAGACGATCGACGGAGATCGCGAAGCCCGGATCAAGGACTGGAACGGGACGGCGCAGTACTTCCGCTTCAAGTCCTCCAGCACCGTCGACGCGGTCCGCCGCTGCACGATCGTCCCCTGGATGAAGATCAAGGACGTCATCGCGGTGAAGCCCTGGCCCACCAACGTTCCGCTGTGGGGCAAGCTCAAGGACGAGCGGGGCGCTCTCCGGACGCCGCCGACCGTCCGCTGCGACGACCTGACCCTGGGTCCGGGCAGTCCGGGGGCCTGGCCGGAGGAGAAGCGCGTCCGCTACAAGGGCGCCTGCATCTTCCCTGACGTGAGCCGTATCTACCAGACGGACGTGACCCACCCCAAGCGAGGCCCCGTCGCCGCCCACATCTGGGCCGCCTTCAAGACCCCGGATCTCACCAATCCCAAGAAACCGGCAGGTCAGAAGGTGGTCCCCGGCAACTGGGACGGGGACAACGCGCGGAGCAGAGCCCCGCTGACCCGGATCAACGAGAGCGAACTACGACCACTCGACCCCAAGGGACGGACATGGGGAGCGGTGCAGGTGAGCGAACGCCGCAAAGCCTGCAAAACGCCCAAGGTGGTCGGCGACTGCGACGAATTCCCCTTCAACTCGGTCAGGGAGGGCCCCGGATGGGGTGACGGCAACTTCTCCGTGCGGGGGGTTCCGGCCAGCAACAACAAGAGCGACGGCTGGTACCTGTCGGTGTTCTACGCGCGCTACCGTGTGCTCGTCCCCGACGGTAACGTCCGGCCCAACGGCGACCGCTTCTGGGTGAGCGTCAAGGGAACACCCCCCTCCTGACG
>NZ_JBHYJD010000074.1:0-40400 GCF_042740555.1 Nonomuraea sp. NPDC059007 | reverse complement strand
ATTATTACCCTTTTGGCAACTGTATCGGTTTTTAGTGTCTCGCTCGCCGCAACCGGGGGGGGGGCGGCGGTCGGGCGCGCCGGGGCGAGCTGGCCATTCGGGGGCCGCTCGGGGCCCGCGCCGCCCCCACTCGCCCAGTCGCCCCGCCAGACGCTGATGTGGTCGCCCGGCGCCTGCGTGAGCCGCGACGGCGCCCGCTTCGCGCTGGCCCCGTGCGTCAGGGGCGAGGCCGAGGTCCTCACGCTCGCCGCCGACCCGCCCGGCCGCGGCCGGTGTCCCGACGACACCGACGAGGTGGTGCGGGTGGGGCGGGGCCGTACCGCCTGCGTGCGCGCGTTCCTGGAGCCCCACCCCGGCCGCGCGGGCGCGGGCGGCGGCGTGCTGCGCGCGGGCGACTGCGTGGCCTTGGACGGCCGCGAGCGTCCCTGCACAAGCTCCAGCTGGTACGGCAGAGCCGTCGCCATAACCGGCGAAGCGGACGCCTGCCCGGCGGCCACCCTCGACGCCCTGGCGCTCAGGGACGGCGTCGTCTGCCTCGGCAGGGGCGGGAACGTCCTGGCCGAAGGGATGTGCGTGGCCAAGCCGGGCAAGGGCGTGGTCATGCGGTCGGCCATCGCGGGCGTACCGTGCTCGTCGCCGCGCGCCTGGGCCCGCGTCACCTCGTTCGGGACCTCGGCCCGGGGCTGCCCCCAAGGCTCGGACCGCTATCTGCGCGCTCGCGGCGCCTTTCGCCCGGTGACCTGCTTGCACCTTGTGAGCAAGTAAACTCACCCGACGTGAGCCTCTCAATCGGCATCGTCGGCCTGCCCAACGTCGGTAAGTCCACGCTCTTCAACGCGCTGACCAAGACCGGCAACGCGCTGGCGGCCAACTACCCGTTCGCCACCATCGAGCCCAACGTGGGCATCGTGGGCGTGCCCGACGACCGGCTGCCCAAGCTGGCCGAGATCTTCGGCTCGGCCAGGATCCTCCCGGCGAAGGTCGAGTTCGTCGACATCGCGGGCCTGGTGCGGGGCGCCTCCGAGGGGCAGGGCAGGGGTAACCAGTTCCTCGCCAACATCCGCGACACCGACGCGATCTGCCAGGTCATCCGGGTCTTCGCCGATCCCGACGTGACCCACGTCGACGGCGAGATCTCTCCCAAGCGCGACATCGAGACGATCAACACCGAGCTCATCTACGCCGACCTGCAGACCGTGGAGAAGGCGATCCCGCGCCTGCAGAAGGAGGCGCGTACCAACAAGGACAAGAAGAGCGCGCTGGAGGCGGCGGAGGCCGCGGCCAAGGTGCTGGAGACCGGCAAGACCGTCTTCGAGAGCGGGCTGGACCTGGAGGGGCTGCGCGAGCTGCACCTGCTGACGGCCAAGCCGTTCCTCTACGTGTTCAACCTCGACGCCGACGAGCTCGTCGACCCCGCCCTGCGCGAGCAGCTGTCCGCGCTGGTGGCTCCGGCCGAAGCGGTCTTCCTCGACGCCAAGATCGAGTCCGAGCTGGTCGAGCTGGACGACGAGGAGGCCCTGGAGCTGCTCCAGTCGGTCGGCCAGGAGGAGTCCGGACTGTCGCAGCTCGCTCGGGTGGGCTTCGAGACGCTGGGTCTGCAGACGTACCTGACGGCCGGTCCCAAGGAGACGCGGGCCTGGACGATCAAGAAGGGCGCCACCGCCCCAGAGGCGGCCGGAGTGATCCACACCGACTTCCAGCGCGGCTTCATCAAGGCCGAGATCGTCTCCTTCGGTGACCTGGTCGGTGCGGGTTCGATCGCCAATGCCCGGTCGGCGGGGAAGGCCCGGATCGAAGGTAAGGACTACGTCATGCGCGATGGTGATGTCGTCGAGTTTCGCTTCAACGTTTGACCATCTACGTCAACCCCTCCCGGCGCTCATGCGTCGAATCGTCACGGCGTTCACGCTGACTCGGGAGGGCCTGATGATCCGTCGCATACTTCGCAAACGACGCCCCACGCCGTCGCTGACCGGCATCAGCACGGAGGAGGAGCTCGCCTTGCTCAGGGTTGAGCTCATGTACGGCCTGCGGGTCAACCGCGAGGCCTATCTGCGCAGGAAGGTCGATGAGCGGGCCGAGGCCGCCGCCCGCCTGCACGGCGCGGACGCCGCGGACATCCTTGCCGGGCTGCGCGACTCGCTGGAGCGCGCGCTGCCCCGGCACAGAGCCATCGACCGGGCCATCGACCGGGGCTCCCGGCGCAATGTCATCGACCTTCGTGGCCGCAACGTCGTCGAGTTGCACGGGCGTCGCCAGGCGGAGGATCCTGAGCCCGCCTGACCAGCGCGAAGATCGTCAGACCGCACTCCGCTCGGGGTGCGGTTTGTCGCGTCTTATACCAAATGCGCAGATCGGGACAGTCCCCGCGCCATTTGGACAGCAATCTCTGGCCGTTGGGTAATGGGCGGCGCCCATCAGGCCTGGTCGAATGCCAATTCCACAGGAAAGGGACAGGAGGCGGCACTCCGTCCTGTCATACGGACTCGGTTTGCCCCCGAGCGGCGATGCCTGCAGCATGGGCGTGGCTTTCCTGGAACAATTGGCGGGACCGGATAAGGTGACACCTTCACCACGGATGATGGGGATCGGCAACGGACGACACCGCGCCAGCCGGGGGGACGGGCGCGAGCGGAGGCGTGATGGCTCGTAGGTCAACCGTCCAGCACGGTCCTCGGACCTCTGGCGACCCTGACCTTTCCGCGCGCCCTGAAACGGCTGACTTCGGCGCGCCGGCCACCAGGCCGCGGCGTGGCCGCTGGTCGGGCGGTGGCGGACGCTGGCTGGTCTGGGCCGGCCGCGCCATTCTCTGGGCGCTTATTGTGGTTATCGTGGTGAATGGGGTTCGTGCCCTATTCGAGCGGGCCACCCAGTCGAATACCCCGGCCGCGAATGAGACCTCGCAGGTCGCGCAGGGATTCCCCAGCGACCAGGCCTCCGCCTTCGCCGCGCAGTTCGCCGGCGTTTACCTGAATTTCACCGCGGCCGAGGCGGCGAGCAGGGCGGGCAAGCTCGCGGCCTTCCTGCCCGACGGCGCCGACCCGCAGTTCGGCTGGGACAGCTATGGCCGCCTCGGCGCGGTCGGCATCCAGCCGTACACCATCGAGGTCACCGACGCGAAGAACGCGGTGGTCTCGGTGGTCTTCCAGACGGGCAACCGCAGATTGCTGCTGTCCGTGCCGGTCTACTACTCGGGTGACGACGGCGGGCGGAAGTTCGTCGTCTCCGGCAGGCCCGCCCTGCTGCCCGCTCCCGGCGCGGCCGACCTGCCTCAGGTGGCCGGGCCCGAGGGCGACGAGGCGGCGCAGACGGAGCTCAAGCCTCAGCTCGAAGCCTTCTTCAAGGCCTACGCGCAGGGCGACACCCAGTCGCTCAAGCGCTACTTCGTCGCGGGGGAGACCCTGCCCGACCTGGGCGGGGCGCTGTCCTTCGGCGAGCTCAAGAGTGTCGTGGTGCCTGTGGGGGGTGCCACCAGAGAGATCAAGGCCGAGGTGGTGTGGGTCGTGCCGACCGGTGCGACGCCGTCGGCCGAACCGACCGCCGACCCCAACGCGGTCGGCGGCCGTCTCGAGCAGGCCTATCGCCTCACTGTCGTGAAGCAGGGCGACAAGTGGTACGTCCAGGACATCCGTGGCGCCGGTCGGGCCGTTGGATAGACGCACACACTCGCGTTGCTGATCGGCACCCCCCGGGAGGACAAGAAGTGATCTTGAAGACCGTAGTGCTCAACTTGATCGACCTGGCGGCGGCGCTCACGCCCTCGCCCGCACCGACGGGCCCCGACACCTCGGGGCTCGCCAACTTCCTGCGCGGCTTCTTCGCCCCGCTCTTCCTCGTCGTCGTCTCCGTGGTCGCGCTCTTCTTCCTCTTCACCCGCGAGATCACGAGATTCGTGCAATTCCTGATCTTGGCTGTGGGGATCGGCGTGATCTTCTACGTTCCCAACATCATCGAAGTCACGGCCAAGGCGATCGCTGGGGCTCTGGGTATCAAGTAAGGGTTGAACCCGGGCCCTGGCGGTCATTGAACGAGCGAGCGGGTGGAGAGGAGGACCGCGTGGACCTGCCCACGTATACCAATATCTGGCGAATTGAGAAGCGGCTCTACAAGCTGTACGACCTACGGCTGCCGACGCCGCTCCCCATCGTCTGGATCGGGATCTTCGCCGGTGTCCTGGCCCCGTGGTCGTTCCTGCTCTACATCGTCGGCCTGCCGTTCGAGACTCCGTGGCACGTGGTCTACCTCGTGCCTCCCGGCATCGTCACCTGGCTGTCCACCCGCCCCGTCATCGAGAACAAGCGCCTGACCGAGGTCATGCAGTCGCAACTGCGCTACATGGGCGAGCCGCGCGCCTGGACCCGCATGGCTCCGGCCGCCGAGCCGGAGGCGGTGACGTTCTCCGGCCGGGTGTGGCGGGTGCTGCCCGTCCGGGCGAAGGCGCCCAAGAAGGCCCGCCACGCGATGCGCAAGCCCGCCACGGCCCCCGCGCCCTCCGTCCGTTCCGTCCGCCCCGCCGTGGCCGCGGCGGCCGCCGCCGCGACGTCCGCGCCGGTCGCCACCCCGCCCACCCGCTGGGGCGCCGCGACACCGGGCCGCCGCGGTACCGCCCCGGCCCTGGCCACCGCCCAGCTCTCTCCCGCCGAGCCGGCCGCCGACCCGCCCGTGCGGGCCGAAGAGCCCCAGCGCGCGCCCGGGTCGAGACGCGCCACCAAGCGCCCCGCCGAGATTCCGGTACGGCACGCCGACCCCTTCGAGCAACCCCACCCCGAACAGGCACACCCGGAGCCGGTACGCCCAGACATGGTGCGCCCGGAGATGGTGCGACCGGAGGCGGGACGGCTGGAACCGGTGCGCCTGGAGGGGGTCCGTCCGCAGGTGGCAGACGCCGAGACGGCCCGCGTCGACTCTGCCCACTCCGAAGCGGCCCGCCCTGATGCTGCCCATCCCGAAACGGCACGCCCTGAAGCGGCACGCCCGGAGACGGTGCGGCTGGAGGCGGTGCGGGAGGACACCACAGCGGCTGGGGCGTCTGGCCAGGATGTGGCTGGCCCCGAGGTTGCTGGGACGGGTCGCGAGGTTGCCGGGGCTGGGCGCGTACCGGAGAAGGGCGTCGCGGCGGGGAAGCCGATCGATGCCGAGGCGTTGCGCAGGTTGCGGCGGCTCGCGGCCACCGCGGACCCGGGTGCCGCACAGGGCGACGCTGTTCAAGGTCCGCCGCGGCCCGAGGCGCCGGGTGAGCAGGTTCCGGACGAGGCGCGGTTGCAGCATCGCAAGGGACAGCCGCCCAGGCCGGGCGCTCCGCTGCCGTTGCCAGGGGGCCAGCCCGCCTGGCCGTCCGCGAAGGAGCCCAAGGAGCCCAAGGAGCCCAAGCCGGTCACGAACCCTCTCACCAACCCCGTCGCCAAGCCGGTGACGAGCCCGGTCGCCAAGCCGGTCGCGAACCCCGTGTCCAAGCCGGACGCGAAGCCGGTCGGCAAGCCCGGTGCGGGGCTTCCGGCCGCCGGGCTGCCCGTCGCCGGTCACCCCGCGGGGGCCGAGCAGGTCGGCGGGCCCGGGGGGAAGCGGGCCGAGGCGGTGCGGCCGAGTGAGGGGCAGGACGAGCGGGTGCCGGGGCCCAGGACGGGTGACGGGCGGGTGCGGCGGGTCGAGTCCGTCGTCGGGCGGGACTCCGGCGGCTGGCGGCGCATCGCGCAGGTCGTGGTCGGCGGTGGCGGGCCCAGGACCGACGGGTCGGAGATCGACGAGGCGCGCGCCCGCGCCGTGTTCGGGGGCAGCCGCCGGATCGTGGTGCTCGGGTGTACGGGCGGCGCCGGGCAGAGCACGACCGCGTTGATGCTCGGCCACACCCTGGCCAAGATCCGCGACGACCGGGTGGTGGCCGTCGACGCCAACACCGGCGCCAACACCCTGACCAGCCGCATCAAGCCCGAGTCCCCCGAGACGCTGGCCAGCCTGCTGTCCGGGCTCGACCGGGTCAGCGGGTATCTGACGATGCGTGGCTACACCAGCCGTACCTCTTCGGGGCTGGAGGTGATCGGGGCGGACACCGACGCGGGGGCCGAGCAGCGGATGTCGGACCGGACGTTGTTCTCCGACCACCGGCTCGGTCAGGCGGTTCACCTGCTGGACCGCCACTACAAGCTCGCCGTGATCGATCCGGCCGCGGCGCTGGCCGCCCGCGTCCTGCCGTACGCCGACCAGCTGGTCCTCGTCGTCCCCGCGAGCGAGGAGGCGTCGGAGGCGGTGGCGATGACCTTCGAATGGCTCGACGGCCACGGCTGTGCCGATCTGCGCAGGCGCGCGGTGATCGTGGTCAACGGTGTGAGCAGGCGCTCGATGGCCGACGTCGAGCAGGCCGAGGCGGTGGCCCGTGGCAGGTGCCGGGCGATCGTCCGGGTCCCCTGGGAGGACGAGCTGGCGCCGGACGGCGTCGACGCCGTCGATCCGGGGCAGTTGCGCGCGGCCGGGCGGCGGGCCTATCTGGCCCTCGCTGGGGTCGTGGTGGCGGGCTTCGCGGCACAGACGGTCCGAGCGAGCGAAGAGGAGTTGGCGAGTGACCCCCCGGGCACGAGAATCGGTGAGCGTTAAGTGAACATGCGTGCAGGTCAGGCCCGTTCATGCGCCGAGGGGGCGGCATGAGCAGGGCGTCGCGAGCGCACCAGCGTCTTGCGGTCCGCTACTTCGACGACCGCATCCTGCTCACTGACTCCAACGCATGGGCCTATTTCCGGCTTCCGACGGTCAGCTATGAGTTCGTCACCCCCGAGGAGCGCGAGGCTCTGGCGACCAACATCACGATCGCGCTGGCGGCGATCAGGATGCCCGACGCGGAGGTGCACCTGCGCGTGGCGCACCGCACGTACCCCGCCGCCGAGTGGGCGATGGCCCTGAACGGCACCTCCGACGAGGGGGCGGGCTGGCGCGACTACCTGGAGGAGATGTACCGGCACGTCTGGGCGAAGGACTTCTGGTCGAAAGAGGTCTACATCGGGGTACGGCTGGGCTCCCGCGGCCGCCAGCTCGGGCAGGGAGTCCTGGCCCAGTTGTTCGGCTTCTACCAGCGCACCGAGAAGGTGCTCGGCCTCGACGACGACCACGTGCCGGACAGCGAGATCAGCAGATGGACCGAACAGGCGGAACGCCTGGGCAGAGCACTCGCATCCAGCGCACTCTACGCCCGGCACGCCACCTCGACCGAGGTGGCGTGGTTGTTCCAGCACGCCGCGTCCGGCTCGCTCGGCGACCCGCCGCCGTCGGCCAGCCCGCGCCGCCGCTGGGGCAGGGGCGAGATCGAGTCGCTGGTCGAGGGCGAGATCCGCAACGGCAGGTCGCTGCTGCGCATGGTGCAGCCGCAGGGTGACTCTTATGTGGCCCACCTGTCGTTCGCCCGCTTTCCCGACCTGATGCCGTTCCCGGACGGCGAGCCGTGGATGCACTTCTCCGACCAGTTGCCGTTCCCGGTCGAGATCTCCAGCAGGATGCGGCTGATCCCGCCGGTCAGGGCCTCGAAGGACGTGGCGCGCAAGCTCGCGCACGCCCGTGACATGGACATCCACATCCGCGAGGCGGGGGCAGAGGCGCCGATCGCGCTGGCCGAGCAGATCGACGCCGCCCGCATGCTGGAGCACGGGATCACCAAGGAGCGCCTGCCCTTCGTGTACGGCTGGCACCGCCTGATCATCAGCGCCCCGACCGAGGAGATCTGCGTGCAACGGGTCGAGGCGGTCGTCGAGCACTACCGCGACATGGGCATCGACGTGGTCAACTCCACCGGCGACCAGTTCTCGCTGTTCTGCGAGACGCTGCCGGGGGAGAAGGTGCGGGTCAACGCCTACGCGCAACGCCAGCCCCTGCGGACGATCGCGGGCGGCATGGCCACGGCCACGGTCGACCTGGGCGACCGGATGGAGGATCCGGTTTCCGGCTGGCTCGGGCCGTACATCGGGGAGACGGTGGGAAGGGCGCGCAGCATCGTGCACTTCGACCCGCTCGTGGCGGCGATGCGCAACCGGCCCACGGCCATCGCGATCACCGGTGAGCCCGGCGGCGGCAAGACCACGCTGGCGCTGCTGATGATCTACCAGATGGCGTTGCGCGGCGTCACGGTGGCGGTGATCGACCCCAAGGGCGACGCCGACTCGCTGGTGCAACTGCTGCAGAAGCGCGGGCGCAAGGCCCGGATGATCCCGCTGGGCTCGGCGGCGCCCGGCCTGCTCGACCCGTTCTCCTTCGGCGACGACATCGCGGCCAAGAAGACGATGGCGACCGAGACGCTGCGGCTGCTGCTGCCGCGCATGTCCGAGGAGCGTGAGTCGGCGATGATCCAGGCGGTCGCCGCGGTCTCGAACGCGCCGGACCCGTCGCTGGGCAAGGTCGTGGACTACCTGGAGCAGTCCGACGACGCCGCCTCCAAGAACCTGGGCGCGGTACTCCGTTCGATGTCGGAGATGCACCTGGCCCGGCTCTGCTTCGACCCGTCCGGCGGCGAGCAGATCGACACCGAGGGCTGGACGACGGTGTTCACGCTGGGCGGGCTGACGCTGCCCGACGTGGCCACCGGCCGCGACGACTACTCCTACGAGCAGCGGCTGTCGGTGGCCCTGCTCTACCTGGTCTCCCAGTTCGCCCGCAGGCTCATGAACAGCCTCGACAGGAGGGCGCCCAAGGCGATCTTCCTGGACGAGGCGTGGGCCATCACCTCCACGCCCGAGGGAGCCAAGCTGGTGCCCGAGGTCAGCCGTATGGGCCGCTCCCGCAACACGGCGCTGGTCCTGGTCTCGCAGAACGCCGGCGACCTGCTGAACGAGCAGGTGACCAACTGCCTCTCGTCGGTCTTCGCCTTCCGATCGACAGAACGGGTGGAGGTCGACCACGTGATGGCGCTGCTCGGTGTGGACCCCTCGGAGGAGCACAAGGCCGTGCTGCGCTCGCTGGGCAACGGCGAATGCGTATTCCGCGATCTGGATGGCAGGGCGGGACGCATTGCAGTAGACCTGATCTCTGAAGAGCTACTGCGCTGGCTCGACACGAATCCTACGCATGACAAACCCGGCGACAGCGGGAATGATCTTCAAGGGGGAGTGGGCAGCAGGGCGCAGGAGGTGCGGTCATGAAGGTCCGGCTAGCCAGGCGGCTGGCGGTTGCTCTGGCGCTGCTCGCGGGCATCATCGTGTTGCCCGCGATCGCCGGCGCCGCGTCACCCGCGGCCGCTGCTCCGTGTGATCTTTCCGGCACGCTCGCGCCGGAGCTGGTCGGCGGCGGCGTGGACGGGCTGCTCTCGCCCCCCGCGCCCAGCAGTACGGCGCCCGCCGCGCCGACGACCAACTACCAGCAGTTCGGCACCAGCGGCCAGTTCTGGCACACCTACGACATCGGCTGCGACTTCGGCTCCTTCATCGGCAACTCCTGGGCCAACCAGGTGTTCCTGTGGGCCAAGGCGATCGACCGGCTGACGATCACCACGTACCAGGCGGCCGCCACCGAGGGGCCGCTGGAGGCGATCAAGGACGTCGTCGACGACATCGTCACGAACCTGTCGGAAGCCATGTACTGGCCCTACCTGCGGCCGATCGTCATCCTCGGCGCGATCTGGCTGGCCTGGTACGGGCTGATCCGCAAGCGGGCCACCACGACCACCGAGGGCGTCATCTGGATGATCCTCGCCGTCACCGTGGCCACCTGGTTCTTCAGCCGCCCGCAGGACTTCACCGGGCTCGGCAAGGTGGTCACCGACAAGACCGGCGAGGTGGTCAACTCCGCGTTCTCCGGCCTGCCCGGCTCCGGCGGCACCTCCTGCCTGCCCGGACCAGGCCAGACGAGCCCGCAGGTCAAGGCGGGCGGCTACGCCCACACGGGCACGCCCACGGTCGACCAGAACGCCGACGCCCTCTGGTCCACGCTGGTCTGCAAGCCGTGGCTGATGGGCATGTTCGGCACCGCCGACCCCAACCAGCCGATCGTGCGCGACTACGGCCGGGCCATGCTGGAGATCCAGACGATCGACGCCGCCGAGATGGCCAGCGGCAGCCGGGACAACGGCGCCCACCAGGCCAAGTACGCCGAGTACGCCGACAAGCTCAGAGGCGACCCGCGCTACTTCGTCTTCCAGGGCAAGGAGTGGACCAGCAGGGTCGGCGTGGCCATCGGCGCGCTCATCGCCGCTCTGGTCGCCGGTCTACTGATCTTCCTGGTGGCGGTCTCGCTGCTGGTACTGAAGGTCAGCTTCCTGCTCCTGCTCATCCTTGGGCCGATCTTCCTGCTGATCGGCGTGCATCCGGGCAGCGGGCGCATCATCGCCATGCGCTGGGTGGAGATGCTGATCGGCACTCTGCTGCGGCAGGCCGTACTGGCGCTGGTGCTCGGTGTCCTGGTCTACGGCTACGCGCTGATCATGTCCTCGGCGCTGCCCTGGGGCATGCAGATCCTGTTCATGGCGCTGCTGACGCTCGCGGTCTACTTCTACCGCCGGCCGTTCCAGCACCTGTTCGCCTCCATGAACGGGCACACGCTGACCACCCGCATGCTCGGCGACGCCACGACCGCCCCGGTGCTGAACCAGGCGGCGACCGTGCTGCCTCCCGTCGCGGCCAACAAGGTCAAGAACTGGGGCGTACGCAAGGCCGAGCCGGTGCTTCAGGCGGCGGCGGCCGGATCCGCGGGCGCGGCGGCCGGAGCGGCCGCGGCACGCGCGACCGCGGGCGGCGACGGTAACGGCAACGGCACGCCGTCCGGCAACCGGATGCCCGCGACCCCCGCACCGCTCAACACCGACCAGCCAGGCAAGGGCGGAGCCCGTACGGCTCCCGCCGCCAGGACCGGCTCGGCGCCGCCGCTCAACCTGGGCGGCACGCCCACCCGCACCCCCCGCTCCGGCGGCCGTGGCGGAGGTGGCGGTGGCGGTGGCACGAGCGGCGGCGGCTCCGGAGGTTCGGCGTCCGGTGGTTCCGGTGGCGGCGGCTGGTTCGGCGGCCGGTCCGGTGGCGGCTGGGCGCCGCGCGGCGGTTCGGGCTCACGCTCCGGTGGTTCGCGTACGTCCTCGGGCGGTTCGCGCTCCGGCGGCGGCGGGCTGTTCGGCGGCGGCTCGTCCGGCAGCAGGCGTGGTTCGACCGAGCGCCGCTCTTCGGGCGGCGGCGGTTTCTTCGGCGGGTCCGGTGGTTCGTCGGGCGGCGGCATTTTCGGGGGCGGATCCGGTGGCCGGAACTCGGCCGAGGTGCCCAAGGCGCGCGGCTCGGAGCCGCCCCCGCTCTGGCTGCCGACCCGGCAGAGCGGCAGTGGCCGAGGCGGTGACGAGCCGTCGGTGCCGTTCTGGTTGAAGCCCAATAGTCCCGACAAGGATTGAGATGGCGCAGTCAGGTGACAAGCGCGGGGTGATCTTCGTCGCGATCGTGGCGGTCGTGGCCGCGGTCGGCCTCTATGTGACGATGTGGCCGGGCGACTCCGACCCGGCGCCCGTGACCGCCACGACCGGTAGCGCGGCGCCGAGCGTCCCGGTCACCGGCAAGCCGCTGGCCACCGCCAGCGACGCGCCGTTCGACATCTACGACTACCTGCCGATGAGCAGGCAGCAACTGGCCGCCGCCGCCGACCTGGCCGAGCGGTTCACCGCCAGCTACGGCTCCTTCCGCTACGACGAGGACCCGTCCGTCTACGCCGATCGGGTCAAGGTGTTCACCACCGGCGAGCTGGCCGCCTTCCTCACCAAGGCGCTCACCTCGCCGGGCACCATCGAGCAGAACAAGACCGAGCAGACGGTCGCCACCGCCACGGCGAAGATGAAGGAGATCAGGCAGGTCGGCGCGACCTCGATCATCTTCGTGGTCACCAGCACGCAGAAGCTCACCGGCAAGTCGGGCACCAGCGAGCGCGCCGAGGACCTCGCCGTCACGCTCACGCCCGTGGGCAACGACTGGCGGGTCTTCGACGTGCAGCCGGCCGGGGACGGCCAAGACGGGGACCCCGAAGGGTGAACGTCTCCTCACGCGCCCGCATCGGCCTGGCCGTCGGCCTGGCGGGCCTGCTGCTTCTCGGCGTCATCATCGTGTCGCCGATGATGATGATGCCCGGCATGCCGTCCTTCATCGGCAACTCCACGACCACCGACTGCGAGGATGACGCCCAGGTCGAGGACGTCTCCGACTCGGGCTCCTCCGACATCCCGCCCGACCTGCTGGAGCTGTACAAGAAGCACGGCAAGAAGATCGGCGTCCAGTGGAACATCCTGGCCGCCGTGGGCAAACGCGAGACCGACCACGGCCGCTCCAACCTGCAGGGCGTCAAGAGCGGCACCAACTACGCCGGCGCCGCCGGGCCGATGCAGTTCCTGATCAGCACGTGGGGCGGCAAGGCCAGGATCCCGATCCCGTCGAAGTTCAACGGCTACGCCTCCGACGGCGACGGCGACGGCATCGCCGACGTCTACAACCCCGCCGACGCCATCCTGGGCGCCGCGCGGATGCTGAAGCGCAACGGGGCTCCGGAGAACGTACGGCGGGCGCTGTTCGTCTACAACCGGGCCTGGTGGTACGTGGACCAGGTCGAGGCCATCGCCAAGAAGTACGCCAAGTCCGGTGAGGTGAAGCTGCCCCCGCAGGCCGACCCCCAGTGCGACGAGCCCCTGGTGCAGGCGGCGCCGACCGACGTGGTGGCCAAGATCCTCTCCTACGCGCTGGATCAGCGGGGCAAGCCGTACCTCTGGGGCGGGACGGGACCCGACGCCTTCGACTGCTCGGGGATCATCTTCATGGCCTACCGCAGCGTCGGCCTGACGATCCCGCGTACCACGTTCGGCCAGTGGCCGTTCGGAATCAAGATCGAACAGGGGAGCGAGCAGCCCGGCGACCTGGTCTTCTTCAACGCCGGCCCCGGAACCGGCCCCAACAACCCCGGCCACGTCGGCATGGTCGTCTCCAAGGGGAAGATGATCGAGGCGCGCTGCCGGCTGTGCGGGCCGATCAAGGTGACCAGCTACCAGACGCGGGACACGCTGATGGGCTTCACCCGGCCACTGCAGAACCCCGCCGTCCTCGATCAGCTGAAGAAGCAGGAGAATGCGGCCCTATGAGCATCGTCGTGGTGGCCGCCGTCATCGTCTCGGACGGGCGGGTGCTCGCCGCCCAGCGCGCAGAACCGCCGGCGCTGGCCGGAGGATGGGAGTTCCCCGGCGGCAAGGTGGATCCGGGGGAGGGCGAGGAGGAGGCTCTGGTCCGCGAGTGCCGGGAGGAGCTCGGGGTCGAGATCTCCGTCGGGCGCCGGGTGGGCGGTGACTGGCCGCTTTCGCCCGGGTACGTGATGCGGGTGTGGCTGGCCGCGCTGGAGGCGGGGACGCCGGTGGCCAAGGAACACCTGGCGCTGCGGTGGCTGGGACCGGAGGAGTACTTCGCCGTCGACTGGCTGGGCGCCGACCTGCCGGTGATGGAAGCTGTGGCGGATCTGCTCGGACAGGATTAGGCGACTCCGTTCTGTGACATAACCACTACTAGGTGTGTCCGCATTCGGGGGGAACCGTCATGTTCGAGCGCAGGCGATCCCGTGGGGTCGCGGTGGCGGTGGGAACCGGTGCCCTGATCCTCGGGACTCTGTCGGCCGCGTCGGCGGCTGTGGCCGGCGAGGTGGCTCTGGTCTTCGACCGCGTGGGCGACCCCGACGACATCGGCGCGTGGGTGCGGACCGGGGATGTCCTGCGTTTCCGGGTACGGCTCGCCGGCGACGCCCAGGACGCCCGCCTCGCTCTGGCCGCCAGTCCGGGCGAAGCCCTGTCCACGGTCACCTGCGCGCCCCGGAGCCCCGCCACCGGTGACCCAGGGGTGATCGCCGCACCGCCCGCACAAGCGCCTGGGGTGCCCGCCGCCGCGCCTTCAGGAGCGCCTGAGGCGCTTGGAGCCGTGTCTTCACAAGTGTCTGGGGCGCCTCTCGTGTCGTCGGGGAGCGCTCCGGCGGACGACGGCTCGGCGGACGGCAGGGCGGCGGGGGCGTTGGGCGTGCCTCAGGTGGACGGGACGCTGACGCCCGGCACCGCGCCGACGCCCGCCGTGGGCGTGGCGGCGCGTGGGGCCGAGGTGTGCAGGCTGGGGAAGGTGTCGGGGGAGCGGGCCGTGGACGTGCGTCTGACGGTGCCGCAGGGGGTGAACGAGGTCGTCCTGGCCGCGGTGGCCCAGGTGTGGGGGAGCGGCGGCGTGTCCACGCTCAGCGGGAGCGCCCGCACCCCGGTGGGGACCGGGCCGATGCCCCGGCCCGCCGCCGCGCCGCCCCCGGAAACCGTGGTGATCCCGCTGCCCACCCCGATGGCCAAGCCCGCCCAGGCCCAGCGACCCGGCAAGGGGGACGAGGCCAGGCCGCGCAGCTCGTACACCGGACCACGCGGCGCCCTCACCAACGTCGGCCCGCGCAACGCCACCCAGAACGCGGCCCCGCGCAGTGCCGGCCCTTATGTCGCCCCGCGCAACGTCAGCCCCTATGTCGGGCCGCGCCCCGCTCAGGTCGCCTCCGCCCGGCCGGAGGGGTTGTGGAACGACCCGAACATCCGGCTGCCCAAGGTCGCTCCCGCGTCCGCCGCCACGACGGAGGCCGCCGGTGTGCCGCTGCCCCGGCAGATCGCGGTGGCCGCCAAGACGTTCGAGACCACCGAGCCCATGAACCTGCTCACCGGTCACCGCGGCCTGTCCGTCGCGGCAGGCGGGATCGCGGTTCTGCTGGTCGCGCTGTGGTTCGTCGCCCGCGGGCAGCGCCGCAGGATCGCCGAAAATCAGCATTGAACCGTTCCAGCCCAGGTCACAGCGTGACAACATCGGAGAACAGGGCTTTACTGTTACTTTGACCTGACTAGTATTCCCTTGACCATGGTTCCGGGATGGCGCGGAGGGCACCGGTGGCACGCACACGAGCGACGGCCGTGTCCGCGTTGTTCCTCGCTCTCGGTCTCACCGGGGCGGCGGTCTCGCCGTTCGTCATCCAGGCGGCCAGCGCGTCCGCGTACGCCTTAGAGCCCCCGCCCATCGAGGGCTGTGACGCGGGCGAGGTGTGTGACCCCGAGGTCACCATCACGCAGACCGTGACCGAATCGCCGGAGCCTGAGCAGCCGGAGACGACGATCACCAAGACCGTCACCAAGTCCCCGACCCCCAAACCCACGAAGACGCCCAAGAGCACCCCCACGCCCAAGGCGTCCAGCCCGGCGAGCCAGCCGCAGCCGATCGTGCCCAGTTCGCCGAACGTCCCGGTCCCGACGCCCTCCGCGGAGCAGCCGACGACCGAGGCCCCGGTGCAACTGCCCACGGTGGCCGGTTCGCAGCCGCCCACGACGACGTCGCCGACCCCGCCGGTCTCGGAGGAGCCCACCGAGGAGTCGCAGCAGCTGGAGTTGCGGAACGCGGCTCCCGAGTTCGACCAGCGGACGCTGACGCAGAAGCTGAGCATTCCGGCGCTGGTTCTGGTGCTGCTGACCCTGTTCGCCGTACTGATCTTCGAGGGCAGGCTCCGCCGCATGGCCCACGCCGCCGCGGTCCGCAAGGCCGGCCCCGTCCAGGACCCCCACGGCTACCCCGCCGGCCCCGCGTACACCGCCTACCCGGGCGCCCACCCGAGCGGCCCGCATCCGCCGCAGGGCTACCCCGGATATCCGGGCGGCACGGCGTATGCGCCGATCATCAGCTTCGTGCCGGTACAGACGTACCCGACCAACCAGCCCGCCTACCAGGACCCGGGCACCTACACCCAGCCTTACCCGCAGCAGCCCCCCACCCCCGAGCCGCCGCCCGAGCCCGTGGTGCTGCACCCGGACGAGTTCGACTCCTACAGCCACGAGCCGGACGACGACAAGGTGCGCGGCGCGTTCGAGCCCCTGGTCCCGCCGGAGGCCCCACCCGCCGACATCCCGTCCGGCGGCTCCGGCCCGTACGACGCGACCCGCGAGATGCCCCTCTCCCCCGGCTCCGCCGCCGAGCCCGGCGACGAGGATCTTTTCCGCAGGGATTAGTTTTCTTTCTGTTCGTGCAGTTCCAAGGCTTTTCATAGCTTTTATCCGTTACGGCCAGCCGCCCCACCCCCACCCGCCGTACGTGGCTGAGGACATTCCAGGGTCACGGCAGGCAGGCCGCACATGGCCGCCCACCGCAACGCGCGCCCCGCTGGCCGGACAAGCCTCGAAGCCTTGACCACTTGGCGGGGCAGGGTGCGCCGTGGCGGGGGTGCGTTTGTCCGGCGTGAGAAGCGATCCCCCCGACACGTGAGCCAGCGGCGGTGGGTGGCGTGGGGGCGGCTTGCCGTAACAGATCATCGGCTTGAAGGCGCGGAAAAGCGCCCGCCGTCATGGGGCGGCGGGCGCTTTTGGAGATGAGAGATTAGGACTTCGGGCGGCGGAAGATCTTGTTGCCCAGCCACACCAGCGGGTCGTATTTGCGGTCTACGACGCGTTCCTTCATGGGGATCAGGGCGTTGTCGGTGATCTTGATGTGTTCCGGGCAGACCTCGGTGCAGCACTTGGTGATGTTGCAGTAGCCCAGGCCGTGCTGCTCCTGTGCCGAGTCCTGGCGGTCCGCCACGTCATACGGGTGCATGTCCAGCTCCGCGATCCGCATCAGGAAGCGCGGGCCGGCGAAGGCGGCCTTGTTCTCCTCGTGGTCGCGGATCACGTGGCAGACGTTGTTGCACATGAAGCACTCGATGCACTTGCGGAACTCCTGCGAGCGCTCGACGTCCACCTGCTTCATGCGGTACTCGCCCGGCCGGACGTCGGCGGGCGGGGTGAAGCTGGGGATTTCGCGGGCCTTCTGGTAGTTGAACGAGACGTCCGTCACCAGGTCCTTGATGACGGGGAAGGTCCGCATCGGGGTGACGGTGATCGTCTCGTCCTCCTCGAAGGTGGACATCCGGGTCATGCAGCCCAGGCGCGGCTTGCCGTTGATCTCCATGGAACACGAGCCGCACTTGCCGGCCTTGCAGTTCCAGCGGACGGCGAGATCGGGGGCCTGGGTGGCCTGGAGGCGGTGGATGATGTCGAGGACGACCTCGCCCTCGTTCACCTCGACGGTGAAGTCCTCGAGCTTGCCTTCACCGCCCTCACCGCGCCAGACCTTGAACTTCGCCTTGTAACTCATTCTGCGTTCCCCAGCTCTTCTTCGGTGAGGTACTTCTTCAGCTCGCCCAGGTCGAACAGGTCGAACAGGTCCTTGCGCATCGGCGGCTGGACCTTCTCCTCGACGGTGACGGCCGCGCCGTCGGGGGTGGCGCAGACGAGGAGCTTGCGGCGCCATTCGGGGTTCATGCCCGGGAAGTCGTCGCGGGTGTGGCCGCCGCGGCTCTCCTGGCGCAGCAGTGCCGCGCGGGCCACGCACTCCGAGACCAGCAGCATGTTGCGCAGGTCGAGCGCGAGGTGCCAGCCGGGGTTGTAGATGCGCGAGCCGGCGGCGCCGACGAGTCCGACGCGCTCCTTGAGCTTCTCCACGACCTCCAGCGCCTCGGAGACCTCCTCGGCCTTGCGGATGATGCCGACTAGTTCGTTCATCGTCCGCTGGAGCTCGTGGTGGACCTCGTAGGGGTTCTCGCCACTGCGCTCCAACGGGGCGAGGGCCTCGGCCTTGGCGGCGTCGACGGACTCCTGCGCGACCGCGGGGCGGGCCGGGAGCGAGTTGACGTACTCGGCCGCGCCGAGCCCGGCCCTGCGGCCGAAGACCAGCAGGTCGGACAGGGAGTTGCCGCCGAGGCGGTTGGAGCCGTGCATGCCGCCGGAGACCTCGCCGGCCGCGAACAGCCCGGGTACGGCCGCCGCCCCCGTGTCGGCGTCGACCTCGACACCGCCCATGATGTAGTGGCAGGTGGGGCCGACCTGCATGGGTTCGGCGGTGATGTCGACGTCGGCCAGCTCCTTGAACTGGTGGTGCATCGACGGCAGCCGCCGCTTGATCTCCTCGGCGGGCAGGCGGGTGGAGACGTCGAGGAAGACGCCGCCCTGGGGTGAACCGCGGCCCGCCTTCACCTCGGCGTTGATGGCGCGGGCCACCTCGTCACGGGGCAGCAGTTCCGGCGGGCGCCGGTTGTTGGTCTGGTCGGTGTACCAGCGGTCGCCCTCTTCTTCGGTGGTGGCGTACTTGTCCTTGAAGACGTCCGGGATGTAGTCGAACATGAAGCGCTTGCCCTCGGAGTTGCGCAGTACGCCGCCGTCTCCGCGGACCGACTCGGTGACCAGGATGCCGCGCACCGAGGGCGGCCAGACCATGCCGGTCGGGTGGAACTGGATGAACTCCATGTTGATGAGGTTGGCGCCGGCCAGCAGGGCCAGGGCGTGGCCGTCGCCGGTGTACTCCCAGGAGTTGGAGGTGACGACGTAGGACTTGCCGATGCCGCCGGTGGCCAGGACGACCGCGGGCGCGTCGAAGAGGATGAGGTTGCCGGTCTCGCGCCAGTAGCCGAACGCGCCCGAGATGGCGTCGCCGTCCTTGAGCAGGCGGGTGACCGTGCACTCCTGGAAGACCTTGATGTAGGCCTCGTAGTCGCCGTGGGTCTCGTGGTCCTCCTGCTGCAGGGCGACGACGCGCTGCTGCAGCGTGCGGATCAGCTCCAGGCCGGTGCGGTCGCCGACGTGGGCCAGGCGCGGGTACTCGTGGCCGCCGAAGTTGCGCTGGCTGATCTTGCCGTCCTTGGTGCGGTCGAACAGCGCGCCCCAGGCCTCCAGCTCCCAGACGCGGTCGGCGGCCTCCTTGGCGTGGAGCTCCGCCATCCGCCAGTTGTTGAGGAACTTGCCGCCGCGCATGGTGTCGCGGAAGTGCACCATCCAGTTGTCGTCGGAGTTGACGTTGCCCATCGCGGCGGCCGCGCCGCCCTCGGCCATGACCGTGTGGGCCTTGCCGAACAGGGACTTGCAGACGATCGCCGTGCGCTTGCCCTGCTGCCGGGCCTCGATCGCGGCTCGCAGCCCGGCGCCGCCCGCTCCGATGACGACGACGTCGTATTCGTGACGCTCGATTTCCACAGGTTTTCCTTATGCGAACGGGAAGTTGACGATGCCCTTGGCCACGAGCCTGACGTAGAGGTCGGCGCCCATCACCGAGAACATCGAGGCCCACGCGAGTGGCTGGTGCTTGGCGTTGAGCTTCGAGACGAATGTCCAGGCCTTGTAGCGCACCGGGTGCCGGGAGAAGTGGTTCAGGCGGCCGGCGGTGATGTGCCGGCACGAGTGGCAGGACAGCGTGTACAGGTTGATCAGCACCGCGTTGAGGATCAGGATCCAGGTGCCGAGCCCGGTCGGCGTGTGGATGAGCGCGAGGACCGCGTCGTAGGCCAGGATCAGGCCGATGGCGATCGCCGCGTAGAAGAAGTAGCGGTGGATGTTCTGGATGATCAGCGGGAACCGGGTCTCACCCGTGTACTTGCCGTGTGGCTCCTGCACCGAGCACGCCGGCGGCGAAAGCCAGAACGAGCGGTAGTAGGACTTGCGGTAGTAGTAGCAGGTGAGCCGGAAACCGCCGGGCAGGCCCAGGATCAGCAGGCCGGGCGGCAGGGTGTACCAGTCGCCGAAGGGCGCCAGCCCGAGGAAGCGGGCGCCCTCGGGACAGGATGTCGCAAAACACGGCGACGAAAACGGGGCTATGTACTCGCTCGGCGCGTAGTAGTAGCTGCCGTCGAAGATCGCCCACACGCCGTAGACAAGGAATGAGCTGAGCCCGAGAAAGGTCAGCAGCGGGGCCAGCCACCAGTTATCGGTGCGAAGCGTGCGCACTTTGATCTGCGCGCGCTGTCTCCTTACCGGGCTTTCAGGCGTCGTCTGGGTCATCGCGGACCTCTCCACCTCCCGCGGACCCTGCTCGCCTGGGGTCCGGGTTCGAGTCGCTGAGCGCGCGGCGTCTCCGCTCGGGCGCGCATTTGGTGGGGGATACGTTACGACGACGGCATCACGTTTTGTGAGAAGGGTCACTCACTTTTTCGATGGCCCTGTGTGATTCCTGTCACGTCCGCACGTCAGAGGCGGTGTCCTTGGTTCGGCAGCTTCACTACGGTCACGAAAAAATTGTCTATTTGCCGGACAACTCGGATAAATTGGTCAAAATCTACCGGTTTGGTGACATATGCGTTTGCGTGGAGCTGGTAGCTGCGGATGATGTCCTCCTCAGCCTCCGACGTCGTCAGGATCACCACCGGGATCGACCGCAACGCGGCATCCGCCTTCACCTCCTGCAACACCTCCATGCCGTCCATGCGCGGCAGGTTGAGGTCGAGCAGGACCAGGTCCGGGCGGGGCGCGTCGGCGTAGCCCTCCTCGCGGCGCAGGAAGGCGAGCGCCTGCTCGCCGTCGTTGACCACGTGCAGCCGGTTCTTGACCTTGTTCAGCTCGAAGGCCTCCCGGGTGAGCAGGATGTCGCCCTGGTCGTCCTCGACCAGCAGCACTTCGATCGGGATCATGCGTCCTCTTCCGCTTCCGGCAGGGTCCAGCGGAACGTGGCACCCGGGCCGTCACCGTCGGGGTCGAGCCAGAGCAGCCCGCCGTGGTACTCCACGATCTTCCTGCACAGGGCCAGCCCGATGCCGGTGCCCGGGTAGACGTCGCGCGCGTGCAGGCGCTGGAAGATCAGGAAGATGCGGTCAGCGTACTTGGCCTCGACGCCGATGCCGTTGTCGGAGCAGCTGAACTCCCACATGCCGTTGTCGGTGCGTCGCGCGCCGATGTGGATGCGCGGGGGGACGTCGGCGCGGAACCTGACGGAGTTTTCCACGAGGTTCTGGAACAGGCGGACCAGCTGTGACCTGTTGCCCACCACCTTCGGCATGCGGTCGGAGGTGACCACCGTCTCGGTGTCCTCGATGGCCGCCGACAGGTTCTCCAGCGCCGTGTTCAGGGCCTCGCCGGTGTCGGTGACCACACGTTCGCCGTGGACCCGGCCCACGCGGGAGAAGTCGAGCAGGTCGTTGATGAGGACCTGCATGCGCTTGGCGCCGTCCACGGCGTAGCCGATGTACTGCTTGGCGCGGTCGTCGAGCTGCGGGCCGTACCTCTGCTCCAGCATTTGCGTGAAGCTGGCCACCTTGCGCAGCGGCTCCTGCAGGTCGTGGCTGGCCACGTAGGCGAACTGCTCCAGCTCGCCGTTGGAGCGCCGCAGTTCGTCGGCCTGCTCCTCGGCGCTGCGCCAGCCCTCCAGAATGCGCCCGCGCATCGAGTCGACGTGGGAGGCCAGCTCGGCGAGCTCGGCGGGGCGGTCGACCCGCAGCCTGCGGTTGAAGTCGCCCGCCGCGACCTCGCGGACTTGTCCGGCGAGCTGGGCCATGGGTTTGAGCACGGCATAGCGGATCATGAACGTCAGCGCCACGGCGGCCACGAGGATGACGGTGAAGACCACGATGAGCATGGTGTTCAGCTGGTCCAGCCGGGCCACGACCTCGGGGCGCGGCTGGATCGTCCGGATCTGGTCCACCATCGTCAGCGTCACGCCGACTCCGGCGGCGTAGGCCAGCGCCATGACGACGCCGGCGGCGACGAACCAGCGGGCCACGGGCAGCCGGCCGACGCCGGTGGGCTCCTTGGCCGGCGGCAGCGGATGAAGGTTCACGGCGCTCTCCTCTGGACGAGGACCACGGCCAGGTCGTCGGTGAGGGTTCCGACGTGCCGGATCAGCCGGTCGAGGTCGACGTGGCCGTGCTCGCGCACCAGCTCCACGAGCCCGTCGACGCCCAGCTGGTCCTGCTCCACGGCTGCCTCGATGAGGCCGTCGGTGTAGAGCATGAGTGACCAGTCCTGGCCCAGGGGCACGTCGATGGCGTGCCATTCCGCGTCCCGGAAGATGCCCAGTGGCGGCCCCGACGGGCCCTCGCTGACGGCCTCGACCACGCCGTCGCGGATCAGCACCGGCGGCGGATGGCCGATGATCCGCATCTCCGCGTGGGCGAGATCGGGGGTGAGGGTGGCCGTGCAGAGCGTGGTGTAGATCTCCGGCGCCTTGCGCTCGACCCTGAGCAGCGCGTCCATCGCGTGCAGCATGACGTCGCCGGTCTGCCCGGCCAGCACCAGCGTGCGCCAGGCGATGCGCAGCGCGACGCCGAGCGCGGCCTCGTCGGGGCCGTGCCCGCAGACGTCGCCCACCACGATGTGCACCGAGCCGTCGGGTGTCTGGACGGTGTCGTAGAAGTCGCCGGCGAGCAGGGCGCCCTGGCTGCCGGGCAGGTAGCGGGTGGTGTGCTCGATCGTGTCGCCGTTCAGCAGCGGGACGGGCAGCAGGCCGCGTTCGAGCCGGGCGTTCTCCTGGGCGCTCACCTCCGCCTTGACCAGCATCCGCTGGGTGCGCCTGCGCTCCATGGAGTAGCGGATCGAGCGGACCAGCAGCCGGGCGGTGATGTCCTGCTTGACCAGGTAGTCCTGGGCGCCGGCCTGCACCGCGGCCACGCCGACGTGCGCCTCGCTGGTCCCGGTCAGCACCAGGACCGCGGCCTGCGGCGCGGCCGCCAGCACCTGCTCCAGGGCCTCCAGCCCGCTGGCGTCCGGCAGCGACAGGTCGACGAGCACGCACTGCACGTCGGGGGTGAGCTTGGGCAGCCCCTCGGCCAGGCTGCGTACCCAGGTGATGCGCGGGGGTGCCTCCGCCTCCTTGAGCAGCTCCTCGACCAAGAAGGCATCACCGTCGTCGTCCTCGATGAGGACGAGGGTGAGGGTCTCGGATAGTGAAGCCGTCACGCACTGCCCTCTCCACTGCCTCGTAGCGATCGCTGGTTCATTCTGCGATGAGCTCGACCCCTTGTGGAAGCGTCCCTTCGTGGGCGGCCTCGACGAGAAATGTCCGCAGAGTAGCGCGGAACGCCTGGGCCGCGCGGGTCGGTTCGACGTCCTTGCGGTTGGCCAGCGCGATCGTGCGGCTCAGGCCCGGTGGCGCCAGCGGTGTGCCGGTCAGTCCCGGGCGCCCGTCGAGCACCATTGACGGCACCACGGCCACGCCGAGACCCGCCTCCACGAACCGCAGCACCGCGTCCATCTCGCCGCCCTCGACCGCGAAGCGCGGCTCGAAGCCCGCCTGACGGCAGGCCGCGAGCGTGGCCTCGCGCAGGTCGTAGCCGCGCCGGAACATCACCATCGGCCGTCCGCGCAGGTCCTCGATCCGCACGTACGGCCGGCGGATCGCCATGTCGTCACCCACCGGCCCGGCCCGCCGGTGGCTGGGAGAGACGACGACCAGGTTCTCCCGCAGGATCTCCTCGGTCACCAGTGAGGGGTCGTCGTGCTGGAGCGGCGTGATGATCAGCGAGAGGTCGATCTGCCCGCGGGCCAGCGCCCTGACCAGGTCGCGCGAGCCGCCTTCCTCGACGTGGAGCCGGATGCCGGGATAGTCGCGGTGGAAGCGGGCCAGCGCGTCGGCCAGCAGCCCGGCGCACAGGGACGGGGTGGCGCCCAGCCGTACGCGGCCGCGGCGCAGCCCCGCCAGCTCGGCCACCTCCTGCCGGGCGGTGTCGGCGTCTGCGAGCATGCGGCGGGCCAGCGGCAGGAGCGCCTCGCCCGCGGGGGTGAGCGTGACGTTGCCGCGGGCGCGGGAGAACAGCGGCGCGCCGAGTTCGGTCTCCAGGGCCTTGATCTGCTTGCTCAGCGACGGCTGGGCCACGCGCACGCTCTCGGCGGCCTGGGTGAAGTGCCTGGTCTCGGCTACCGCGACGAAATAGGCGAGCTGCTGCAATTGCATGATCTCCATAGCTTACGGCTATCGCCGGGCTGTGATTTTGCTCGCACGCGTGCTTTGTGGAATTTGCGGCAGCCGTACGAAACCAAGGGTCATAGCCCTTGGCTATGGAAACCAGATCCATGATGACTTGGACGGATCATCCCTGGATACCTAGCGTTCCAAGATGTGACTGCCACGATTGAGCGCGGGGCCGCGACGGCGCCCGTGAGTCCCCCCAAGACGGAAGCCGGGAAGACCCCTGCTCCGCCAACGCCCAAGAAGTCCCGCGGGTTCCTGAGCTCGTCGAACGGCAGGAAAGTCATCATGGCCGTCACGGGCGCCGTGATGGTGGGCTTCCTCGCCCTGCACATGCTGGGCAACTTGAAGATCTTCTACGGCCGGGATTCGTTCAACGAGTACGCGCACTGGCTGCGGACGTTGCTGCAGCCGTTCCTGCCGTACCGGGGCGTGGTGACCCTGCTGGAGATCACCCTCTTCGTGGCCGTGGTCCTGCACCTGTGGGCGGCCATCACGCTGACCCGCCGCGCGCGCAAGGCCAGGCCGGTGAAGTACGTGGCCAAGAAGTCGCAGGCCACCGGGTACGCCACGCACATCATGCGCTGGGGCGGCGTCACCATCGCGCTCTACATCGTCTGGCACCTGCTCGACCTGACCTTCGGCGTGGTCAACCCCGCCGGGGTCAACTCCGCGCCCGCCGACCGCATGATCGAGGGCTTCCAGCCCGGCCGCTGGTGGGTCACGGCCATCTACGTGATCGCCATCCTCCTGGTCGGCCTGCACCTGCGCCACGGCATCTGGTCGGCCTTCCAGACGCTGGGCTGGGTCAAGGGAGAGCGCCGCCGGGTGGTGAAGCTGGGCGCGCTCGCGGTCTCGGCCGTGCTCGTGCTCGGGTTCCTCGCGCCGCCGCTGGCCATCATGTTCGGAGTAGTCAAGTGATCGAATACACCGAGGGCGAAGCCCTCCGGGACGCCAAGGCCCCGGAAGGCCCCATCGAGGAGCGGTGGGCCAAGCGGAAGTTCGCCGCCAAGCTCGTCAACCCCGCCAACAAGCGCAAGCTCAACGTCATCGTGGTCGGCACCGGCCTGGCCGGCGGCTCGGCCGCCGCGACCCTCGGCGAGCTGGGCTACAACGTCAAGTCGTTCTGCTACCAGGACTCGCCCCGGCGGGCGCACTCGATCGCCGCCCAGGGCGGCATCAACGCGGCGAAGAACTACCGCGGCGACGGCGACTCGATCTACCGGCTCTTCTACGACACCGTCAAGGGCGGAGACTTCCGCGCCCGGGAGTCGAACGTCTACCGCCTGGCCGAGGTCTCGGTGAACATCATCGACCAGGCCGTGGCCCAGGGCGTGCCGTTCGCCCGCGAGTACGGCGGCCTGCTCGACACCCGCTCCTTCGGCGGCGCGCAGGTCTCGCGGACCTTCTACGCCCGCGGCCAGACGGGCCAGCAGCTCCTGCTGGGCGCCTACCAGGCGCTGGAGCGGCAGGTGAAGGCCGGCACCGTCGAGATGTTCACCCGGCACGAGATGCTGGAGCTGATCGTCTCCGACGGCCGGGCGCGCGGCATCATCGTGCGTGACATGGTCACCGGCGAGATCGAGCGGCACACGGCCGACGCGGTCGTGCTGGCCACCGGCGGCTACGGCAACGTCTTCTTCCTGTCCACGAACGCCAAGGGTTGCAACACCACGGCCATCTGGCGGGCACACGAGCGCGGCGCGTACTTCGCCAACCCGTGCTACACGCAGATCCACCCGACCTGCATCCCGGTCTCCGGCGAGTACCAGTCGAAGCTGACGCTGATGTCGGAGTCCCTGCGCAACGACGGCCGGGTGTGGGTACCGGTGGCCGCCGGCGACCAGCGCGCCGCCGGCGACATCCCGGACGAGGAGCGCGACTACTACCTGGAGCGCATCTACCCGGCCTTCGGCAACCTGGTGCCGCGTGACATCGCCTCGCGCGCGGCCAAGAACGTCTGCGACGAGGGCCGCGGCGTCGGCCCCGGCGGCCTGGGCGTCTACCTCGACTTCCGCGACGCGATCGCCCGCCTCGGCCGCGACGCCGTCGAGAAGAAGTACGGCAACCTCTTCGAGATGTACGAGCGCATCACCGGCGAGGACCCCTACACCCAGCCGATGCGCATCTACCCCGCCGTGCACTACACGATGGGCGGCCTGTGGGTGGACTACGACCTGCAGTCCACGGTCCCCGGTCTGTTCGTGATCGGCGAGGCCAACTTCTCCGACCACGGCGCCAACCGCCTCGGCGCGTCGGCGCTGATGCAGGGCCTGGCCGACGGTTACTTCGTGCTGCCGACCACGCTGGGCGACTACCTGGCCAACGGCCCGTACGGCGAGGTCGACGAGGAGGCCGTCGCCGAGGCCGAGATCAAGGTACGCACCAAGATCGACCGCCTGATGGCCGTCAACGGCACCCGCACGCCGGACTCCTTCCACCGCGAGCTCGGCAAGATCATGTGGGACTACTGCGGCATGGAGCGCACCGACGAGTCGCTGCGCAAGGCCCTGGACCTGATCCCGGCCCTGCGCGCGGAGTTCTGGCGCAACGTCAAGGTCAGCGGCACGCCGGAGGAGCTCAACCAGGTGCTGGAGAAGGCCGGCCGGGTGGCCGACTTCTTCGACCTGGCCGAGCTGATGTGCCTGGACGCGCTGGTACGCACCGAGTCCTGCGGCGGCCACTTCCGCGCCGAGTCGCAGGACGCCGACGGCGAGGCGCTGCGCGACGACGACCACTTCGCGCACGTCTCGGCCTGGGAGCGCACCCCCGACGGCCCGGTGCTGCACAAGGAAGCGCTCGAGTACGACTACGTCAAGATGAGCCAGCGGAGCTACAAGTAAAATGGATCTCACCCTCAAGGTATGGCGGCAGAGCGGCCCGGACGACGCCGGGCGCATGGTCACCTACCTGGCCAAGGACGTCTCCCCGGACATGTCCTTCCTGGAGATGCTCGACGTCGTCAACGAAAAGCTGATCCTGGAGGGCGACGACCCGATCGCCTTCGACCACGACTGCCGCGAGGGCATCTGCGGCATGTGCGGCATGGTCATCAACGGCGTGGCCCACGGCGAGCAGCGCGCCACGACGACGTGCCAGCTCCACATGCGCCACTTCGAGGACGGCGCCGAGATCACCATCGAGCCGTGGCGGGCCGCTCCCTTCCCGGTCATCAAGGACCTGGTCGTGGACCGCAGCGCCTTCGACCGCATCATCCAGGCGGGCGGGTTCGTCTCGGTCCCGGCCGGCTCCGCGCCGGACGCGCACGCGGTCCCGGTCCGCAAGGAGGACGCCGACGACGCCTTCGACGCCGCCACCTGCATCGGCTGCGGCGCCTGCGTGGCGGCCTGCCCGAACGGTTCGGCGTCGCTGTTCACCGCGGCGAAGATCACCCACCTGTCGCTGCTCCCGCAGGGCCAGCCCGAGCGCCTCAGCCGCGCCAAGGCGATGGTGGACCAGATGGACGCCGAGGGCTTCGGCGGCTGCACCAACACCGGCGAGTGCACGGCGGTCTGCCCGAAGGGGATCCCGCTGGACACCATCGCCCAGATGAACACCGAGTACCTGAAGGCCAGCAGGTAGCGGTCCGGGAGAAGGCCGCACGCCGGAGGGGGGTGCGGCCTTTTTCACGCCCCTGTGTGCACGATGTACACTTTGTGACGACAGTGTTCGCTTAGTTGGGGGACGGCATTGAACGTGGTCATCGTGGGCGCCTCGATCGGTGGGCTGACCGTGGCCGAGGTGCTGCGGCGCAGGGGGTTCGACGGCACGATCACGCTCGTGGGGGAGGAGCGCCACCTGCCCTATGATCGTCCGCCGCTGTCCAAACAGGTCCTCACCGAGTCCTGGCCGGCCGAGCGCACCCGGTTGCTCGGCCGGGACGCGTTCGACGGGCTGGACGTGGAGTGGGTGCTCGGGCGGCGGGCCGTACACCTGGATCGGGGTGAACGGGTGGTAGGGCTGGACGACGGGCGGCGGCTGCCGTACGACCGGCTGGTGATCGCGACCGGGCTGAGGCCGCGGCGGCTGCCCGGCCAGCCCGTCCTGGACGGGCTGCACACCTTGCGCACGCTCGACGACGCGCTCGCGCTGCGCGGGGAGCTGAAGGACGCCGGGCGGGTGGCGGTGGTCGGCGCGGGCGTACTGGGGTGCGAGGTCGCCGCCGCCGCGCGCACGCTCGGCCTGGAGGTGACGCTGGTTGAGCCCGCGTCGGTCCTCATGGCCCGCCACCTGGGCGCCAGGCTCGGCGCGCTCGTCGCGCGCACACACCGCCGGCACGGCGTGGACGTGCGGGTCGGCACCGAGGTCAACGCCTTCACCGGTACGGCCGGCCGCGCCGACGGCCTGGAACTGACCGGAGGCGAGAAGATCCCCGCCGACCTGGTGATCGTCACCGCGGGCGCGGTTCCGGCCACCGGCTGGCTCACCGGCAGCGGCCTGGACCTGAGCGACGGCGTCACCTGCGACGCCTACGGTGAGGTGGCCCCCGGCGTCTACGCGGTCGGCGACGTGGCCCGCTTCCCGACGGGCCGCGTGGAGAGCCGGACGAACGCCACGGAACAGGCCCTGGCCGTCGCGGGCAACATCCTCGGCGACGAGCGGCCGTTCTCCTCGATCCCCTACTTCTGGACCGACCAGTACGACGTGAAGCTCCAGATCCACGGCCGGATCGGCCAAGACGACCGGATCCGGTGGATCGAGGGCGAACCCGGCGCCGACCGCTGGGTCGCTCTGGCGGAGAACGGCGACGAGGTGACCGCGGCCATCGGCTGGAAGCACGCCAGGGGCGTCCGCCTGGCCCGGGAGAAGATCTCCGCGCTCAGCCGGTGAAGGCGGCCGTCGCCGCGACCCGCTCCCGCCAGAGCTCCTCGCCCTCCGGCCCCCATTCGGCGGCGAAGGCCAGCAGCGCGCGGCAGCGCTCCAGCATCGCCGCGTGCCGCTCCGGCCACTCGGGCACCGGCCCGCCGTAGGCCTCGAAGAAGTACGGCAGCGCCTGCTCGTGCTCGGGATGGTGGGTCCTGATGATCCACTCACACCACGCCAGGTCCTCGACCGGTTCGCCGCGGTGGGCCCACTCCCAGTCGAGCACCGCCGCGGTCTCGTGCGTCATCGGATCGATGATCAGGTTGTTGGGGCCGTAGTCGCCGTGGACCAGGACGCGGCCCCGGGCCGCGGGCATGGCGTGGATGGCGGCCAGCGTCCGCCCGCAGGCGGTCATGACCTCCTTGGCCAGCCCCTCGTCGAGGAGATCCTGACCATGGATGCCCGCGACGAACCGGGTGGTCAGGCTGGTGTCGCTGACCGCCTGCACGGCGGGCACGGGCACCCGGCCGCGCAGGCGGCGCAACATCTTCCGCTCGGTTTCCAGCCGTTCCGCGGCGCCCGGACCCAGATAACACTTCACGACCAGAGCGCCGTCGCCGAAGGTGCTGTTGGTGTAGCCATGCCTCACAGGGATTGATTCTGGCGTAGTCGGCTCCGGTAGACGATGTATGGGCGGAACAAGTACCCGACGGGTGCCGACAGCGCGTGCACGAGACGGGTGAACGGGAACAGCCCGATCATCACCATCCCGGCGATGACGTGCAGCTTGAAGAAGATGGTCGCCTCGGCCATCGCCTCGGCGTCCGGACGGAACACGAAGACGCTGCGGAACCACGGCGAGACCGAATCGCGGTACTCCGCTCCAGTCAGCGTGGCCACCAGCCCGGCCACCACGGCCAGCGCGAGCGCGACGTACATGACCTTGTCGTTGACGGTCGTGGCGCGGAAGACCGGGCCGTTGCGCCGTCTGCGGTAGATGAGCAGGGCCAGCCCGGTGAGCACGGCCAGGCCGGCGAGGCCGCCGAAGACGCGGGCCAGCAGGTGGTAGGCGTGGTCGGACAGACCGATCGCCTCCGTCCACGAGGCCGGGACGAACAGGCCGATCACATGCCCGGCGATCACGAACACCAGCCCGTAGTGGAACAGCGGCGAGGCGATCCGCAGCAGGCGCGACTCGTAGAGCTGCGACGAGCGGGTCGTCCAGCCGAACTTGTCGTAGCGGTAGCGCCAGAGCAGCCCGCCGATCAGGACCACCAGCGTCACGTAGGGCGCGATCACCCAGAAGAACGTCTCGCCGTAGTTCACCGGTACACCCCCACGGACTCGGCGGGCGGGCCGTCCTGCGCCAGCCGGGCCGCCGCCGCCCGCTGTTCCGCGGTCGGCTCCGGCAGGGCGCCGCGCACGCCGTCCAGCACGATCGTGTACGGCGAGCCGTACCCGTCCAGCGCCGAACGCAGCAGCTCGATCCCCACCCGGTGCTCGGCCAGCAGCGCGGCCCCGGCGGCGTCCAGGGCGGCGAACTCCAGCATCACCGGCAGGAAGTCCGGCAGCTCGTCGTCCATCAGCTCCCACCCGGCGGCCCGGTAACGCCCCTTGAGCGCGGCCAGCGACTCGCCGCGCCGCCGCGTGTCGCCGTCGGCGTAATAGGTGAGATAGAGGCAGCAGCGCCGTTTGAGGTCGAACATGTCGACGTAGTGCGCGGCCAGCTCGCCCGGCCCCATGGCGTGGATGGCGGCGGCGAACCCGGGGAAGTACGGCGCGGCGGCCCGCTCGATCAGCGGCAGCCGTCCCCAGAACCGCTCGTCGGGGTAGGCCAGCAGGTGTGCGGCGGCCTGCCAGGTCACAGCCTTGTTCAAGATGCCTCGCCCCTCTTCGGCGGGAACAGGCCGGCGGGTTTGCCCCTGCCGTCCCAGTTGAGGAGGTTGACCCGCTCGCGGGTGGTCTCCTCGCCGGTCTGGCGCTGCTTCAGCCCGTGGAAGCTCTCGATCGACACCGGCACCGGCCGGCCCGAGCCCTCCCCGAACGGCCCCGCCATCCCGGGCCCGCCGTCGTAGTCGAGGCTGCAGCCGATCTCCTCCACGGCCCCGGGCGTCTTGGAGTAGGCGGACGGGATGACGTAGCGCTCGTCGTAGCGGGCCAGGGCCAGCAGCCGGTACATGTCGTGGATGTCCTCGGCCGACAGCCCCGAGTGCGGCAGCTCGGGCTCCTCGCCCAGGTTGACGGCGCGCATGTACGAGCGCATGGCCGCCAGCCGCCGCAGCGCCGCCGTCACCGGCACCGGGTCGCCGGCGGTGAACAGCTCGGCCAGGTACTCCACCGGGATGCGCAGCGCCTCGACGGCGGCGAACAGGTTGCCGGCGTCCTCGCCGTCGTGCCCGGAGCCGGCCAGCGCGTCCACGACGGGCGAAAGCGGCGGCACATACCAGACCATCGGCAGCGTGCGGTACTCCGGGTGCAGCGGCAGCGCGACCCGGTATCGCATGATCAGGTCGTGCACGGGCGAGCGGCGGGCCGCCTCGATCCAGTCGTCGGGCAGCCCGGAGGCGGCAACGGCCGGGTCGTCAGGGTCGACGAAGAGCGACAGCTGCGCCTCGTACAGCTCCTTGTCGTCGGCGATGCTCGCCACCTCGCCCACCCGGTCGGCGTCGTAGAGCATGACGCCCAGGTAGCGCAGGCGGCCGACGCACGTCTCCGAGCACACGGTCGGCAGCCCGACCTCCACCCTCGGGTAGCAGAACGTGCACTTCTCGGCCTTGCCGGTGCGGTGGTTGAAGTAGATCTTCTTGTACGGGCAGCCGGTCACGCACATCCGCCAGCCCCTGCAGCGGTCCTGGTCCACCAGGACGATGCCGTCCTCCTCGCGCTTGTAGAGGGCGCCGGAGGGGCAGGAGGCGACGCAGGACGGGTTCAGGCAGTGCTCGCAGATGCGCGGCAGGTAGAACATGAACGCCTGCTCGAACTCCAGTTTCACCTGGTCGCCGACCCTGCGCAGGATCGGGTCTTCCGAAGGGTCGCCGCCGAGATTGTCGTCCCAGTTGGCGCTCCAGCGGATCGCCATGGGTTCGCCGCTGATCAGCGAGCGCGGCGGCGCGACCGGGATGTCGTCGCCGAGCGGGGCGCGGGTGAGGTTCTCGTAGTCGTAGGTCCAGGGTTCGTAGTAGTCCTGGATGTTCGGCATGAGCGGGTTGGCGAAGATGCCGAGGAGCTTGCGTAGCCGGCCGCCCGCCCGCAGCCGCAGCCGGCCCTTGTTGTCCACCTCCCAGCCGCCGCGCCACCGGTCCTGGTCCTCATAACCGCGCGGATAGCCCTGGCCGGGGCGGGTCTCGACGTTGTTGAACCAGGCGTACTCGACCCCCGCCCGGTTGGTCCACGTCTGCTTGCAGGTGACCGAGCAGGTGTGGCAGCCGATGCACTTGTCGAGGTTCATCACCATCGCGAGCTGAGCCATGATCCGCATTAGTACGTCACCTCCTGCGAGCGCCTTCTGATCACGGTGATCTCGTCGCGCTGGTTGCCGGTCGGGCCGAGGTAGTTGAAGGCGTACGAGAGCTGGGCGTACCCGCCGATCATGTGGGTGGGTTTGATCAGCACGCGGGTGAGCGCGTTGTGGATGCCGCCGCGCCGTCCGGTCGCCTCCGACTTCGGCACGTCGATCACCCGGTCTTGGGCGTGGTGCATGTAGACCGTGCCCTCGGGCATCCGGTGGGAGACGATCGCCCTGGCCACGACCACGCCGTTGCGGTTGGTGGCCTCGATCCAGTCGTTGTCGGCGGCGCCGATCTTCGCGGCGTCCTGGACCGACATCCAGATCACCGGACCGCCGCGTGAGAGCGACAGCATGAGCAGGTTGTCCTGGTACTCGGAGTGGATGGACCACTTCGAGTGCGGCGTCAGATACCGCACCACCAGCATGTCCGCGCTCCCCTCGCCGAACAGGGCGGTCATGTCCAGCGGCGGCCGGTAGACCGGCAGGGCCTCGCCGTACTCGTGCATCCAGTCGTGGTCGAGGAAGAAGTGCATCCGGCCGGTCAGCGTGTGCCACGGCTTGTGGTGCTCGACGTTGATGGTGAAGGGGGAGTAGCGGCGGTCGTGCGACTCCTTGCCCGACCACTCCGGGCTGGAGGCCACGTGCGTGGGCCTGGCCTGGGTGTCGGCGAAGACGATGCGGTGGTCGCGGTGGACGAGCTCGCCGAAGTCGGTGCCGGTCCGCTCGGCGAGCTGCCCGAAGCCCTGGGCGGCCAGCCGCCCGTTGCTGACCCCCGACAGCGCCAGGATCGCCTCGCACGCCTTGGCCTCGGTGTCGAGCATCGGCCGTCCCTTGGCGACGCCGCGCGGCACCAGCCCGCACCGCTCGCCGAGCCAGACCACCTCCTCGTCGGGCATGAACACCACGCCCTTCACCGGCAGCCCCTTGCGCTCGGCCAGCGGGCCGAGCGCCGCCATCTTCTCGGCGACCGCGCCGTAGTCGCGCTCGACCACCACCAGGTTGGGCGTGACGCGGGCGGGCGCGCGTCCGCCCGGCTGGGCGATCTCGCCGGGCGTGTCGTGCTGGTACGGCAGCGCCACGACGTCCTTCCTGACCCCGAGCCGGTCCTTGGCCATGGCGCTGAAGGCTCTGGCGATCGCGTGGAAGGCGTGGAAGTCGCTCTTGGTCTCCCACGGCGGCGTGATGGCCGGGTTGAACGCGTGCACGAACGGGTGCATGTCCGTCGAGGACAGGTCGTGCTTCTCGTACCAGGTCGCCGCGGGCAGCACGATGTCGGAGAACAACGTCGAGGACGTCATCCTGAAGTCCAGCGTCAGCAGCAGGTCCAGCTTGCCCCGCGGCGCCTGCTCGTCGGGCCGCGGCAGGTTCGAGCGCGCGCCGAGCAGATGGTGCAGGAAGTACTCGTTGCCCTTGGCGCTCGACCCCAGCAGGTTGGAGCGCCAGAGCGTCAGCACCCGCGGCCAGTTGCGCGGGTCGTCCGGGTCCTCGGCGGCGTAGCGCAGGGTGCCGTTGGCGAGCTCCTCCTGGGCGTTCGCGACCGGGTCCGCCGCGTCGCCCAGCTCCAGCGGGTTGCGGTCGAAGGCGGGCGCCATCGGCATCCAGCCGTTCCTGACCGCCTCGGCCACCAGGTCGGCGGTGTGTCTGCCGCGGAAGGCCCCGGGGCCGATCGGGGAGCTCAGATCGCCGGCGTCGAAGCGGTCGTAGCGCCACTGGTCGGTGTGCAGGTACCAGAACGGCGTGCCCGGCGTCTGCCGGGGCGGGCGCGACCAGTCCAGGCCGCCGGCCAGCTGCGCCCATCCGGTCTGCGGGCGGCACTTCTCCTGGCCCACGTAGTGCGCCCAGCCGCCGCCGTTGCGTCCCTGGCAGCCGGTCAGCATCAGCAGCGCCAGGAAGGCCCGGTAGATAGTGTCGCCGTGGAACCACTGGGTGGTCCCCGCGCCCAGGATGATCATGCAGCGGCCGCGGGTCTGCTCGGCCGTCGTGGCGAACTCCCTCACGATCTTGATCGCGCGGGCCGCCGGGACCTTCGTGATGGGCTCCTGCCAGGCCGGCGTGTACGGCTCCGACGCGTCGCCGTACCCGTGGGGCCAGCGGCCCGGCAGCCCGCGCCGGTGCACGCCGTACTGGGCCAGCATGAGGTCGAAGACGGTCGTGACCAGATGCCCGCCGATCCGCCTGGCCGGGACGCCGCGGGTCAGCGGGCCGCCGCCGTCGAAGCGGGGCAGAGCAATCTCAACCGGCTCCGCGCCGTACAGCGTGAGCAGGGGCTCGGTGTCGAGCTTGAGGTTCCAGCGGCCCTTTCCGCGCTCGCCCCACCGGAAGCCGACCGAGCCGTTGGGCACGACCGGCTCGCCGTCCGCGCCCAGGAAGACGGTCTTCCACTCCGCCGACTCCTCCTGCGAGCCCAGGTCGGCGGCGGTCAGAAACTTGTCCGGCACGTGGTGGCCGTCGCGTTCGGTCAGCGTGACGAGGAAGGGCAGGTCGGTGAACCGGCTGACGTACTCGGTGAAGTACGGCACCTGCCGTTCGACGAAGCACTCCCTCAGCAGCACGTGGCCCATCGCCATGGCCAGCGCGCCGTCCGTGCCCGGGTTCACCGCCAGGAACTCGTCGGCGAACTTGGCCGCGTCGTTGTAGTCGGGGGCGACCACCACCACCTTCTGGCCCCGGTAGCGGGCCTCGGCCATCCAGTGGGCGTCGGGCGTGCGGGTCACCGGGACGTTGGCGCCCCACAACATCAGGTACGCCGCGTCCCACCAGTCGGCCGACTCGGGTACGTCGGTCTGGTCGCCGAAGACCTGGGGGGAGGCGACCGGCAGGTCGGCGTACCAGTCGTAGAAGCTGAGCATGGTCCCGCCGATCAGCGAGACGAACCGGGCGCCGATGGCGTGACTGACCATGGACATGGCGGGGATGGGGGAGAAGCCGGCCACGCGGTCGGGGCCGTAGGTCGCGATGGTGTGGACGTGGGCGGCGGCGATCATCTCGGTGGCGAGGTCCCAGGTGATCCTGACGAGGCCGCCTTGGCCGCGGGCGCGTTGGTAGGTCTCCCGCTTTTCCGGATTTGTCGTGATTTCGGCCCAGGCGGCTACCGGGTCGAGGCCGCTGCCGCGGGCTTCGCCGTACATCCTGACCAGGACGCCCCGCGCGTACGGGTAGCGGATCCGCGTCGGCGAGTAGGTGTACCAGGAGAAGGCGGCGCCGCGCGGGCAGCCGCGCGGCTCGTACTCGGGGCGGTCGGGGCCGACGCTCGGGTAGTCGGTCTGCTGGGTCTCCCAGGTGATGATGCCGTCCTTGACGTAGACCTTCCACGAGCACGAGCCCGTGCAGTTCACGCCGTGCGTCGAGCGGACCACCTTGTCGTGGCTCCACCGGTCGCGGTAGAAGGCGTCGCCCTCCCGGCCGCCGGACAGGTAGACGGTCCGCAGGTCCTGGCCCGTGACCGATCTGCGGAAGAACCGGCCGGTCTTCAGGAGGATGTCCTCCGCCTCACTCATACCCCCACTTCATCACACTCTGTAGCGACCTGTTACACAGGGTGCATGCGTGTGCGAAATCTTGTGCTGGCGACGGCGGCCTTCACCATCACGTTCTGGGCGTGGAACCTCATCGGCCCGCTGTCCGGCAGCTACAGCAAGGCACTGCACCTGTCGCCGACCGAGACGTCGATGCTGGTCGCGATCCCCGTGCTGGTCGGGTCGCTGGGGCGGATCCCGGTCGGGATGCTGGCCGACAAGTTCGGCGGGCGGCTGATGTTCGCGATCATCTGCTTCGTCTCGATCGTGCCGGTCCTGTTCGTGGGCTGGTCGAACTCCTACGGCTCGCTGCTGTTGTGGGGGTTTCTGCTGGGCATCCCGGGCACCTCGTTCGCGATCGGCATCCCGTTCGTCAACTCCTGGTACGAGCCGGCGCGGCGCGGGTTCGCCACCGGCGTGTTCGGGGCCGGGATGGGCGGCACCGCCTTGTCCGCATTTTTCACGCCACGGCTGGTCGAATCGCTGGGCCGTTCCACGACACACCTGATCATGGGCGCCGCGCTCGCCGTCATGGGCGTGATCATGCTGCTCGCCAGCCGCAACTCGCCCGCCTGGCAGCCCAGCACCGAGCCCGCACTGCCCCGCATGAAGGACGCGATGAAGATCAAGGCCACCTGGCAGTGCGCCTTCCTGTACGCGGTCGCGTTCGGCGGTTTCGTCGCGTTCTCCACCTACCTGCCCACGCTGCTGCAGAACGTCTACGAGTTCGCCCAGACCGAGGCGGGCCTGCGTACCGCCGGGTTCTCCATCGCCGCCGTGATCGCCCGCCCCCTCGGCGGCATCTCCTCCGACCGGATCGGCCCGATCAGGGTGCTGACGATCTCCTTCGCCGGCGCCGTCGCCATGGCCGTCGTCCTCGCCTTCAACCCGCCGCTGGAGATCCCCGCCGGGGTCAGCTTCGTGCTCATGGCCTTCTTTCTCGGCCTCGGCGCCGGCGGCGTCTTCGCGCTCGTCGCCAAGCTGGTCGAGGCCTCGCGGGTCGGCACCGTCACCGGCCTCGTGGGGGCCGCCGGAGGGCTCGGCGGATACTTCCCGCCGCTGGTCATGGGCGCTGTCTACACCGCGACCGGCGCGTACACGATCGGCTACCTGCTCCTCGCGCTGACCGCGCTGACGGCCCTGCTCTACACCCTCCGGGGGTTCGGAAAATGATTTGCCTGGTCAGGGCGGCTTTGACAGCCTAGTCAGGCTATGCGCTCCCTGCCTGAAGCCGATCCCGGCACCCCTGACATACGCACGCCCTTCCGCTACCTGCTGTGGAACGCGCTGCGGCAGAAGACCGCGCTCGCGATCGGCATCGGCTTCGCCACCCTCTGGTGGCTGGGACAGGCGCTCGTCCCCGCCGTCCTCGGCAAGGGCGTCGACGCCGTCACCGCCAAGGACACCCGAGCGCTGCTGATCTGGTCGGCGGTGATGCTCGCGCTGGGCCTGCTGCAGGCCTTCGCCGGCATCATGCGCCACCGCTTCGCCGTCTACAACTGGCTGGCCGCCGCGTACCGCACCGTCCAGCTCACCACCCGCCACGCCACCCGCCTCGGCGCCACGCTCCCCAAGCGGCTGTCGACCGGCGAGGTCATCAGCGTCGGCAACTCCGACATCGCGCACATCGGCAGCTCGATGGACATCCTGCTGCGCGGCACCGGCTCGGTCGTGGCGATCGTCACCGTCACGATCTACCTCATCTCCACCTCCCTGCCGCTCGGCCTGCTCGTGCTCTTCGGCGTCCCGCTCATGGCCATCGCCGTCGGCCCGCTGCTCAAGCCGCTGCACAAACGCCAGAAGGCCCACCGCGACCTGCAGGGCGAACTGTCCACGCGCTCGGCCGACATCGTCTCCGGCCTGCGCGTCCTGCGCGGCATCGGCGGCGAGCAGGTCTTCTCCGGGCGCTACCAGGAGGAGTCGCAGCGCGTACGCCACGCCGGCGTCCGCGTGGCCGGCATCGAGTCGCTGCTCGAAGGCGCCCAGATCCTCCTGCCCGGCGTGCTCATCGCCGTCGTCACCGGCATCGGCGCCTCCTTCGCGCTCGGCGGCCAGATCACCGCAGGACAGCTCGTCGCCTTCTACGGCTACGCCGTCTTCCTCATCGGCCCCATGCGCACCCTCACCGAGGCCGCCGACAAGCTGACCAAGGGGCACGTGGCCGCACGCCGCGTGGTCCGGATCCTGTCGATGGAACCCGAGGTCGACGGCGGCACCGGTACCTCCGAGGGCGGCGTCCTGCGCGACTCCTACAGCGGTGTCACCCTCCAGCCCGGCACCATGACCGCGCTGGCCGCCCCCACGCCCGAACAGGCCATCGAGGTCGCCGACCGCCTCGGCCGCTACGCCCACGGCGACGTCACCTTCGGCGGCGTCGACCTGGCCGAGCTGCCGATCCCCGAGGTCCGCGAGCGCATCCTGGTCGCCGACAACGCCGCCCGCCTGTTCTCCGGCCGCCTGCGCGACGAGCTCGACGTGCGCGGCAACGCCTCCATCGACGAGGTACGCCACGCGCTGCGGGCCGCCTGCGCCGAGGACATCGTGGACGCGCTGCCCGAAGGCCTCGACACCGTGGTCGCCGAGAGCGGCCGCGAGTTCTCCGGCGGCCAGCAGCAGCGGCTGCGCCTGGCCCGCGCCCTGGTGGCCGACCCCGAGGTGCTCATCCTCGTCGAACCCACCAGCGCCGTCGACGCCCACAGCGAGGCCCGCATCGCCGAACGGCTCGCCAAGGCACGCGCCGGCAAGACCACGCTGATCTGCACCACCAGCCCGCTCGTGCTCGACCGCACCGAGCACGTCGTCTACCTGGAGGACGGCCGCGTCCACGCCGAAGGCCCGCACCGCGAACTGCTCGCCACGTCCAGCGCCTACTCGGCGACCGTCACGAGAGGAGAGGACTGAACATGGCTGCGGAGCGAACCCGACGCAGCGAGCGGAGTGGAGGGCCGAGGTACGAGGCACTCCGCGGAGTGAGTGAGGAGTGGTGAACGACAAATGAGCAGGGAAATCCTGCCGGTTGCCGATCAGAAGCAGGTTCGTGCCTACGCTCGCCGGCTGACGCTCAAATACCCGCGTCAGCTGTCCGTCGCGCTCGCGCTGCACGGGCTGGCCGCCGTGTCGGGCCTCGCCGTGCCGTGGCAGCTCGGCAACCTGGTCCAGGACGTACAGGACGGCGCCCGCGTCAACGTGTGGTTCGTCGGCCTGGCCATCGGCGGCTTCCTGCTCATGCAGGCATTGCTGGTACGTTTCGCCGTGCTCGCCTCCTCCCGGCTGGGCGAGCGGGTGCTGGCCGAGCTGCGCGAGGAGTTCGTCGACCGGGTGCTCGGGCTGCCGCTGTCCACCGTCGAGCGGGCGGGCTCCGGTGACCTGATCACCCGTACGTCGCGGGACGTCGACTCGCTGTCCAGGACGGTGCGGCACGCCGTACCGGAGACACTGATCGCGGTCGTCACCTTCACCATCACCGTCGGCGCGCTGCTGCTGGTCAGCCCGCTGCTCACGCTGCCCATGCTGATCGCCGCGCCCATCCTGTGGATCGCCACCCGCTGGTACCTGCGGCGGGCGCGTGACGGTTACCTGCGCGAGAACGCGGCCTACGCCGACATGACCGAGGGCCTGGCCGAGACCGTGGAAGGCGCCCGTGCCGTGGAGGCTCTGGGCCTGCAGCGCCGGCGCGCCGACCGTACCGACCGGGACATCACCGCCTCCTACGCCGCCGAGCGCTACACCCTCGGGCTGCGCACGGTCTGGTTCCCCGCCGTGGAGCTCGGCTACGTGCTGCCCGTCGTCATCAGCCTGCTGATCGGCGGCCTCTTCTACATCAACGACTGGGTCACGCTCGCCCAGGTCACCGCCGCCACCCTCTACGCGCAGCAGCTCATCGACCCGCTCGACCGCTTCCTCATGTGGATCGACGAGCTCCAGGTCGGCGGCGCCGCCATGTCCCGCCTGCTGGGCGTGGCGAACGTGCCCGACGACCGCACCGCCACCGGCGCCCGCCCCTCCGGCGAAGACCTGAAGGCCGACGACGTCCGCTACGCCTACCGGGCCGGCCGGGACGTCCTGCACGGCGTCTCGCTGACCGTCGCGCCCGGCGAACGCCTGGCCATGGTCGGCCCGTCCGGCGCCGGCAAGTCGACGCTTGGCAGGTTGCTGGCCGGGATCCACGGCCCGCGCACCGGCGCCGTGACCGTCGGCGACGTCCCGCTGGTCGACCTCCCCCTGGACGACCTGCGCGGCCACGTCGCCCTCGTCACCCAGGAACACCACGTCTTCAAGGGCACGCTCCGCGACAACCTGCTCATCGCCCGTCCCGACGCCACCGACGATCGGGTACGGCAGGCGCTGGCGGCCGTCGACGCCCTCGACTGGGCGCTGGCCCTGGACGACGGCCTCGACACGGAAGTCGGCTCCGGCGGCCTCGCCGTCTCCCCCGCCCAGGCGCAACAGCTCGCACTGGCCCGCCTCGTGCTGGCCGACCCGCACACGCTGGTACTCGACGAGGCGACCTCCCTCATCGACCCGCGCGCGGCCAGAAACCTGGAACGCTCGCTGGCCGCCGTCCTGGAGGGCCGGACCGTCATCGCCATCGCCCACCGCCTGTACACGGCCCACGACGCCGACCGGGTCGCGGTGGTGGAGGACGGGACGATCAGTGAGCTGGGCAGCCATGACGAGCTGGTGGCACAGGGCGGCTCTTACGCGGCCTTGTGGTCCAGCTGGCACGGCACCCCCGCCCCCCGCTAACCCCCACCCCCACCCCCACCCCCACCCCCACCCCAACCCCCACCCCAACCCCAACCCCCACCCCAACCCCCACCCCAACCCCCCAGCCCCCAGCCCAGCCCCCCAGCCCCCAGCCCAGCCCCCCAGCCCCCAGCCCAGCCCCCCAGCCCCCAGCCCAGCCCAGCCCCCAGC
>NZ_JBHYJD010000073.1:0-41599 GCF_042740555.1 Nonomuraea sp. NPDC059007 | reverse complement strand
TTGCTACGAAGGATCACGCGATGGCCGTTCTCATTTCACGACGCCACACCTGTTGACCAGGTCAAACTCGTACACCACTTCCGTGGACGCAACCGCTCCGGCAAGTCTGGTCGAGCGCCTGCCCACGTGGCTCAAGACCGCCAAGAACCGTGCCGAGATCTTGCGGACGATCGAACGTATGCGCTCGACGCTGCCGGGTGGCGGGATCCCGCAGCCGTAGTGGGGCGCCTACGACAGGAGTGGTAGACCCCTCACGCTCCGCCGCACCACTCCGCTCACCGAACACGAGACAGACCCCAGTCGTATCATCGATGGTGTGACTCAGCAGGTGTGGACTGTAGCGTGGTGGCGCTCCGGTTGGGGCGTCTGGCCAGGCGAAGAACCCGACATCACCACCGAGCCCGCATACACCACCCTCAACCTTCCGCACAGCGCATCAGAGGCAGCCGGACACTGGGCACTCGGCGTGATCCCCCACGGTTCAGGATCGGTTCGTTGCCAATTCGGCGGAGACCCCGACGGCGCAGCCAGATGGCAAACCTGGATCGAGGACCAACGCGCGATCCGCCGCCGACGCCGCCGCCGACTCTGGCTCTTCTAGACCGCCTACGTGATGTCCCGGGCGTTCTCGCAATCCACCGACTTGGTCTGTTGGTCGGTGGCCCGGAACTCCTTGCCCGTGTCGAACGTGCCCGCCTGCGACACCTCCGCCTTGTACCGCCCTGACTTGCACGGCGACAGCGCATACGAATAGACGTGCTCACGTCCTGGCAGCTCGTGGAACTGCTCGTAACCGGCCTTGAACCACTCCCCGCCGAACCGACCTTCCCGGTATTACACCTGGATGTCGGTGAGTTGAGTGGCGATGACGTCCGGCTTCGAGCACTTCTGATGAACCTGCACCCGTATCCGGGGAGCCGCACTGCCGAAGCGGACCGCCTCTATGGCCACCTCCTGAAAGCAGCCGACCGCCGTAGCCGGACGCGGCGGAGGCGGATCAGTCGTGCTACCAGCGCAGCTTTCCGGGGCCACGCCAACAGCGGCAACCGCCAGCACCAAGAACTTGAACCTTGCAACGGGCACAGTTCGCTCCCTTCCTGGGCTCAATGCCACCCCACGACTTCGCCGGGCAGGCCGCCAGGGCAATCCCCGGCCCGTGCACTCCCGCCTCTGCCGAACGTGACAGCGGCCCCGATGACGACCCCTGATCCAGCACCACCACAACCACCGACACCCGCCCAAGGCAGACCCGGCAGGGTCAGCTACATCAGCCGCGCGCAGCACTACCGAACTGGACGGCACTATCACGCCACCCGCTCAAGACGACCATCATCGCGTTGACGTCGAAGGCCCTCACTCCCAAGTCCGCGCTAGGACTCCAGGTGAATCACCGTTTCTTCACTGGATAGAGCGACCTTGACGCGCCGGTTGCTGCTCACACCGGGAGCTGTGAGGGTACGCCGCATGTTCCCGCGGGTGCACACTGAACCCGACGCCCAGCGCCTGGGGATCCAGCCCAAGACGACCTCATAGAGAAAGTGATGACCGAGCAATGGGCCTGACCAACGCTCAATGGCGCAAGGCCCGTCGCAGCGCCGACAACGGCGGCAACCGCGACGAGGTTGCCGTGATGAGTGGGGCCAAGGAAGGCCACACCGTTAGAACCCTGGCCCCGACAAGGTGCTGTTCTTCACCCCCGCCGGGTGGGACGCCTTCCGGCTTGGCGAGGGCGAATTCGACGACCTGAGCTGATCTCCCAGCTCAGTCGCCACCTTCCTCAAGAGATACTTGCGTCCTTTATTGGAGCCCTGAGACACCGACGGGGCTCTCGCATTGCGAGAACATCCCCACCGGGAGGTGTCACACGCGCCAGGGCCTACGGTGTTGAAGGAGCGATGCTGCCTGGGCACCTATACGCCCTGGCCGCGACCCTGCTGCTGTCGGTAGCGGTTCTTCCTGGCCGAGCCTCCTGACACACCGGGTGCCGAGGCCACTTCCTCAGGGATCGCCCGCCCCGGCGCAACAACAGGACGCCGGCCACGCGGGGAGCGCGAGGGTTCTCCCTCGCCCGGGGTGTGGGGCAGAGCCCCACTGTCACAGCCCGACCTCCAAAGCGCGAAGCGCTCCGAAGGGGAGGACCGCGCCCTCAGCCGGGCCCGAAGGCCCGAGCCTTTCAGCGACGCCGCCGGCGCCACAGCATGATGGCCGCCCCCACCACCAGTACCGCCCCCACCCCGATCAACACCGGCGCCAAGCTAGGCGGCTCGTCGTCCCACAGGTGGTCCGGGTCGTCCTCGATGCGGACCGGCCGGGCCGTGAAGCCGAGGGCGTCGCCGACGGACGTGGCGATGTGCCCGGCTCTGCTCCGAACGTCGGCCACCGTGCGTTCGGCGACGCGCTTGGGGCTTACCCGGTCGGCGATGGCGTCGACCGTACGCGCGAGCTCCGTGCGCGTTTGCGCGATCCGCCGCTCCATCTCGTCCGGGTCGGTGTCAGCCATGGCTCTCCTCTCGCAGGCGATCAGTCTGTCAGGTCAGGTCACCGTACGGCACGCCGGGCAGGCCGGTAGGTTCTGGGTCATGACCGAAACCAAGCTGGCAGCTGGTGACGCCGCGCCGGAGTTCGACCTTCCCGCCGCCGACGGCAGCACCGTCTCGCTCGACTCGCTGCGCGGCAAGCGGGTGATCCTCTATTTCTACCCTGCCGCGATGACTCCGGGCTGCACGAAGCAGGCCTGCGATTTCCGCGACAATCTGGGGCAGCTGACCGCGGAGGGCTTCGTGGTCCTCGGCGTGTCCAAGGACAAGACCGACAAGCTGGTCAAGTTCACGGAGCGGGACGCGTTGACGTTCCCGCTGTTGTCGGACCCTGAGCTCGCGGTGCACAAGGCTTACGGCGCGTACGGCACGAAGAAGCTGTACGGCAAGGAGGTCGTGGGCGTGATCCGCTCGACCTTCGTGATCGACGCCGACGGCAAGATCGAACAGGCCCTCTACAACGTGAAGGCCACCGGCCACGTGGCGAGCCTGAAGAAGAAGCTGGGCCTGGACTGAGGGGCGCGGAAAACCCGTGCTTCCGGTCGCCTTGGGGCAGCTAGAATACGGGAGTTCCGCTACTGCAGCAGGGACGCGGGCGTGGCGAAATCGGCATACGCGGCAGGTTTAGGTCCTGTTGGTGGAGACACTGTGGGGGTTCGAGTCCCCCCGCCCGCACACCCCACCACGGACAAAGATCGGGCCGGGTGGCGCTTCCTCTTCGCCACCCGGCCCGACGTCGTGATCATGATCGACCATCACGATCTCCCTTTACCCGCCTCTGAAAGGCGCTCCCAGGAAGAATCCTGCCGGAAGGCCGGTAAGGCGGGTGTTAAGAGCCGTTCATGTCAGACCTGGGTCGTACGGCGTGTTCCACCTCCAGGCGGACAGAGCGCCTGCGGGTGGTACGTATCGTGAGGATGTGTTCGGCAGGTTTCGCGCGTGGTCGCAGCGCCACGACAAGCTGGTCGATGCCCTGTGGGTGTCGCCTCTTATTGGCCTGTGTCTGTTGACGGCGGTGCCGTACAGCAATCTCAGACCTGAGGACCCTGGCGCCTACATCTCGATGGGCGGCTATGTGGGGCTGTCGGCGATCCTGCTGCTGCCGCTGCTCTGGCGCAGCTCGCGGCCGGTTCCGGCGTTCGCGGTGATCGCGTCGATCAGTTTCGCGCAGTGGCTGCTGAAGCTCGATCCGATCCCGGCCAACCTCGCGGTGCTGGTGGCGTTGTTCTCGGTCGCCTACCGGGCGCGTTTCCTGTGGGCGGCCCTGGCCGGGCTGGTGGCCGAGCTGGGGATCTTTCTGGCGCTGGTGCACTGGGACAGTCCGTCGCTGGGGATGTTCACCACCGGGACGATCTTCGTGGCGACGATCTGGCTCACCGGCATCTACGCCAACACCCGGCGGCGCTACCTCGTCAGCCTGGAGGAACGGGCCGAGCGGGCCGAGCGGGAGCGTGACCAGCAGGCCAGGATCGCGGCGGCGGCCGAGCGCACGCGGATCGCGCGGGAACTGCACGACGTCGTGGCGCACAACGTGAGCGTCATGGTGGTTCAGGCGGACGGCGCCGGGTTCGCGATCGACGCCGATCCTGAGCAGGCGCGGCTGGCCGTACAGAACATCTCCAGGACCGGGCGTGAGGCGCTCGCGGAGATGCGCAGGCTGGTGGGGGTGTTGCGGCAGGACGACGCGGCCGGCACCGACTACCTGCCCCAGCCGGGTCTCAACCAGCTCGAGGAGCTGGTCAGGGGCGCGGGCGTACCGGCTGAGCTGCAGGTTTCCGGCGCGCCCGGCGAACTGCCCGAGGGGCAGCAACTCGCGGTCTACCGGATCATCCAGGAGGCGCTCACGAACGCGCTCAAGCACGGCGGCCCGGCCGCCAAGGCGCTGGTCGAGCTGAGGTACGGCAGAGCCGAACTCGTGGTCAAGGTCACCGACGACGGCAGGGGCGCGGCGGCACCGGCGCGCGCGGGCGGCCACGGCCTGGTCGGCATGCGCGAACGCGTCACCATGTACGGCGGCGCCGTCACGGCCGCACCCAGGCCGGGCGGCGGCTTCGAGGTGCTCGCCCGGCTCCCGATCCAGACCCAGAGGGCGGCCTGAAGCATGATCCGGGTGATGCTGGTGGACGACCAGCAGTTGCTGCGCACGGGCTTCAAGATGGTGCTGTCGGCCCAGCCCGACATCGAGGTCGTGGCCGAGGCGGGGAACGGCGCGCAGGCGCTGGAGGTCCTGGAGCACACCGAGGTGGACGTGGTGCTCATGGACGTACGCATGCCGACCATGGACGGCGTCGAGGCGACGGCCAGGATCAGCGGCCCGAAGGTGTTGATGCTGACCACGTTCGACCTGGACGAGTACGCGTTCGCGGCGCTGAAGGCGGGCGCGGCGGGGTTCCTGCTGAAGGACGTGCCTCCGGCGGACCTGGTGACGGCGATCCGGCAGGTGCACGCGGGCGACGCGGCGATGGCGCCGAGCACGTTGCGGCGCGTGCTGGACAGGTTCGCCGCGCATCTGCCGTCGGGCGAGGTGGCGGCGGTGAAGGAGCTGACGCCGCGTGAGCACGAGGTGCTGCTGATGGTGGGGCGCGGCCTGTCGAACCTGGAGATCGCCGCCCGACTGGACGTGGCGGAGGCCACGGTGAAGACGCATCTCGGCCGCATCCTGGCGAAACTGGGGCTGCGGGATCGCGCGCAGGTGGTGGTGTACGCCTACGAGGCCGGCCTGATCGTGCCCTCGAATCGGCCAAAAGGCTGACCGCGGTCATCTCAGGGGGCACATGAAGTCCCTCCTCAGGGGTCATGGATCTCGAAATTTCCGCCCATAGCGTGGGTCGAGTTCGAAGAACCACGACCCAGGAGTGAACGTGACCCTCACGGAGACACGGCGCCAGGCCCCGCCGGCGGTGGTGGCCAGAGCCCTGACCAAGGTGTACGGCCAGGGCGACGCCCAGGTGCACGCCCTGAGCGGCGTCGACGTGTCGTTCGCGACCGGCGCGTTCACCGCGATCATGGGCCCGTCCGGCTCGGGCAAGTCCACGCTGATGCACTGCCTGGCCGGTCTGGACAGCGCGACCAGCGGCACCGTGCACATCGGTGACGTGGAGCTGACCGGACTCAGCGACAAGCAGCTGACGTTGCTGCGCCGCGAGCGCATCGGCTTCATCTTCCAGGCGTTCAACCTGCTCCCGACGCTGACCGCGGAGCAGAACATCCGGCTGCCGCTGGAGATCGCCGGCCGCCTGGCCGACCAGCAGTTGTTCGACCGCGTGATCGCGACCGTCGGGCTGAAGGACCGGCTGTCGCACAAGCCGAGCGAGCTGTCCGGCGGCCAGCAGCAGCGTGTGGCGGTGGCCCGCGCCCTCATCAGCAAGCCTCAGGTGATCTTCGCTGACGAGCCGACCGGCAACCTCGACTCGCGCAGCGGCGCCGAGGTGCTGTCGTTCCTGCGGACGAGCGTGCGCGAGCTGGGCCAGACGATCGTCATGGTCACCCACGATCCGGTGGCCGCCTCCTACGCCGACCGCGTGGTGTTCCTGCGCGACGGCGCCCTGATCTCGGAGCTGGCGCAGCCGTCCCCGCAGACGGTGCTCGACACCCTGATGAAGCTGGAAGGGTGAGCGGGGTGCTCAAAACGGCTCTGGCCGGCCTGCGCGCGCACAAGCTGAGACTGCTCCTGACCTCGCTGGCGATCACCCTCGGCGTGGGGTTCATCGCGGGCACGTTCGTCCTCACCGACACCGTCGACGCGGGCTTCTCGCAGAAGGTCACCGCGGAGGCCGACAAGGTCGCGGTCGCCGTACAGTCCAAGGACTCCGAGAAGCCGCTGCCCGCCGCGCTGCTCGGCAAGATCAAGGAGGTCCCCGGCGTCCGGGACGCGCAGGGTCTCATCCGTGGCTCCGCTCCCCTGCTCGGCAAGGACGGCAAGGCCGTCGGCGACCTGCCGACCACCGCCATCTCGATCCCGACCGGCGAGCTGGCCCGCGCCACGATCGTCAGCGGCACCGGCCCGGGCAACGACGACCACGCGGCCGTCGTGGACAAGAACACCGCCAAGGCGCAGGGCATCAAGCCCGGCGACACCGTCACCGTGCTCGACCACCGCCAGGCCAGGCACGACTTCAAGGTCATCGGCATCCTGGACCCCGGCCTCGACCAGGAGCTGGGCTTCACCGGCGCGGTCGGATTCACCACGGCGACGGCGGAGCGGATGACCGGCGCCAAGGGCTTCACGGAGATCGACGTGGCCGGGGAAGACCCCGCGGCGCTGAAGAAGGCGGTCGCCGCGGTGGCCGGCGGCGCCGTGGTCATGACCGGGCAGGAGCTGGCCGACCAGATGGCGAAGGCCGCGGGCGTGTCGACCGACATGATCACCGCGGGCCTGCTGCTGTTCGGCCTGATCGCCATGCTGGTGGCGGCTCTGGTCATCTACAACACCTTCAACATCCTCATCGCCCAGCGCACCCGCGAGATGGCGCTGCTGCGCTGCATCGGCGCCACCCGGCAGCAGGTGTTCGGCTCGGTGCTGTTCGAGTCGGTGATCGTCGGCGTGGTCTCCTCGGCGCTCGGCCTGCTGGCCGGCTACGGGCTCGGCGCGCTGGCGATGACGCTGCTGGCCGCCTTCGACGCGCCGCTGCCGACCGGCGCGGGCGTGTCGCTGGCGCCGAAGACGATCGCGATCGGCCTGGCGGTCGGCATCGTGGTCACCGTGGGCGCGGCGCTGCTGCCGGCCCGAGGGGCGACCAAGGTGGCCCCGATCGCCGCGCTGGGCTCGCAGGTGGAGGAGCAGACGTTCCGCGCCGGGGCGCTGCGCATGGTCTTCGCCGGGCTGTTCCTGCTGGCGGGGGCGGGTACGACCGCGGCCGGGGTGATGATGAAGCCCGGCGAGATGGTCTCGCTGTTCGTCGTCATGGGCGGCGGCGCGCTGACGTTCCTGGCGGTGCTGATCCTGGGACCGGTGCTGGTCAAGCCGCTCAGCGCGCTGGTCGGCTGGGTGCCGGGCAAGCTGTTCGGGGTGCCGGGCAGGCTCGCCGTGGACAACTCGGGCCGCAACCCCAAGCGCGCCGCCACCACGACGGTCGCGCTGACGATCGGGGTGACACTGATGACGCTCATCTCGGTGATCACCGCGTCCACGCGGGTGACGATGGACGCCAAGCTCGACAACCAGTTCCCCGTCGACTACATGATCATGACGCAGTCGCGCGAACCCACCGTCCCCCGGGAGGTCGCCGAGAAGCTGCGCGCCCTGCCCGAGCTGAGCGCGGTGGTCTCGATCCGCGAGGACACGACCAAGGTCGGCGGCAAGAAGTTCGACGTCGGAACCTGGTCGGGCCCGCTCAAGCCGGTCGTCAAGAGCGGCACCATGGACGGCTTCGGGCCGGGCCAGGTGGCCCTGACCGACTATCTGGCCACGGACCTCGGGGTGAAGACCGGCGGCACGATCACGGTGAAGGGCGAGCGGCTCAAGGTGGTGGCCCTCCTCGACGGCGAGGAGACGCCGCTGCCGAGCGTCACGCTGCCGGAGGCGTCCTTCGACAAGCAGTTCACCGGCGCGCTCGACTCCCGTGTGATGGTCAACATCAAGGACGGCGTCGCGCCCGAGCAGGCCCGCAAGCTCGTCGAGGCGGCCACCGCCGCCTACCCGACGGTCCAGGTGCAGAGCTCCACCGACGTGCGCGGGCAGTTCGACGACGCGCTCGACATGGTGTTGATGATCATCACGGCGCTGCTGGGGCTGGCCATCCTCATCTCGCTGCTCGGCATCGCCAACACGCTCTCGCTGTCGGTGCACGAGCGCACCCGCGAGTCGGCCCTGCTGCGGGCGCTCGGCCTGACCCGGCCGCAGCTGCGCCGGATGCTCTCGGTCGAGGCGCTGGTGCTCGGGCTCATCGGGGCGCTGGTCGGGGTGGTGCTCGGCGCCGTCTTCGGCTGGGCCGCGGTCAAGGCCATGATCGACGGCGCGGTCTACCAGCTGCCGATCGGGCAGGTGCTGCTGTTCGTGGCGCTGTCGGGGGTGGCGGGCGTGCTCGCCGCGGTCCTGCCCGCGCGCCGCGCCGCCCGCGCCTCGATCGTCGGCTCGCTGGCCGCCGGCTAGCTCATCGGGGGGTACGGCCCGGCCACTGCTCGGCGACCGTTTCCGGGTCGAGCAGTGGCCGGATCGCCACCTCTCCGGTGGCCCCGTCGATGACGATGCAGCCGCCGCCGACGCTCTCGGGCAGTTGGACGGGGTCGGCGGGTTCGAGCTCCCTGACCCAGGCCACATACCCCTCGCGGAAGGCGTGGAGCCCGACCGAGACCGCCTCGTCGGCCGGGCGGACGCCGTTGAAGTACTCCTCCGCGACCGCGCGGGCCTGGTCGAGGTTCACCGCGGCAGCCCCTGCCGGTCGACGACCACGCAGAACACGCCCGTCACCGTCGTGTACGGCGGCTCGACCGCCATGTGCCCACGCTGCGCGTCCACCCAGATCACCTCTCCCGACATGTTGACGGCGTTCCAGGCGTGGGCGCCGCCGCCCGGCCAGCGCACCACCAGCACCGCCGCCGCCCCGTGCCCGGCTTCCACCAGCCGCCGCGCGATCAGCGGGTAGGCGTGCCGTCCCTGTCCCGCGCACTCGAATCGCTGGCCGACCCAGCGCTCCATCCTGGCGATGCCGCCGTCCTCGCCGGTGAGCAGCGGACGGCCGACCTTGTCGTACTCGGGCAGCCGGGGCGCGGCCGCCGCGGGCTCGCCGTGCCAGGTGGACAGCACCGCCAGCGCGCAGTCCACGGCGTTGCCGGCGCGGAACGGGTCGTCGGCCGGGCCCTCGCCGTTGATCAGCCGGATCCAGGTGCCGCGCGGATCGGGGAACCGGCTGCCGGACGGGAGCGCCCGCATCAGGTCCTGCTCGACCTGCGGGTCGGGGTGCGCCAGCCCGCCCGGCATCCCGTACGGCCGGCACTCGGCCAGCTTGGGCGGCCGGTCGGGCAGGTCGAACCAGTCCTCCCCGGTGAAGTCGTCAACGCTGCCGGGCAGCGCCGCGTCGGCGGCCAGCTCGTAGTCGCGCCAGCGCACGCCGTCGGCGACCAGCGGGTTGTAGTGCCCGCCGGGAAGGCTCCACCGGTTGCCGGACTTTCGGTCGCGGAACACGACGCCCGATCGTAGAGGCCCGGTCGCTCTGAGTCAGCGAGTTGCCCGATTCTCTCGAACCCAGCTCGCCGGCAGCACGGCGCCGACCGGGCGCCCGGCGAGGAGTTCACCGTCCCGGACGAAGCCCTCGGGACGGCCGCGCAGCCGTTCCACCAGCATGCCCCGCCACGGCCCGCCGACCGGCAGCTCGCGCAGCTCGTCCGGGTCCTCGGCCAGGTCGAACAGCTGCTCGCGCCCGTCACCGCTGCGCCAGAGGTACTTCCATCGCCCGTCGGTCAGCCAGTGCACGCTCCCGGCCCGCGCGGAGATCACGTGCTCCCCGTGCAGGACCGGGCGGGGCGGCCCGGACACCGCGTCGCGCCCCTCCACCCCGGCCGGGACGGGCAGCCCGGCGGCGGTCAGCAGGGTCGGCATGACGTCGCGCAGTTCCACCACCCGCGTGTCCACTCCGGGCGCGATGCCGGGCCCGCCCAGGATGAACGGGATGCGCGCCGAACCCTCGTAGGGCAGCGACTTGCGGTAGAGGTGGTGGTCGCCCATCAGCTCCCCGTGGTCGGAGGTGAACAGCACGATCGTGTTGTCGGCCCCCTCCTCGGCGAGCACTTCGAGGATGCGGTTCACCTGCTGGTCGATGTGCGACATGTGCCCGTAGTAGCCGGCTCTGGCCCGCTGATGCCGTACGGCCGGCAGCTCCAGGTACGGCGAGGCCGGATCATACGGATTCCCGCTGTCGCCCCACATGTCCCGGGCCCACTCCCCCACCGGAACCGGCGGCATCTCGCGCCCCAGATACTGCTCGAAGGCCCAGGCGGGCGGGTCGTACGGCGGATGCGGCCGGTGGAAGCTGGCAAAGAGGAAGAACGGCCGCGAACGATCCCGGGTCCGCAGGAAGTCCACGGTCCGCTGGGTGACCCAGTTGGTCGGGTGCTGCCACTCGGGCTTGTCCCAGGGCCTGGCCACGGTGCTGTTGCAGTCGACGCCGTGCTCGGCGTAGTCCGCGTCGGCCCGGCCGGTGGCCGCGCGCAGCCAGGGCACGTAGTCATCGATGTTGGCCAGGTCGTCGGCGTGCCGGCGGGCGTGGTGGAGGTAGCCGTCGTGGAGTTCGACGCTTTCGAAGCCGAGGGTGTGCCGCTCGGGGTGGACGTGCATCTTGCCGATGGCGTGGGTGCGGTAGCCGTACTCGGTGAAGGCGCCCGCCAGGGTGGTCTCGTAGTCCCAGGGGACGCCGTCGGCGTACCCGACGCGGCCGTGGGTGGTGGCGCGCTGGCCGGTCATGAGGGAGGCGCGGGCCGGGACGCAGGTGGGGTTGGCGGAGTAGGCCCTGGTGAAGCGGCGGGCGCCGGAGGCCCAGCGGTCGATGAAGGGCGTCTCGACGACGGGGTGGCCGTCGATCGACAGGCAGTCGCCCCGCCACTGGTCGGTGAAGATCACCAGGATGTCAGGCTGTGCCACGGTGGACGAGACTCCAGTTCTGGAACAGGACCCGGCCGGGGCCGGGGTCGCTCAGGCGGTCGAAGAGCAGGTCGGCGGCGGGGGTGAAGTCCATACGATCGGGTTCGACGAACGTCACCCGGGTGTCCGGTTCGTGCACGCCGCCGACGGCGACGATCGCCACGTCGTCGGGCACGCGCAGGCCGAGGCTGCGCGCCGCCCAGCAGGCGGCGACCCCGGCCGAGTCGCTCAGCGCGAACACGGCGGTGGGCCGGTCGGGCCGGTCGAGGAGCGCGAGCGCGGCGTCGTGCCCGCGTTCCCAGGAATTGTCCGTGTACGGCATGAGCCACTCCTCGGGCAGCTCCCCCAGCACATTCCGATAGGCCTCGAAGCGCACCGCCCGATAGTCGTCCTGTCCCTCGCCCGGCCAGCGGCGCAGGCAGGCGATGCGCCGATGCCCGGCCCCGGCCAGGTAGCGCATGGCCTCCTCGCAGGCCTCCAGCTCGTTGCTGCGGACCACGTCGAAGCCGTCGGGTTCGATCCCGTTGCCGAACACCAGCAGCGCCAGGCCCATCCCGACGAGCGGTTCGAGCCTGGCCTGGTCGAAGCCGCGCCGGTGCCACAGGTCGATCGCGGCCCCGTCGGCGACGTGCCGGCGCAGGTAGCCCTCCCAGTCGCCTTGAACGAACATCGCGGTCGCGTACCCGTGGCGCTCGGCCACCGCCGACAGGTCGCGGGCCAGCGCGGCGGCGAAGGGCGAGCCCGGCCGCCGCGGCACGACGTACACCTGCTCGGTCCGCCCCCGCCGCAGCCCGCGGGCGGCGAAGCTGGGTGAGTAGCCGAGTTTCGCCGCGGCGGCGAGCACGCGCTCGCGGGTCTCCGGCCTGGCGCGGCCGTCGTCGCGTTTGTTGAGCACGTAGGAGACGGTCGCCACCGAGACCCCGGCCAGGCGAGCGACGTCACGGACGGTCGGTTTGGGCGGCACACCCCATTGTTAAACGTTTAACGCCAGGCCGTCAACGGCCCTCTCTCAGCCCACGCGCACGGAGATCGTGTGCCACCCGCTCGCGCCGTCCGGCGCCACCGGCGCCTTCTGTTCGGTCTGCGTACGGCCCGCCGCGTCGGTGGCCCGCACCTGGATCGTGTGCTCACCCGGCGTGGCCTGCCAGTCAAGCGCCCACTGCCGCCAGGTGTCGGCGGTCGGCGCCTGCGCCAGCCGCGCCTGCTGCCACGCGCCGCCGTCCACCCGCACCTCGACGGCGTCCACGCCGGTGTGCTGCGCCCACGCCACCCCCGCGATGGTCGTACGGCCCGCCGCCACCTTGGCCCGGTCCCTCGGCAGGTCGATACGCGACTGCGTCTTGATGGGCCCCTTGGCCGCCCAGCCGCGCGGCGTCCAGTACGCCTCGTCCCGGTCGAAGCGGGTGACCTTGATGTCGACCACCCATTTGGTGGCCGAGACGTACCCGTACAGGCCGGGCACGACCTGCCGGACCGGGAAGCCGTGCGTCAGCGGGAGCGGCTCGCCGTTCATGCCGACGGCCAGCAGCGCGTTTCTGCCGTCCATGACCACGTCCACGGGAGTTCCGCAGGTCCAGCCGTCGTCGGAGGTGGACAGCAGCATGTCGGCGGCGCTCTGGACACCCGCCTCGCGCAGGATCGCGGCCAGGGGCACGCCGAGCCAGCGGGCGTTGCCGGCCAGGTCGCCGCCGACCTCGTTGGAGACGCAGGTGAGCGTGACGTCGGCCTCGGTGAGGGGGCGTTTGAGCAGGTCGGCGTAGGTCAGCTCGATGGGGCGGTCGACCATGCCGTGGATGCGCAGCCGCCACTCCTTGGGGTCGATCCTGGGCAGGATCAGGGCGGTGTCGACCCTATAGAAGTCCCGATTTTTCGTGACAAAGGGGGTGAGGCCGTTGAGCCGGAAGTCCACGCCCTGCGGGAGCGGCGCGGCGGGTGTGGCCGCCTTCGGCAGGACGAGGCCGCCGCGGGCGGCGTCGATCGCCTCGGACCCGGACCAGGCCCGGCCCAGGAAGGTGGAGGCGCCCGCGACCACCACCCCACCGGCCGCCCCGACCAGCAGCCGCCGCCGGTCGAAAGCCATCTCCGGCCCATGAACAGTAGGCCACTCGGACGGCCCGTCACCTGCCGGTCCATCCCCCGCCGGCCCGCCACCTTCCGGTCCGTCCCCGGCCGGCCCGCTACCGGCTGACCTGATACCGGTCGCTCCGGAGCGGGCCGGGTCCCGTGCGGGCGCGGGGGCCATCGTGTAGGCCCGCCGTACCAGAAGGCCGAGTGCCCAGATCCCCACCCCGAGCCCGGCAACGGTCGGCAGCACGTCGGCCGGACCGGCGTCGGGACGGGTCAGCACCGCCCACACCCCGACGACGGCGAAGGCGGCCAGCCCCGCCTGGCCGTACCCGATCCGCCGGGTCGCCAGCACGCCGAGACCGGCGGCGGCCGCCGCGAGCAGCACGAGCACCCCCGCGACCAGGACGGTCTTGTCGTTCTCGCCGAACGTCGCGATCGCCCAGTCCTTGACCGGAGCGGGCGACAGGTCCACGACCGCGTCGCCCACGGCCACCACGGGAAAGGCCTCGGGCCGCACGACGGCCGCGACGAGCTGGGCCACGCCCAGCGCCACGGCCCCGGCGACGAGCCCGGCCAGCGCTCCCGCCCACGCGGGAACCACATTTCTACGCACACCCCGACGCTACGCCAGCGCGGGGGTGGCGGATCTTACGCCCTGGTTACGAGGAGTTCGCGGACGATCGGGTCGAGGGCGCGGAACGCGCGGCCCCGGTGGCTGATGGCGTCCTTCTCCTCGGGCGAGAGCTCGGCCGCGGTACGGCTGCCGCCGTCCGGCACGAAGATCGGGTCGTAGCCGAAGCCGTGGGACCCGCGGCGCTCGCGGATCAGCCGGCCGGGCAGCGTGCCCTCGACCGCGCGCGTCTCCCCGGTGGGCAGCGCGAGCGCCGCCGAGCAGGCGAAGTGCGCGGTCAGCAGCGGGTCGGGCACGTCGCCCACCTGGGCGAGCAGCAGGTCGATGTTGGCCTCGTCGTCGCCGTGCCGGCCCGCCCAGCGGGCCGAGAAGACGCCGGGCATGCCGTTGAGCACGTCGACGCAGAGCCCGGAGTCGTCGGCGACCGCGGGCAGCCCCGAGCCCTGGGCGACCGCGACGGCCTTGAGCAGGGCGTTCTCCTCGAAGGTGACGCCGGTCTCCACGACGTCCTCGATCTCGGGGAACTCCTCAAGACCGACGATGTCGAAGCCGGCGAGGATACGCCGCAGCTCGGCGATCTTGCCCTTGTTGCGGGTGGCCAGGATGATCTTCACGCGCGCAGTGCCTCCTGCTGGTGGAGCGTCAGCTCCTCGCAGCCGGTGACGGCCAGGTCGAGGAGCTGGTTGAGGGCGTCGCGGTCGAAGGGCACGCCCTCGGCGGTGCCCTGCACCTCGACAAAGCTGCCCTCGCCGGTCATGACGACGTTCATGTCGGTCTCGGCGGCGACGTCCTCGGTGTAGCAGAGGTCGAGCATCGGCACCGTGCCCACGACGCCCACCGAGACCGCGGCGACCGAGCCGACCAGCGGGTCTCCCGGGCACATCTTGCGCTTGCGCATCCACGCGACCGCGTCGGCCAGCGCCACGTACGCGCCGGTGATGGCGGCGGTACGGGTGCCGCCGTCGGCCTGCAGCACGTCGCAGTCGATCAGCACCGAGTTCTCGCCCAGCGCCTTGTAGTCGACGCAGGCGCGCAGCGAGCGGCCGATCAGGCGGGAGATCTCATGGGTGCGCCCGCCGATCTTGCCGCGGACCGACTCGCGGTCGTTGCGGGTGTTGGTCGCGCGGGGCAGCATCGCGTACTCGGCGGTGACCCAGCCCTGCCCGCTGCCGCGCCGCCAGCGCGGCACGCTGTCCTGGACGGAGGCGGCGCACAGGACCCTGGTGCCGCCGAACTCCACCAGCACGGAGCCCTCCGCGTGGGTGAGCCAATCGCGGGTGATCGTGATCGGGCGGAGCTGGTCGGGAGTACGGCCATCCTGTCGAGACATGCAGATCACCCTATCTCCGTGGGCGTATACCCTTGACCGCCCCCGGCCTAGACATAGATCCTTACCCAATGACAACGGGGGTGTTACGAAACCCGGACTTCCTCCGATTCATGGGCTCACATCTGGCCAACGAGTTCGGAGCCAACATCGCACGGGTGGCCCTCCCCCTGGTCGCCGTGCTGTCGTTGCACGCGTCACCGCTTGAGGTGGGCGCGCTCGCAGCGCTGCAGTCCGCCGCGTTTCTGATCGTCGGTCTGCCCGCGGGGGTGTGGGTGGACCGCCTGCGCAAGCGCAGGGTGATGATGCTCGCCGACGCCGGCCGGTTCCTGCTGCTGAGCAGCATTCCGCTGGCCTCCGCGCTGGGCGTGCTGAGCATGCCGGTCCTCTACGCGGTCGCCCTGCTCGCCGGGCTGGCCCAGGTCTTCAACGACATCGCCGACCCGACGTACCTGCCGGCGCTGGTCGGCAAGGAAGAGCTCACCGACGGCAACGCCAAGCTGGAGGTCGTGCGCAACGGGGGCGCGCTGGCCGGTCCGAGCCTGGGGGGCGCGCTGGTGCAGTTGCTGGGGGCTCCGCGCACCATGCTGGCCACCGCTCTGGCCGCGCTGGCCTCCGTCGTCTTCCTGGGCACGATCAAGAAACCGGATGCGGCGCCCGTACGATCGGAACGTTCCCGGCTCCTGCCGGACATCGCCGCGGGGATGCGGGCCGTATGGAGTGACCAGGTGTTACGCGCGTTCCTCGCCGCGACAGCCGCGACCAACGTCTGCGTGAGCGCCGTGCTCAGCCTGTCGGTGTTGTTCCTGGCCACGGTGGTGCACCTGCCGCCCGGGTTCATCGGCGTGCTGCTCATGTCGGGCGCGGTGGGCGGTCTGCTCGGCGGCGTGCTCGGCGCCTGGCTGTTCAGGAGGTACGGCCAGGCCAGGGTCACCTGGCTGGCCCTCGCCCTCAGCTCGCCCTTCGGCCTGCTGCTGCCGATGACCGAGGCCGACTGGCGCGTCTCCTTCTTCGCGCTGACCTCGGTCGCCCTGTCCTTCGGCGGCATCCTCTACAACATCGGCGTGATCACCTACCGGCAGACGGTCATGCCGGAGAACATGCTCGGCCGCGTCAACGCCACGGTCAGGTTCATCGTCTGGGGCACGATGCCGGTCGGCGCGCTGCTCGGCGGCATCGTGGCCCATGAGATCGGCGTGCGCGAGGCGCTGTGGGTGTTCATGGCGGGGCGGCTGGTCTCGTTCGCGCCCCTGCTGTTCTCCCGGCTGCCGCGCATGCGGGACTTCGTGAAGGTTCAGGCCAGCTCGTAGACCGCCCCGCTGCGGGCCAGCTCGATCGGGCCGGCGAATCCGCCGGTCGAGGCCTCGTCGAGCACCCGCAGGCGGTCGTGCCACGGCACGAGATGGGTCAGCACGAGCCGGCCCACGCCCGCCTTGGCCGCGTGCTCGGCGGCCTGGCGGCCGGTCAGGTGCAGGCCTTTCGGCAGGTCGGGGCCCTCCAGGAAGGAGGCTTCGCACAGGAGCAGGTCGGCGCCGTCGGCCAGCCGTACCAGCTCCTCGGACTCGCCCGTGTCTCCGGAGTAGGCGACGCTGCGCCCGCCGTGGGCGGCGCGGAAGCCGTACGTCTCGACAGGATGGTTGACGCGCCCGGCCGTCACCGTGAACGGCCCGATCTCGAAGTTGCCCGGCGCCAGCGCGACGAAGTCGAAGGCGGTCTCCAGGCCCGGCTCCTCGGGCATGCCGTAGGCGGCGGCCAGCCGCCGCGACGCGTCCTTCGGCGCGTAGACGGGCACTCTCGGGTACGGCGCGGCCGGCCCGTAGGTGCGTGCCACGTGGTATCCGCACAGGTCGAGGCAGTGGTCGGCGTGCAGATGGGTGAGGCAGATGGCATCGACGTCATAGAGGTCGATGTGGCGTTGGAGCGCTCCCAGCGCTCCACTGCCGAAGTCGAGCAGCAACCTGAACCCCTCGGCCTCCAGCAGGTAACAGGAAGCGGGGCTGTCCGGGCCCGGGAAACTACCCGAGCAGCCGACGATGGTCACCTTCATGTGGGCCTCCCATAAGAGGTACTACCCCCCACGGGTGCGAGGTCGACCGCGTCGATCTCCGGCCCCAGGAAGCGCCGCCCGAGCTGGGCGAACAGGGTCGAGTCGCCGGTGGCGAGGAAGCGGTGCCGGGGGGTGGCGCCGTTCCCGGCCGCCAGGCCGCGGTCGTGCAGGATCCGGTAGACGTCCTTGGCCGTCTCGTCGGCGCTGGAGACCAGCGTGACGCCGTCACCGGCGACGTAGGAGATCGCGCCGGTCAGGAGCGGATAATGGGTACAGCCCAGGATCAGCGTGTCGCATCCGTCGTCCTGGACGGGCGCCAGGTAGCCGCGGAGCACCGCGATGAGCTCGTCGCTCATCGTCTCGCCGCGTTCGACGTACTCGACCAGGCGTGGGGCGGCCACTCCGGTCAGGCGCATGTCGGGTGCGGCGGTGAAGGCGTCGTTGTAGGCCATCGACTCGATGGTCGCTCGGGTGGCGATCACGCCGACCCGGCCGTTGCGGGTGGCCCGCACGGCCCGGCGGGTGGCCGGCTGGATCACCTCGACGACCGGGACGTCGTAACGCTCGCGAGCGTCGCGCAGCACGGCGGCGCTGGCGCTGTTGCAGGCGATCACGAGCATCTTGACGCCGGTCTCGACGAGGTGGTCCATCACCTCCAGGGCGTACTTGCGCAGCTCCGCGATGCGTTTGGGACCATACGGCTGGTTGGCCGTGTCGGCGACGTAGGTGACGGACTCGTGAGGCAGTTGGTCGATGATCGCCCTGGCGACCGTCAGGCCGCCCACCCCGCTGTCGAAGATCCCGATGCTCGCGTCTGGCACGCATTCGAGGGTAGGCGACCTGCCACGACTTCACCGCGTAAGAATGCTCACACTGTCACCCGCGTCCCACCCTGGCCAGTTGCCTCGACTGCGCCACCAGGCGGCCGGCCGAGTCCCAGACCTCGACCTCCTCGTCGAACCAGCCGTCGGAGATGAGGCGGCCGCTGCCGGCCACCGTCAGCCACCCAGGGGCGGGGACGGCGCGAAGGTGCCAGGTCAGGTCCACGGTGGGCGCCCAGCCGCGGTACCCGGCCGAGAAGACCACGGGCGGCAGCACGTCCACGGCCAGCGCCAGCACGTACGGGTCGGGGTCCTGCTCCTCGGCCATCCGGAAGTAGGCGCGCGACTCGGGGCGGCCGCTCGGCCGGCCGGACAGCCAGCCGATCGTGGGCGGGTCGAAGCGCAGGTCGAGCTGGGCGTTGAGCGTCATGCCCGACTCGGGCTTGGGATCGGGCAGCTTCCCGCAGTCCTCGATCGGGGGCAGCACGGGCGGCTTCTCACTGAAGCCGGGGTCGGCGCCCGCCAGCGTGGCCGTGGTGATCAGGGCCTCGATCTGCGGCACGTCGTTCTGGATCAGCCGCGCGCGGGCGAATCCCACGGTACGGCCGGCCTTGAGCGGTTCCACCAGAACCCGCGCCGGCCCCGGCACCGGAGCCTTGTGAAACTGCGCCGAGGTGCTCACCGGGTGCTCGAACGGCGAGGCGTCCACCGCGGCCCGCAGGATCACCGCCATCAGGTAGCCCCCGTTGAGCGGTCCCCCGATCGCGTAGCCGGGGTCGAGGCAGACGTCGTAGGTCTGGTCGTCGACTTTGATCGCCTGGGTCGCCTCGTCGAACTTGGTCATCCCGTTGCCACCTCAAGTCCGGAACTAAATTCTAGTAAACCCATACTCTAGGGCATCCCGCCTATCAGCGCGCCTACCTGCGTAAACGTGATTCTGGTGCGAGGGTCGCGCGCATGGCACTCACCGAGCTCATGGGGCAGTCGGTCTGGGATTCCCAGGGCATCTGGGTCGGACACGTCGTGGACGTACGCGTCGTCAAGAACAAAGGCGGCCTCCAGGAGAGCCACACGGTCTACGGGCTGGTGGTCTCGGCCATCCGCGGGCCGGTCTTCTTCGGACTGACCCGCGATCGCGAGGGGCGGTTCGGGTGGGTGTCCGAGGCGGTGGCCAAGGTCGTCTACACGGGGTGCACGTTCGTGCCGTGGGAGACCGTCGAGGACTACGGGGACGGTGAGGTGATCCTCAAGGCCCAGAAGAAGGAGCTTTCACGGGTGTAACACGATTTAGTCCATTGCAAGCGATCCGCTAGAGACATCCGATAACTTCCATGTGGTCAAAAATCCACCTTGTGAGTTGAGTGATGTCTGCGAATAATCCCCCGAGTGGCCAGGATCCGGATCGGACCACGGCATACCGCTGGAACGAGGAGCAGCAGCCGTACCCGCCGCAGCAGCCCTACCAGCAGCAGCCCCAGTACGGCCAGCAGCAGCCCTACGGTCAGCAGGCCGCTTACGGGCAGCAGCAGCCGTCCCAAGGCCAGCCCAACTACGGCCAGCCTGCCTACGGCCAGCCCTCATATGACCAGCCTTCATATGACCAGCAGCAACAGTACGGCCAGCAGCCCTACGGCGGCCAGCAGCCCTACAACCAGCAACAACAGCAGTACGGCGGCCAGCCCCAGCAGGGCGGCTGGCAGCAGGAGGGCCCCGAAGGTTTCGGCCCCTCGGAGCCGCCGGTCAAGCAGGGCGGCGGCAACCGCAAGGGCTGGATCATCGCCGGCATCGCGGCGCTGGCCGTCATCCTGTTCGGCGGCGGCACCGTCTACGCGCTGAGCGCCCTGGGCGGTGGTGGCACGCAGCCGCACGAGGTGCTGCCCGTCGAGTCCATCGCGTACATGCGACTGGACCTCGACCCCGCCGCCAACCAGAAGGTGGCGTTGTTCCAGCTGGCCAGGAAGTTCACCGTCACCAAGGACTCCTTCAAGGGCGAGGACCCGCGCCAGGCGCTGTTCGACGCGGCCAAGAAGGACGACGAGCGGCTGTCCAAGCTGGACTTCGCCAAGGACATCGACCCCTGGCTCGGCAGCCGGATCGGCGTCGGCGTCCTGCCGCCCGCCGCCGGCAAGAAGGACCCCGGCTTCGCCGTCGCCGTCCAGGTCAAGGACGAGGAGCAGGCCAAGGCGGGCATCGCCAAGCTCATGGGCGAGGAGAAGTACGGCCTGGCCTTCCGCGAGGACTACGCCATCCTGACCGAGAAGCAGGCCGACGCCGACAAGTACGCCACCGGCTCGACCAGCCTCGCCGACAACAGCGACTTCGGCGGTGACCTCGACGCCGTGGGCGAGCAGGGCGTCCTGTCCTTCTGGGGTCACGTGGGCAAGATCGCCCAGCTGGCCAAGCCGGACATGTCCCCTGAAGAGACGAAGGCGTTCGAGCAGGTCAAGAACGCCCGCTTCGCCGGCGCCCTCCGCTTCGACGCCGCCTACGCCGAACTGGCCGGCATCGTCAGAGGCGCCGACGGCCTGGTGAGCAGCGACCCCGAGTCGGCCAACCTCGCCACGCTGCCCGCCAGCACCGCAGGGGCGTTCTCCATCTCGGGCCTCGACCAGCTCATCACCAAGAAGTGGGCCGAGATCGAACAGTCCATGTCCGCCACACCCGGCGGCGCCCAGATGAAGCAGTTCGTGGAGCAGGCCAAGACCCAGTACGGCCTCGCCCTGCCCGACGACCTGGCCACCATCCTGGGCAAGAACCTGACCTTCGCGGTGGACGGCGAGGGCCTCGACGCCCAGCAGTTCAAGGCCGGCGTCCGCATCGTCACGGACCCCGCCAAGGCACAGGCCATCGTCGACAAGGTGGAAAAGGCGATCACCTCCCAGGGCCAGCCGGCTCCCAAGATCGCCAAGGTCCCCGGCGACGGCACCTTCACCCTGGCCACCACGGACGAGTACGCCAAGAAACTCGCCGAGGAAGGCGCCCTGGGCGACAGCGAAACCTTCAAAACCGCCATCCCAGACGCCGGCTCAACCAGCTACGCGATCTTCGTGGACCTGGACAAGGTAGAAAAGTTCTACCTGGAGTCCATGCAGGGCGACGACAAGGCCAACCTCCAGGTCCTGCGAGCCGTGGGCCTGAGCGGCAAACAAACCACCACCGAGGCCACCTTCTCCCTCCGCCTCCTGTTCAACTAGCAACCCAACCCAAGAAGGGGCAGCCACCCACCAAGGGTGCTGCCCCTTCCCCACACCCACATACGCATCACCCACACCCGACACCGACGCACACGCGACACCGCCCCGTCGCGTTTCAGCGCCGCAACGGCGAGACGGTGCACGACGCAGCCCGGCGCAACGCGCACGACGGCACCCCGCGCAGGACCCCACGCCCCGCACCACAGCACCACCCCGTCGCTCTTCAGCGCCGCAACGGCGAGACGGTGCACGGCGGAGACCGGCGCAACGCGCACGACGGAGACCGGCGCAGGACCCCACGCCCCGCACACACAGCACCACCCCGTCGCTTTTCAGCGCCGCAACGGCGAGACGGTGTACGGCGGAGCCCGGCGCAACGCGCACGGCGACCAAGCGACAGGACCTCAGGCACGACCCAAGCGACAGGACCACCGGCACGAAGCGACGCACACGCCCGCGCCCCACGAGGCGGCCACAACGCGGAACCCGCCCACAGCGCACCACCCCCACGCTTGTCAGCGCCGCAACGGCGAGACGGTGCACGGTGAGACCGGCGCCATGTGGGCGGTCGGCAAGGTGGGAAGCACGGTCCCGGTCAAGGGTGGCTTGTGGCGGCGGGGACCACGTGCGACGTGAGAAGCGCCCGACGATCGGCGCCGACCCGCGTCGGCGGGAGGCGCCCACGTGGCCCCGCCGTAAACTCACAAAAAGCTTGTGACTGAGAGAAAGATCAGGCCCACAACTGCCCGTCGAGGCGTTCCTCGGCCTCGTCGAGCGTGCCCTCGTACGCGCCGGTAGACAGGTACTTCCACCCGCCATCCGCCACCACGAACACCACGTCCGCCCGTTCCCCCGCCTTGACCGCCTTCCCGGCGACCCCGAGCGCCGCGTGCAAAGCCGCCCCGGTGGAAACCCCAGCGAAAATACCCTCCCCGGCCAGCAACTCCCGGGTACGCCGCAAAGCGTCCCCCGACCCCACCGAGAACCGCGTGGTCAGCACAGACTCGTCATAAAGCTCAGGAATGAACCCTTCGTCCACATTCCGCAGCCCATACACCAGCTCCCCATAACGGGGCTCGGCAGCGACGATCTGCACCCCCGGCACCCGCTCCCGCAGGAATCGCCCCACCCCCATCAACGTCCCGGTAGTCCCCAGCCCGGCAACGAAGTGCGTCACCGTGGGCAGGTCGGCGAGGATCTCCGGCCCTGTCGACTCGTAGTGGGAGCGCCAGTTGGCCGGGTTCCCGTACTGGTACAACATCACCCAGTCCGGATGCTCAGCCGCCAGCCCCTTGGCCACCCGGACGGCCTCGTTCGAGCCGCCGGCCGCGGGCGAGGAGATGATCTCCGCGCCCCACATCCGCAGCAACTGCCGCCGCTCGTCCGAGGTGTTCTCCGGCATGACGCAGATCAGCCGGTACCCCTTCAGCTTCGCCGACATCGCCAGCGAGATGCCGGTGTTTCCGCTGGTCGGCTCCAGGATCGTGCAGCCGGGCGTGAGCAGGCCGTCCTTCTCCGCCTGCTCGATCATCCACAGCGCGGGACGGTCCTTGATGGAGCCGGTGGGGTTACGGTCCTCGAGTTTGGCCCACACGCGCACCTCCGCGGAGGGCGAGAGCCGGGGCAGCCCGACGAGCGGCGTGCGGCCGACGGAGTCGATCAAAGATTCAAAGCGCATCGTGTACGGCTTCCGCCTCGGGCGCGCCCCCGGAAGGGGCGGCGCTAAAGGGATCTAGCTCGCGCCGCCGGCGACGGCGGGCAGGACGGTCACCGTGTCACCGTCGGACACGGGCGTGCCGAGACCGCCGAGGAAACGTACGTCCTCGTCGTTCAGGTAGACGTTCACGAACCGGCGCAGGGCGCCCTGGTCGACCAGGCGGTCCTTGATGCCGGGGTGCCGGGACTCCAGGTTGGCGATCAGCTCGTCGAGCGTGGCGCCCTCGGCGTCGACGGCCTTGGCGCCGTCGGTGTAGTTGCGCAGGATGGTCGGGATGCGTACCTCAATGGCCATCGCTGATCAGGTCTCCTCATGTCGGGATATGTCGGGGTGAGCGGGGGACCGTTCAGCGACAGTCGTAGACGACGACAGAGGGCGTGTGCGCGAAGAGGAAGCTCTGGACATGACGCACCCGCGCGGCGGCGGTGGCGGCGGTCCTCATGGGATAAACCTTACCTCTTCTTCGCTGATCTCCCCGTCGAGGATGCGGTAGGAGCGGAATTCCGTCTCGTCCTCTTCCCGGGTTGAGACCAGCACGTAATGGGCGTTCGGCTCGGCGGCGTAGCTCACGTCGGTACGTGAGGGGTAGGCCTCGGTGGCGGTGTGGGAGTGGTAGATCACGACGGGTTCCTCGTCGTTGTCGTCCATCTCCCGCCAGACGCGCAGCTGCTCCAGCGAGTCGAAACGGTAGAAGGTGGGCGAGCGCTCGGCGTTCTCCATGGGGATGAACCGCTCGGGTACCCCATTTCGCCCCGCGATGACCCCACACGCCTCGTCGGGGTGGTCGGCCCGCGCGTGGGCCACGATCCTGTCCACCAGTTCCTGCGAGATCGTCAGCATGGGGCGGAAACTACCAGAGTGCGCGAACCAGGCTGTCCTGCAGGTAGGTCAGCCAGTCGTAGGTGACGTAGGCCGGGTAGCGCGGGTCGTCCTCGGACATCATCGCGATCTCGTCGTGCACCTCTTCGGTGACCTCCAGCCGCGTGCCCAGCGCGAGCCGTACGTCGTTGAGCGAGCGCAGCCACGCCTGCGCCTGCTCGGGCGTGAGCTCGCTGCGGCCGGGCTTGGCCGTGTCCAGCATCGTCTGCGCGTCGGCGCGCTTGCCCTCGCGCAGCGTCGCCTCGGTGTAGCGGCGGAAGTCGGCCGCGTCCTCGTCGTCCTCGTAGGCGCTCGGGAACAGCCGCTTCAGCACCGGGTCCGAGGGCGCCTGCGCGGCGCCGATGCCGAGCGCCCGCTCCAGCGGGTCGTCGCTGGTGAGCCCCGGCTCGACCAGCCCGAGCACCTGGGAGACCAGCGACTTGAGTATCGAGACCTCGGCGGGCTCGAACTCGGCGATCACGCCGTCCTTGTGCGCGCTGAAGCCAGAGCTCACCGGTTCCGCCTCACTTCGCCGAGTCCGGCTGGAGCGTCGCCCACAGGCCGTAGGAGTGAAGAATCTGCACATCGCGTTCCATTTCTTCACGCGTGCCGCTGGAGACGACGGCCTTGCCCTTGTGGTGGACGTCCTTCATGAGCTTCTCGGCTTTTTCCTTCGAGTAGCCGAAGACGGTCTGGAAGACATAGGTCACGTACGACATCAGGTTGACCGGGTCATTCCAGACGATCGTCACCCATGGCAGATCGGGCCGAACGTCCGTTGACGGACGCTCGACGGCGATTGGAGCGGTGCTACCCACATCCCCGAGTCTGCCCTATCTGGGCCGTAGTCTTCGAGTCGTGACTATGACCATGAGCACTGCGTTGCTCACAGATCACTATGAGCTGACAATGTTGCAGGCCGCGCTACGCAGCGGCGCCGCCCATCGACGCGCCGTGTTCGAGGTCTTCGCCCGCCACCTGCCGGGCGGGCGTCGCTACGGTGTGGTCGCGGGCATCGGACGGGTGCTGGAGGAGCTGGAGCGCTTCCGTTTCGGCGAGGAAGAACTGGCCTACCTGCGCGACAAGCGGGTGGTGGACGAGTCGACTTTGGCGTTTCTCGCCGATTACCGATTTTCCGGGAGCGTGTGCGGTTATCGCGAGGGCGATCTGTACTTTCCGGCTTCGCCCATTCTCGTGGTCGAGGGCACGTTCGCGGAAGCCGTACTTCTTGAGACCCTGATCCTTTCGATTCTCAACCACGACTGCGCCATCGCCTCGGCCGCCTCGCGGATGGCCAACGCGGCCGGGGGCCGGCCGCTCATCGAGATGGGCTCGCGCCGCACGCACGAACGGGCCGCCGTCGCCGCCGCCCGCGCCGCCTATCTCGCCGGGTTCACCGCGACCTCCAACCTCATGGCCGGCCACGCCTACGGCGTCCCCACAGCCGGTACGGCCGCGCACGCGTTCATCCTCCTGCACGACTCGGAGAAGTCCGCCTTCGAAGCCCAGATCGCCTCCTTCGGCGCCTCGACCACGCTGCTGGTGGACACCTACGACGTGCCCGAGGCGGTCAGGACCGCGGTCGAGCTGGCAGGCAGCGACCTGGGCGCGGTCAGGATCGACTCCGGCGACCTGGCCGCCGCCGCCCAGGAGGTACGCGAGCAGCTCGACGCGCTGGGCGCCTTCAAGACCCGCATCCTGGTCACCTCCGACCTCGACGAGTACGCGATCGCCGCCCTGGCAGCGGCCCCCGTGGACGCCTACGGCGTGGGCACCTCGCTGGTGACCGGGTCGGGGGTGCCGACGGCGGCGCTGGTGTACAAGCTCGTGGCCAGGGAGACCGCGAGCGGCAAGCTGGAGCCGGTGGCCAAGCGCTCGGTGGGCAAGCCGTCGCGGGGCGGCCGCAAGCACGCCTACCGGCTGCTCGACGAGACCGGCCACTTCGAGACCGAGCTGGTCACCACGTCGGCGACGGAGGGCGCGGTGCCGGAGGGCGGCATCCCGCTGCTGCACCCGCTGGTCGAGGACGGCGCCGTCGTGGGCCGCGAGCCCCTGGACGCCGCCCGCGACCGCCATCGCGAGGCCATCGCCCGCCTGCCCCAGGATGCCCTCCACCTCGGACGGGGCTATGCGGCCATCCCCACGGAATTCGCCTGAAGTATCGTTCTTGGTATGAGCACGGCGCTGATCATCGTCGATGTGCAGAACGACTTCTGCGAGGGCGGCAGCCTCGCCGTGGCGGGCGGCTCGGAGGTCGCGGCGGCCATCACCCGCCACGTGGCCGACCACGGCTACGCCCACGTGGCGGCCACCCGCGACTACCACGTCGACCCAGGCGAGCACTTCTCCCTGTCGCCCGACTACGTGACCTCCTGGCCCGCGCACTGCGTGGCCGGCACCCCGGGCGCCGACTTCCACCCCGCCTTCGACGTGGCGGCGGTGGAGGAGGTCTTCAGCAAGGGAACGCACGAGGCGGCCTACAGCGGCTTCGAGGGCGCTTCGGGCGACGGCGTCTCGCTGGCCGACTGGCTCAACGCCCACGGCGTACACCAGGTGGACGTGGTCGGCATCGCCACCGACCACTGCGTGCGCGCCACGGCGCTGGACGCGGTCAAGCACGGGCTCGCGGTGACCGTGCTGCTCGACCTGACGGCCGGGGTGGCCCGCGCCACCACCGACAAGGCGATCGCCGACCTGACCGAGGCGGGCGCCAATCTGCGCGGGGCCCCAACGGTCCGTAGCTAGAGACTACGCAGAGTACACGTCATGTGATATCCAAGACGGCGACACCCCTCTGTCCGCGAACTCATACGGAGAGTCACCTCTCCTTGACCGTCTTGGGGTCTTTCATGCTCGCCATCTCCCTGGGCCTGGCATGGCTGGTGCTCGCGCCGCTCAGCCTCTGGGTGCTCTTCCGCGGCCGCAACCTCGCCAAGGCCGGCGCGGTGCTCACGCTCGTGCTGCTGGAGTCGGGTACGGTCGCCCTGGCCGACACCCTGGACCCGGAGCCGGTCGTGGTCTCCCACACCATGCCGCGGCCGGCGGCGTGCGCCGAGAGCACCCCGGTCCCCTCGACCGCCCGGGTGGTCGGGCGCCGCAGCCTGGAGCTGACCTGGCCGGCCTCGGCGACCGAGTGCGACACGGCGAAGGTGCTGATGCGCCCCAAGGGCCACCGGCTGCGCGTGTGGATCCACGAGGGCCCGCTGTCCGGCCGTCACCCCGGCGTCACGACCGTCCCGGTGCGCGTCGCCGACGGCGCCGCCTCCCTCAGGATCCCCCTGCCCAAGCCGGGGACCTACCGGGCCGTGGACGGCCGTACCGACAACCGCATCCCCGCCCCGGCCGCGCACTGAGCCCGACCCGCATCAAGCAGGAGGACGTTGGAGACGGGTCATTGTGTCGGGTGTCCCAAACGCCCGAAGCCGCGCGGCCCGTATCCCCCGGGCGCGCGCTGACGCGCGGGCCCGAGGCGGCGGATCAGGGCCGGTCAGCGGCGCTGGGTGGCCCAGGCGCGGATCTTGGCGATGCGTTCCTGGATCTGCTCGGCCGTGGCCTGGGCGATGGGCGGGCCGCCGCAGGCGCGGCGCAGGTCGTTGTGGATGACGCCGTGCGGCTGGCCGGTGCGGTGGTTCCAGGCGCCGACGAGGCCGTTGAGCTCGCGGCGCAGCTCGGCCATCTGCTCGTGCGGCGCCATCGCGGGCGCGGCGGTCTCGGCCTTCTTGGTCTTGGCGGCCTGCTGGTCGGACTGGCGCTTGCGCAGCAGGGTCGCGACCTGGTCGGGTTCGAGCAGGCCGGGCAGGCCGATGAAGTCTTCTTCCTCGGCCGAGCCGACCTCGGCGCCGGTGCCGAACTCGCCGCCGTCGAACAGCACGCGGTCGAAGGTGGCCGACGTCTCCATGGTCTCGAACGGCAGTTCGTCGCCCAGGACGTCGGGGTTGTCCTTCTTGCGGTTGGCATCCTGCAGGAGGGAGTCGTCGAGACCGTCCTCCGGGGGGCGCTTGTTGAGGATGTGGTCGCGTTCGAGCTCCATCTCGTTGGCCAGGCCCATGAGGGTCGGCACCGAGGGCAGGAAGACCGAGGCCATCTCGCCGCGCTTGCGGGCTCGCACGAAGCGGCCCACGGCCTGGGCGAAGAAGAGCGGGGTCGAGGTGGAGGTGGCGTAGACGCCGACGCACAGGCGCGGGATGTCGACGCCTTCGGAGACCATGCGGACCGCGATGAGCCAGCGGTCCTCCGACGCGGCGAACTGCTTGATCTTCTTGGAGGCGCCCGGGTCGTCGGAGAGCACGACGGTGGCGCCCTCGCCGCTGATGTTGCGCAGGTGGCGGGCGTAGGCGCGGGCGGCCTCGTGGTCGGTGGCGATGACCAGGCCGCCGGCGTCGGGCACGCCGCGCCGTACCTCGGTGAGGCGGCGGTCGGCCGCCTGCATCACCTGGCGGATCCAGTCGCCCTTGGGGTCGAGCGCGGCCCGCCAGGCCTGGGAGAGCTGGTCCTTGGTGAGCGGGGTGCCGAGGGTGGCGGCGATCTCGTCGCCGGCGCGGGTGCGCCACTTCATCTCGCCGGAGTAGGCGAGGAAGATCACCGGGCGGACGACGCCGTCGTCGAGGGCGGGGCCGTAGCCGTAGGAGTAGTCGGAGACGCTGCGCTTGAAGCCTTCGGCGTCCTCGGCGTACTCCACGAAGGGGATGGGGCTGTCGTCGGATCGGAACGGGGTTCCGGTCAGCTGGAGGCGGCGGGTGGCGGGCTCGAACGCCTCGCGGATGCCGTCGCCCCACGACTTGGCGTCGCCGGCGTGGTGCACCTCGTCGAAGATGATCAGCGTCTTGCGCGCCTCGGTGCGGGCGCGGTGGAGCGCCGGGTGCATGGCGACCTGGGCGTAGGTGACCGCGACGCCGATGTAGTCGCGTGAGGTGGCGCCCTGGCTGTTCTTGAACTCGGGGTCGATGTTGATGCCGACCTTGCCCGCGGCGTCGGCCCACTGGCGCTTGAGGTGCTCGGTGGGCGTGACGATGGTGATCGCCCGGATCACGCCGTTGGCCAGGAGCTCGCTGGCGATGCGCAGGGCGTAGGTCGTCTTGCCCGCGCCCGGCGTCGCCACCGTGAGGAAGTCACGGGGCTCGCGCCTGAAGTAGAGGTCGAAAGCCTCCTGCTGCCAGGCCCTCAGCTTGGGCGCGGTGCCCCATGCTGCCCTGTCGGGATAGGAGGGTGACAGATGGGATGCGGCGAACGTACTCACCGCATCACTCCTGGGGTTCGTGTGCTTCGCTCTCTCACAGTGACCCAAGAGTAATCGGGCTCACCGACAAGACGTGCCGTAGAACATGGATCCTGGCCAACCTCATCCTTGCGTGCTATTGGGCGTCACGCGGCTTATCGCACGCTCGCCATCACCGTGTCGAGGGCCTCGATTGAGGCGGTATCCGCTGGTTGGAGCAGTCCGACCAGCAGAACGGACCGCCCGGGTCGCGTGAGAAGAGTCACCCGCAAGTACGCCGGGCGGTTGACCACATCCCGATATTCGGCCCGCAGCGCGCGCGTGTATCCCTGGGGCAGGGCCCGGTCGTCGACGATGTCGACCTTGTCCCCTTTGAGGAGCAGCCGCGAGTAGAGCTGCGCGGTGTCGGCGACCATCGTGCGCGCCCCCTGCGCGGAGTGCGGTACGGCCCGCGCCATCACCACCCCCCGCTCCGACCGCGCCACCGAGGTGAACCCGGTGACCGGCGCCACGACCCCTTCCTGCCACCCCTGCGGCAACGTCAGCGTCACCTGGGCGACGGCGTCCACGAGCCGCCCCTGGACCGGCGGCGGGGTCGCCATCCTGAACACGACCACGACCAGCCCGCCGACCAGCCCAGCGGCCACCAGGAGCGCCAGCACGGCCCCCGCGCGCCTGCGCCAGAGCCGTCGGCGCACCGGGCTGGGCGTCGCCGGGCTGCCGTAGTAGCGGGCGGAGGGGGGCAGCGACTCCCACGGCGGCGGCTCGACGTCGCGGCCCGCCGTACGCCTGAGTGGGGGGTTCCACGGCTCGTCGGGATCGTCGGGCAGCGGAGGGGTGCCGCGCGGCGAGCCGGGCGGCCAGACGCGGTGATCGTCCTCCATGGCACCTCCTCGTCCCGCTGTCCTATCACTCCTCCCGCCGACGATTCCGGCGATCCGCGATCGCTGGGACGGGAGGGGAAAGTTAGGCGATTGAGGGGTACGGCGGGGCACGCGTCACCGGCGGGGGCACGATCAGTGCTTACCCGGCAACCCGCCCGCTCACTCCGCGCGATCAGGTCGCGGTGCGGGCCGAAAGGAGCGTCGCGGCCAGGGCGATGGCGGCCATGAGGCAGGAGATGACGATGAAGCCGGTCGCGATCTGTGAAGGGGCGTGGCCGATCATGTTCACCAGCGCGCCGCCCACGCCGATGGTCAGGGCGGAGCCGAGCATGTCGGTGACCGAGAGGGCGGCCGAGTTGGCGCCCTGCTCGTTGAGCGGCGACTGCTTGAGCGCGGTGACGCTGACCGTGGTCATGCCGATGCCCATGCCGAAGCCGGCGATGATCCAGGCGGGCACCGCGACCCACCCGGTGATGCCGGGGAGGACGGACAGCATGGTGAGGAGCACGCCGATCATCACGCAGAAGGCGCCCAGCCGGATGCGCCTGTGGGGCAGGGCGTCGCGGCGGCTCTGCAGGTAGGAGCCGGTCGACCAGCCGAGGGCGCCGGTGGTGAGCGCGATGCCGGCGGTGGTGGCGTCGAAGTCCTTGACCTCCTGCAACGCGAGCGGGATGTAGGCGTTGACGCCGAAGAAGGCGGCCGAGAAGAACCCGCGCATCATGACCGTGGTGGGCAGGCCCCGGCCGAAGCGCAGCGCGTGCGGCGGCAGCAGGCGGTACAGGCCGTACCCGAGCGCCGCCAGACCGGCCACGCCGATCAGGCCGCTCTCAACCGTGTGCTCCTGGATGCCGTAGAGCAGCGCGCCGGCGCCCACGGAAGCGCAGGTGGCCGCCAGCGCCATCAGGCCCGGCCGGGAGCGCGGGCCGGTCGAGGGGACGGCCTCCTCGGTGGACTTCCTGTTCAGGGCGGGGACGAGCATGACCAGCGCCGGCACGACGAGCGGGATGATGCCGTAGAAGACCCACTCCCAGCCGAACCGGTCGCCGACGAAGCCCGCGATGGCAGGTCCGACCATGGCGGGCACGACCCAGGCGGCCGACAGCCCGGCGAAGACCCTGGGACGCACCTCGGCGGGATAGACCCGGGCGATCATGACGAACAGCGCCACGATCGTGGTCCCGGCCCCCAGCCCCTGTACGGCCCGCGCCACGATGAACATCTCCTTGCTCACCGCCGCCCCGGCCAGCCCCATCCCGGCGACGAACAGCACCACGCCCACCAGGAACGGCATGGTGTAGCCGCGCCGGTCCGACCAGAGCCCCGACACCACGTTGGCGAACAGGCTGGCGATGAGGAAGGCGGAGAAGCTGATGCCGTACAGCGTCTCGGCGTGCAGGTCCTTGGAGACCTGGGGCATGACGACGCCGACGGACATGCCTTCGAAGGCGATGAGAGTGGCGACGAGGAGGATGCCGAGGGTGGCGGTGCGGTAGGCGGGCCCGAAGATACGGGGTGGGTCGACTGGAGCGTCCAGAGTCTTCGGTGCTGTCACCCCCATATCCTAGATGTCACCATTTTTCACTTCAAAGTAACCCCGGCGTTGCGGCCACAGCCCGGTAGCCAGCGAAGATGGCACCATGCGATCTTCCACCAAGCCCGAGCGGGCCGAGCCCGGCACTCTGCTGGGCGGCGGCTCGCTGCTCGCCGGACTCGCCGGCCTGGCCAGCGGCCCCGTCTGGGCCCTCGCTCCCGGCGGCTGGATGGCCGCCGGCTACGCGCCCAACCCGTTCAGCCTGATCGCCGGCCTGGTCGGCCTGCTGTTCGGACTCGGCGGGCTGCTCACGGGGCTGGCCACCTGGCGTACCGGCGGCAGCCGCGCGGGCGCGCTGCTCGCCACCGCCGGACTGGCCGTGTCCCTGCTGTCGTTCGTGTAGCCCCGTCAGGTCTCCGTGCCGCGGTAGGCCGCCCACATCTCGTGCATCCTGACCGCCTGGCCCTGCGTGAACTCCTGCATGCACCGGTCGTAGGAGTAGTCCATGAAGTTGCGGATCGGATCGGCCCCGCCCAGCGGGCAGGTGTCCTTGGCCCCCGGGCAGCCCTCGGTCGGCAGCGCCTCGGGGGGCGTGTCGTCCACGCCGTCACCGGGCTCCTCGCAGCCGTTCTCGAAGGTGTGGAACAGCCCGAGCCAGTGACCGATCTCGTGCACGCCGGTGAAGCCCAGGTCGAAGTTGCGCAGGGCGCCGCCGGGCAGGCTGCGCCAGTCGACGACGACGCCGTCCAGGCGCGGGCCGGAGGCGTACCAGAAGGGATAGGTCGAGAAGCCGAGCACGAGTTCGCTGAGCTGGCCGACGTAGAGGTTGAGCGTCTGCACGCCGCCTTTGCGCAGGTGGCCCTTCATCGCCGCCTCGTGACCCAGGGGGTCGCCGAACCAGGACGTGTTGCGGGTGAGCGTGATCCCGTCCAGGCGGAAGCGCACGCCGGTGTCGACGCCGCCGAGCCGCCCGCCGTACGCGGAGTTGAGCGCGGCGATCTGCGCGCGCACGGCGTCGTCTGGCGCCCGCCGACGGCCGTCGGTGAGCACGTGCACCCAGGTCGGGATCGTGATCGAGGTCGGCGGCTTGGTGTCGCCGAGCCGCTCGCCGAGTTCGGCGAGCACCTCACGCACCTGCCGCGGATCGGGCTCGCGCACGTGCGGCGCGCGCACGTCGGGCGGGCGCTCCCCCTTCAGCCGGGGTACGGCGGGCCGTTCGCAGGACGCGGCGGCAGCAGGGTGGTCGATCGGTGGCACGGCCGCGAGCAGGCACACCAACAGAACGGCGGTCGCACGCCGGGCCATGCACTCCCCCGATACGGCATGAGCAGGTCAGGACATCCCGACCGTAGCCCTACCGGGGGCGATCACCCGTGATCAACACTCACTGCTTGTCGTCGCCGTCGCCGCCGCCGATCGGCAGCCCCTCGTAGATCTCCTTGCACTCCGGGCAGACCGGGTACTTCTTGGGGTCACGGCTGGGCACCCACACCTTGCCGCACAGGGCACGGATCGGCGTGCCCGTCACCATGGCTTCGGTGATCTTGCGCTTGTCGGCATAGTGCGCGAACCGCTCGTGGTCCCCGTCGCCGTGCGAGGTCTGCGGCGCGGTTTTCTGCTCAGGGAGGATCTTCGTGCTCACCCCATCGAGTTTATGCCCGCGGGCAAGTGCCCACCCTCCCGGACCCGTACGGCACGCCGCCGCGGTAGCGAGGCCAGCCCGGCGATCCACCCGAGCACGATCCCCCAGAGCAGCCCGGCCACCAGCCCGCCGCCCAGATATCCCGCGTACGCGCCCAGCCCGGCCTCGGCCGAGATGGCGGAGACCGCGGCCCGCAGCAGGCCCGCCAGCGCCGTGCCCAGCACGAACGCACCCCAGGTGCCCCAGAATCCGCGCCGCGTACCGGCCACGACCGCGACCAGGACCAGTGCCGCGCCGACGTCGGTCAGAAGGAAGAGCCAGGGCGTCTCACCGACCGGCGTCACCCGCAGCCCCGGCAGCCCGTACGGCAGGCCCACGGCGGACGGCACGGCCAGATACCCGACCCGCGTCACCAGCCAGGTCCCGAACAGGCCGAAGAACAACGCGAGCAACGCGGTGACGATCGCCGGAAGGCTATTGCGACCAAAGCTCATGTTCGGCAGGCTAGCGGCCACCAAGATTGTGGCGGAAGACCCCAGACGCGGGGAACCCCTCAGATGCCGGAGTTCGATGAGATGAAGCGTGCGCGGTGGATCGCAGGTGCCGTGGTGGCCTTGGTCGTGGCCGGAGGCGGCGTCGCCGCAGCGGCGAGGGAGGCGCCGCAGCCCGCGCGGAGGTATGTGACCGACGACGCGGGACGGGCGCTGATTCTGCACGGGTTCAACACCGCCAGCAGCGCCAAGAGCACGCCGGACGGCCTGCCGAAGCTGACCGAGGCGGATGTCGAGCGCGAGTACCGGGACATGGGGACGAACTTCGTCCGCTTCCTGTTGCAGTGGCGGGCTGTGGAGCCCTCCCCCGGCACCTATGACACGAAATATCTGGACAAGGTGGCTGAGCGCATCGGCTGGTACCGCAAACGCGGCTACCACGTCATGCTCGACATGCACCAGGACCTGTGGGGCAACGGCATCACCCCCTCCAAGGTCGCCGGGAACGGCGCGCCCCAGTGGGCCACGTTCATGGACGGCCTGCCGGTCGCCACCGACCAGCCCACCTGGGAGATGTACTACCTGGAGCCCGGCGTCATCCGCGCCTTCGACCACTTCTGGAACACCACGGGCGAGCACCCCGAGCTCATGGACCGCTACGCCAAGGCCTGGAGGGCCGTCGCCGACCGCTTCAAGGACGACCCGGCCGTCATCGGCTACGACCTCATGAACGAACCCTGGGGCGGATCGGTGCAGGCCGCGGCGTTCGAGACCGGCCCGCTCGCCACCCTTTACCGCAAGTCCATCGCCGAGATCCGCAGCGTCGACCCCGACAGCTGGATCTTCCTCGAACCGCAGGCGGTCGGGGTCAACTGGGGCCTGCCCTCGGCGCTGCCCGCCTTCGACGACCCGCGCACCGGACCGCCGCGCATCGCGTTCGCGCCGCACCTCTACCCGCTCCCGCTGGACCTGGGCGACGACTACACCGCAGGGTCCAAGGAGTGGACCGACCGCACGCTCGGCTGGTGGCGCGACAACATCCTGCGCACGGCCGAGCGGATGAAGGCGCCGATCGTGCTGGGCGAGTTCGGGCTGGACATGACCAGGCCGGGCGCCACCGACCTGGTCGAGCGCATCCTCGACGTCACCGACGAGACCGCCATGGGCCGCGCCTACTGGTCGCGCGACGACGGACCCTGGGGGCCCTATGACAAGGGCAAGGCGGGGCCGCTGGTGGAGGCGTACGCGCGGCCGTACCCGAGGGCGGTGGGCGGTGTCCCGCTGCGGATCGCCTACGACGAGAAAGCGGTGAAGCTGACCCTCACCTTCGACGCCAACGAGACCGGCGCCACCGAGGTCTACCTGCCGGGCAAGGACTTCCCGAACGGCGGCAAGGCCTCCACGGGCGAGGCCACCTGGGATGCCGCCACGCGCGTGCTGACCGTCAAGACCAAGACCTCCGGCCGCCTCGACCTGGTCATCACCCCCAGATAGCGGTACGGCTCCCGCCGGGGCGGGAGCCGTACGCCGTCGATGAAGGGGTTGGTCAGCCGATGTGGACCGGCTCGCCCTCGATCTTGCGGCCCGAGCGCACGAACAACGCCAGACCGGCGGTGATCACCGCGACGATCGTGCTGACCGTGAACGCGGTGTGCATGCCGTCCATGAACGCCAGGTGCACGGCGTTGGTCAGCGCGTCGATGATCTGCTGCTCCATGCCCTGGGTCGCCTGCGGCGGGACGGTGCCGAACGCGGCGGCCTTCTCCAGGCCCTCAAGCTCCGCGGGCTTGAGCGCGGCGGCGGCCGGGCCGAGGTAGCCGGGCAGCTTGTCGGAGATGGTGCCGGCCATGACCGCGCCGAGGATCGCCGTGCCCAGCGCGCCGCCGACCTGCATGGCCGACTGCTGGATGCCGCCGGCCGCGCCGGACAGCTCCAGCGGGGCGTTGCCCACGATGATCTCGGTGGCGCCGACGAAGACCGGCGAGAGGCCGAAGGCCAGCAGCAGGAACGGCAGGCCGCTCTCGACGAACGAGGCGTCCATGCTGAGCTGCGACATCAGGAACATCGCCGAAGCGGTGATCAGCAGACCGACGGCCATGGTGATCTTCGGGCCGAGCTTGCCGATCGCCATGGCCGCCAGCGGCGAGGCGACGATCATGCCGGCGCTCATCGGCAGCATGCGCAGACCCGCGTCGAGCGGCGTCAGGCCGTGCACGCCCTGGAAGAAGAAGCCCAGGAAGAACATGGCGCCGAACATCGCGAAGGCCACCATCATCATCAGCACGGTGCCGATGGAGATGGACGGGTTCTTGAACAGCGACAGCGGGACCAGCGGCTGCTTGGCCCGGCTCTGCCAGAAGATGAAGGAGGCGGCGAACACGACGAAGACCGCGCCGAAGATCAGCGTCTTCGCGTCGGTCCAGCCCCACTCGGGAGCCTTGATGATCGCCCAGACCAGCGAGAACATCATGCCGGACAGCAGCACCACACCCGGCCAGTCGATCCTGGACAGGCTCGCGGCGCGGCTCTCCTTGATGATCACGAAGCCCATGATCAGCGCGACGATGCCGACCGGCACGTTGATGTAGAAGACCGACTGCCAGCTGACGTTCTCCACCAGCAGGCCGCCCAGGATCGGGCCGGCGGCGCTGGACAGACCGATGATCGCGCCCCACGCGCCCATGGCCTGGTTCAGCCGCTCCTTGGGGAAGGCCGAGCGCAGCAGCGCGAGCGCGGCCGGCTGCAGCAGCGCGCCGAACAGACCCTGGAGCACCCGGAAAATGATCAGCGCGGTGACCGAGCCGCTCAGCGCGATGGCCGCCGAGGTGATCGCGAATCCCGCGACGCCGAGCAGGAACACCCGCTTGTGACCGTAGATGTCACCCAGCTTGCCCGCGGTGATCAGGAAGACCGCCAGCGCGAGCAGATAGCCGTTGGTCACCCACTGCATGTCCGAGAGCGTCGCCCCCAGTTCGGCGCCCATGACCGGAGCCGCGATACCCATGACGGTGCCGTCGAGCATCACCATGATGACGCCCAGACACACCGCCAGCAGCGTCAGCCACGGATTCCCCCCGATAGCCGATTGAGCCCCGCCCGGGGGCGACGGTGCCTCCACCGTCGCCTTCGCGTGAGCCGCCATTCGAGTCCCCCTACGCTAGCCACCCCACATCGGGGCATAAGTAACCTAAGACTCAGGTAACTTATGTCATACGATGACAAATGACAAACGGGTTTTAATCGGCAGACGATGACTTATGTCATACTGTGACAGGAAGGTTTCGAGGGAGTGACGACTGTGGGACTGCGCGAACGCAAGAAGGAGAAGACGCGCCTCGCTCTTCTCGACGTGGCGCTCGACCTGTTCCTCGAACAAGGGTACGACGCCACCACCGTCGAGCAGATCGCGGGGGTCGTCGACGTCTCGCCCCGGACGTTCTTCCGCTACTTCTCCAGCAAGGAAGCCATCCCGCTGTGGTTCCACGAGCAGGGGGAGGAGACGATGACGGAGACCCTCAACGGCCGGCCGGAGGACGAACCGCCGTTCACCTCGCTGACACACGCCTTGCGTGCGGTGATTCACGACATGCAGGGCTCAACGCCCGAAGACGCCGAGCGGTTCCTCAAACTCCGCAAACTCTTCGAGAACAACCCGGCCCTCGTCGGCAAGTCCGTCGCCCGCGGCGCCGCGACCGAACTGCGCCTCACCGAGATCATCGCCCGCCGCCGCGGCGTCGACCCGGCCGACCAGCTCTCCCACCTCATCGTCGCCTGGGCCATGGCCACCATGCGGGTCGGCTTCGAGTGCCCCTATGAGCCCACGAACGTGCGCGCCATCGTCGAGCGCATGGAGCAGACGCTGGCGATCGCCGAGCGTTCGCTGAAGCCCGGCTGGGACGCCTAGTTCAGCGACGGGTCGTCCGGGCAGGTCGCCACGAACGCCAGCTCGCCCGGCTGCCGTCTGAGCACCCGCCGCCACAGCGTGCCGGGATCGTCATGGAAGGTGTCGCCGGACTCGGAGTCGACGACGTACCAGTGACCCTCGGCGATCTCCGTCTCCAGCTGGCCGGCGCTCCAGCCCGCGTAGCCGGCGAAGATCCGCATCTGCGCGATCTCGCCCTGCAGGATCTCCGGCGGCGCGTCCAGGTCCACCGTGCCGAGGCGGGAGACCGCCGGCGTGCCCGCGTGCAGGCGCCGCCAGCCCAGAGGCTCCTCCCCGCTCGGCACCGCCGCCAGCGCCAGCGCGCTGTCCGTCTGCACCGGGCCGCCCTCGAACAACACCGAAGGCCCGGTCACGAGCGGGTCCCAGACGGGTAGCACCTGCGTCACCGAGACGTCGCTCGGCCGGTTCAGCACCACGCCGAGCGTGCCGCCGTCGAGGTCGTGTTCCAAGATCAGCACGACGCTACGCCGGAAGTTCGGGTCGTCGAGCAGCGGAGTCGCCACCAACAACCCGCCCACGTAGATCGCCTCCGCCATACCTCCATCATGAGGGAGGAGTAGGCCATCCCGCTGCCCCGGGTTACTGATGTTACGCAGTGCTATCAAACGGGCACTGTAGGTAGCAAAGATCACCATGCTGGGGGAAGCTATGACCATTGGCACCCGCCTCACTCTGGCAGCACTGGCGGCCCCTCTGGGCGCATTGCTCCTCACCTCCGCGGCCTTCGCGGCCGAACGCCCGTCGCCCGACGCACCCTTCACCGTGAGCGTCAGCAGGCCGAACTGCGAGAACAGGACCGTCGAGGTCAGGCTCCGCAGCGTCACCGACTACCAGACCGACTTCCAGATCACCCGCGACGACGACACCGTCGACACCGGCACGCTCGAAGCCCGCCGCAACTACACCAAGCGCATCAAGCTCGGCCACCAGCGCCGCGTCGAGATCGAGACCTTCTACACCACCCAGGACTCGCGCGACAAACTCGTCTCCCGCGACCAGGTGAGCAACGACTGCGGCGGGAACCACCGCCGCGCCTGGGACCGCGGCCGCGAATGGGACGACTGCGATCGCGGCGAGCCCTGCTGGGACGACGAGGAGTGCGACCGGGGCGAGGACTGCTGGGACGACGAGGACTGCGATCGCGGTGAACCCTGCTGGGACGACGACGAGGACGACTGCCGCCGGGGCGACTGCGACGACGACGAACTGCCCTTCACCGGGCCGCCCGCCGACCTGATGGGCAAGCTGGCCACCGCCGGCGGGCTCGTCCTGACCGGCGGCATCGTCTGGTGGTACGGCTCGATCTGGCCCCGGCAGAACTACCGGCGCCCAGGCTCAACCCTCTAGCCCGAGGCCAGCCCATAGCCCAAGGTCAACCCCATAGCCCGGGGGCAACCCCATAGCCCGAGGCCAGCCCCTTAGCCCGACGCCCCTTAGCCAGGGGGACCCTCTGGCGGGGCCGTACCCTCACCCTCCCGTGAACGCACCCGCCCGCGCGCCCGCCAGCGCGCGGGCGGCGGCGCGCTCGGCGACCTTCTCGTCGACCGGCTCCCTGGTGACCAGCAGGCGGTAGTACAGCGGCGCGGAGACCGCCCTGATCACCTCCATCCCGTCGGTGCCCTCGGGCAGTTCGCCGCGGGCCACGGCCCGGTCCACCACCGGGGCCCAGGCGCGGATGCGGCGCAGGTAGAAGTCGCTCAGGGCCGTGGCCGCCGCCTCGTTGCCGGTCGCGGCGGCGATGACGGCCTGGAAGGTCGCGCCCAGGCGGGGGTCGGTGACCGCGCCCAGGACGTTGAGCGCGTTGGCCCGCAGGTCGCCCTCGATCCCGCCGGTGTCGGCATGCGGGGCGGAGGACTCGGCCAGCTCGGCCATCAGGTCGGTGACCAGGCCGGCGGGATCGCCCCAGCGGCGGTACACCGTCGTCTTGCCCACGCCCGCCTTGGCCGCCACGCGGTCCATGTTCAGGCCGTGGAATCCGCACTCCACCAGCTCGTCCTGGGTCGCCTCCAGTACGGCGGCGCGGGTACGCGCCGTGCGCCCGCCGGGGCGGACCGTTCCGGCCAAACGGGACTGCTGTTCCATTAAGGCTCCTTTGTGTGTTACCTTCGTGTCCATCTTAACGGAACGAATGACCCATTAAGGGGCTGAGATGACCGTACTCGCGGAGCGGACACACACGTCCGCCCGGATGACCGCCCGGCAGAAGCTGATCCTCGTGCTGCTGCTCGGCTCCCAGTTCATGCTGGCCGTCGACTTCTCCATCCTGAACGTCGCGCTGCCCGTGATCGGCTCGGGACTCGGGTTCGCGCTGGCGGACCTGCAGTGGGTGGCGACCACGTTCGCGCTGGCGGCGGCCGGATTCACCTTGTTGTTCGGGCGCATCGCCGACCTGTTCGGACGGCGGCGCCTCTTCCTGGCCGGGATGGCGCTGCTCGGGTTGTCCTCGCTGGCCGGCGGGCTGGCCACCTCGCCGGGCATGTTGCTGGCGGCCCGGGTGGCGCAGGGACTGGCCACCGCGATCGTCACGCCCGCCGGGCTCTCGCTGCTGACCACCTCCTTCCGCGAGGGGCCGCTGCGCGAGCGGGCGCTCGGGCTGAACGGCGCGCTGATGTCGGCCGGGTTCACCTCGGGCGCGATCCTCGGCGGGCTGCTGACCGACCTGCTCAGCTGGCGGTGGGCGTTCTTCATCAACGTGCCCGTGGCGCTGGCCGTGCTCCTGGCCGCCCCCGCCGTCCTGGCCGAGAGCCGCCAGGAGGAGCGGCCCAAGATCGACGTGCCCGGCGCGATCACGGTGACCGGCGGCCTCCTGGCCCTGGTGTACGGGCTGACCAGGGCTGGCGAGCACGGCTTCGCCGACCCGCTCGGGCTGGGCGCGCTGGCCGCCGGGCTGGTGTTGCTGGTGGTGTTCTGGTTCGTCGAGCGGCGCGCGGCGTACCCGCTGGTGCCGGTGTCGATCCTCGCCCGTCCCACCGTCACGTGGGGCAACCTGGCCGGGCTGCTCGCCTTCGCCACCGAGACCTCGCTGGTGTTCCTGCTCACGCTCTACCTGCAGAAGGTGCTCGGCTACTCGGCGCTGGCGACCGGGCTGGCGTTCGGGGTGCTCGGCGTCGGCACGGTCATCGGCGGTGTGGTCGCGCCCAGGGTGCTGTCCAGGGTCGGCAACCGGGGCGCGCTGCTGGCCGGGTTCGCGGTGCAGGGCGTGGCCACCGCCTCGCTCGGGCTGCTCGGCGCCTCGCAGGGCTGGATCTGGCTGCTGCTCGTGGCCACCTTCATCGGCGGCATCGGCAACATGGTGGCCATCGTCGGGTTCATGGTGACCGCCACCTCCGGCCTGCCCGACTCGGAGCAGGGCCTGGCCACCGGCCTGGCCACGATGACCCAGCAGGTCGGCATCACGATGGGCATCCCGGTGATGAGCGCCGTCGCCACCGCCGCGATGGGCACGGTCCTGCAGGGCGTGACAGTCGCCGTCCTGGTCAACGCCGCCCTGGCGCTGGCCGCCACCCTCATCCGCAGAGTCTGACGGAACGCGGCGGAACGCCGTGGCACGTACCGGAACGCCCTAGGAGCGACGGCGGGCAGCGGAGCCCGCCCGGCCTATGGAGCACGACATGCGCACTGGACCCCGACTGGCCGCCTTCTTCGCGGCCGGCGCCCTTTCCCTGGCCGCCCTCTCGGGGGCGGCCAACGCCGCGCCCGACAGCGCGGTGCTGGTCATCAGCAAGGTCACCAACGTCAAGTGCCTGGTCACCGTCAAGGGCCACGCCCACGTGGGCGCGACGGAGCGGGACAACCTGGCCATCCGCCTGTTCGGCGAGGACCTGTTCGGCGACGACGAGCTGGTCAGGGAGGGCCCCTTCTCCACCGCGCTCAACGGCGACTACTCCGCCGTGTTCACGGTGGCCTGCGCGGATCTCGACGAGGACCCGGTGGAGCCGGACAAGATCTTCGCCATCGTCCAGGTCTTCGACCGGTCCACGGGCGTCACGAAGAAGATCCGGTCGAACACGGTGACGGGCCTCTTCTAGCTGTTCTGTCCTGAGAGGTTAGGTACGCGGTTGGCGGGTGGTTGGCCGCCGAGTGCGGTGTGGCCGCGGTGGTGATTGTAGGCGTGTAGCC